>CAZDFY010000012.1:15248-57453 GCA_964504785.1 uncultured Sediminispirochaeta sp. | reverse complement strand
TTTCCAGCGGTTCGGTTTCATCTACTCTTATGTAGGCGATTGTCATCACCCCCTTTCAGGTTCTTTATAATCACCACTTACGGTGAAGCGCATTGTCGCAATTTAATCAATTTGTGTCAACATAGCTGGGTCCACTGCCACCCCGTTTACCCGTACTTCCCAATGCAGATGCGGTCCGGTAGCCAGTCCAGTCATACCTACAGTGCCGATCCGCTCTCCCTTCTCTACCATTTCCCCCTTCTTTACTTCAAGACTGTGGAGATGAAAGTAGATAGAATAGACACCGGGCATATGCTCTATCACCACACTGTATCCTGAAATAATTCGGTCTTCTGCCAGCACAACCCGCCCTTTCTCAGCCGAGACTACGGGGGTTTCAACGGGTGCCGCATAGTCGATACCAGAATGAATAGATCGGGCGCTGCGGCCATCTGAATATGAGAAAATTCGCCGATCGCCGTAGTGTGAGGTAATTCGATATTCCCCGGATTCTTTGACCGGAAGGGGCACACGAAAATTAAGCCCCCCGGGTAAGCGGTCCGAATTAAAGGTGCCGTAAATACTCTGGATCATTACGGCTTGATTGTACTTTTCCGGATCATCGGAACTTCTCAATTCTGAAAGGGAATAATTCAGAGCAATCGTTTCACTTCTGAACTCCCGTTCCACAATCTCAATACTACGCTCTTCAAATACTTCTCCCGATTCGGTAAAAAACGACAAACGGTATGTTCCGGTATCTGCAGTTGATGAAAACGGCACTAAAACCCTTTTGATCCCACGTTGTATCGCACTGTTGGAAGGACCTGCAGTGTCCGGATTTCTAATGTAAAAACTTTGAAATGTTCCAACCTGTTTTCCACCAGGGGAATGCACTTCAACTGTGTGAAGCTTTTTTTCTTCGTTAGAGTCAATTGTAAGCACCTCTCCCGGGTGGGCCTGCAGATCCACACTCTGCCGTGACGGATTTTGGGAGGGGCTTGTTTCCCGGGGTGTTGTTTCCCGGGCTTGCAACGCCCCGCCAGAAACCGGGCCAAAAAACGAGGGACCGCCAATTAAAAAAAAGATGAGGAATGCCGTCAAAGGACGGGCCAATTTTGCTCTGCCCATATACTAGTTTCTTTTTATATCCAAAATTGTTAACTGAGAGGTCTCAGTGTTCTGAAAATAGTTCCGTCCGAGGCGAAACACCACATCTACCGTATCTCCAAGGGCAAAATCGCGGTTTACCCGGTCGCCGGCCCGCCAAAATATTGCCGGCCACTTGAACCCCCCGGAATCAAGTAACAGCTTTGCGTGCTGCTGTTCTCCCTTGCCGACAAGGTCCACATTTGCAACCTTTAAGCTCCTCGTCAGGAATATAATGGGCGGATTATCCTCTCCATAAGGTTCAAACTGCTCTACCAGCTTATGTAAATCGGGATTCAAATAGGCGGGGGGTAACTCCGCATCTATATCCAGTACGTCCTCTACTTGTTCGGAGGGTTTCAACTGTGCAACTGCTTCGCTGAAGCGTTGTTGAAATTCCTCAAAGCGTTCGTGTTTCAAGCTGAATCCGGCTGCATAATCGTGGCCGCCGTAATCTAAAAAAATGTCTTCAAAATTATATAAAAAGTCTTTAAGATGGAATCCCTTTACGCTTCGCATCGAACCCACCAGGTGGCTTTCCAGATCAGCCACTACCGTGGCCGGCACTCCGAAAAACTGCACCAGCCTGGCGGCAATTATTCCGGTAATACCCCGATGAATTGAATTGTCCTTTACCAGGACCATCTGGCCGTTGAGCTCGTCAAAACTACGCTGGGCCTTCGGAAGCACCTTCTTCCAGGCGGCATCACCCAGCTTTTTCCGTTCCTTGTTTAAGCCCAACACCTCTTCAGCCAGCTTTTGACGCATATCCGCTTCTTCGGTGATCAACAGCTCCGCCGCCTTGTCCGGAACCCCCAAGCGCCCGGTCGCGTTAATCGCCGGAGAAATCTGCCACCCCACATCGGTGGTGCTCAGGCGCTTGCCCAGCAGGCGCTGCTGCAGCAAGAGTTCGTGAATACCCGCCCTTTCAACTGAATTCAGCTGATGCATTCCCCGTTTCACTAAGAGCCGATTCTCACCGTGAAGCGGCATAAGGTCGGCCAAAGTCCCCAGTGCCACAAGGTCGAGGATTTTATCATATTCTGAAGATAGGGCGGGATAGCGGCGCAATATATAAGATTGAAACAAGTTCACGAACACATCAATTTCGCTTACCAAACTGCTGTTGTAGCGGTTTGAACGGCTTCGGTCCCTCATCTTAAGAATACTCATGTTCTGTAACTTCGGAAACTGCTTCCATATCTCCGGGGCCACATCAATAACGTTTATTTCAACCTCGGTGCCAAATACTTTTTTCAGTAACCTGCGCTGTTGTGTCTCATCATACACCAGAATTTGAGTATTCATCAGAAAATTTGCCAACCGGGTCTGGTCCGGACGTACCATACCGGGCACCAGATTTTCCGACATTCGGTCTACTTCCATCAGATTGGACACCTTTACGGCCTCAAGTATCACGGTGTCGTTTCCGGGTCTCGCATACAGCAGCACCATCTCCTCTTTATACATTTCCGTGCGGCTGAACTCTAAAGCCCATATCAATTTTGCCACCACTCCGCAGCCGGCCAGGTCCCGAAAGGGATACCCCGATTCAGATATTTTAGGGTCTATTATTGCCACGGCGGGGGGGAGTGTTTCCTGGGGGTTGTGATGATCAAGCACAATCGTCTCTACTCCCAATTCGGCGGCCCGGGTAATCTCTTCAACATTTGAAATTCCACAATCCACAGTTATTAAGAGTTCACCCCCCGCTTCTGCAAACTCTTCGACCACCTCGACGGTAAGTCCGTAGGGATCATTTCCCACCGGAAGGGCCCAATCAGCCTCAATTCCCAGTTTCTTAAGCTCCTCTTTAAGTAGAACCGTAGAGGTAATCCCGTCGACATCCCGATCGCCGAAGATTTTGACCTTCTCGCCCTCAAGGGCCGCCTGCTGAATGCGGTCGACCACATCCTCCATTTCCGTAAACAAGAAAGGATTGTGAGAGAACATAAGATCATCTTCAAGGTAAAACTTTATCTGCTCCGGCTCTGTGACACCGCGGCGGACTAAAATTGATGCCGTAAGCAGATCTACGTCATATTTCCCCGATAATTCACGAACAGTATTTTTTTCTATTTCAGCTTTATTCCATTTCATAAGGTACCCTTCAATTGTTCTGTGCGGTAACGGCCCCGACCTCTTCGTACTGCGGGCCCTCCGGTTTTAGAATCGACTTATACAATACTATCCGATCTACTTCAAACCCAACCGAAATATCATGCCCCTCATTTTCCGGGTCAGGCCAGTCGGTAGTGTGCTTCACCCTGGCAAGGGTAAGATGGGGTTTAAACTTCCTTCGTTCAGGAGCAGAGAAACGGGTTAATCCCCGGGCAAGGGCCTTTTGCAGCTCTCGACACTCCTGTATCCCCTCTTGTGCTTCTAAGAAAACTACACGGGCCGGACCGCGCCGCGGGAATACACCAAGCCCCTTAAATTCTAAGGAAAAGGACCTAAATACAGGTTGAATCAATTCCATTGTCTGTAAAACCTGCGGAATTTTTTCATCCTCAATTTCACCTAAAAAATTCAGAGTAATATGCAAGGCCCCCTGAGAAACCCATTTTAAT
Organism: uncultured Sediminispirochaeta sp.; assembly: GCA_964504785.1. Lineage (GTDB taxonomy): Bacteria > Spirochaetota > Spirochaetia > DSM-16054 > Sediminispirochaetaceae > DSBN01. The sequence continues at coordinate 53,755 of CAZDFY010000012.1, read as the reverse complement.
TGTGGATAACGGCCTCTAATGGGGGCTGTATCAAGGACAATCTGCTCCTGCAGGGCTTTTGGTATCGGGATTGCTGTAAAAACTCTCATACTACTCCTTTTTGCAGCGTGTTGAGCTGAAAACCGATTACATCCTCTAGGACGGCATAGAGCAACTGCCTCAATCCCCCCATTTCACTCCCGCTTAGCCCGATCCCCTCAGTCTTTTCCGGTGCCAAGCCAGCGGTATGGAGAAGATATTTCCTTGCAGCAGGGCTTAAACTGTGCAGCTCCTGTTGCTCACCCGTTGCAGAGGCACAGTCCCTGCCGATAAACTCTCCCGCTCGCCAGAACAGCATATCCCCCGGCCCAATTGGCCGACCGCAGGCTGCACAGACTGAAAGATCCGGGAGAAAGCCTGTTATATCAAGGTAGCGCCACACAAACTGGAGATTGGCACGGTCGATATGCCGGGTGGTCCCTAAAAAGTTGAGGGCCGAATGAAGCAATGAATACAGCTGTGCGTATTCGCTTCCCCCGCCGAAAGATTTTATTAACAACTCCGACCAGAACAAACCGGTATAGTATCTATCTAAATCGGTCCGCAGTTCTTCATGATATGTAAGAGGCATTACGTCCGTTATTTTGTAACGATCCTTTACCGGATCATGATAAAGCAAGAAGTCGCCTTCGGTAAACGGCTCGGTGACCCCTGAAAGCTTGCTTTTCCCTTTGTACGCGCCGAAGGCGGTTGCGTGAAAGATTCCCACCTCGGGAGAAATGATTACCAGGCCCTTATGATACTCGGCAACTCTATAAGCCTTAAGAATTACCCCTTTGCTGCGAAAATTTCGACCCATACCACAATAATACGACACCGCCGCTTCAATGTACAGGGGTTTCTCCCATTGGAGACAGTCATGGGAGATTCCCTGGGAATTTTCAGTTTGAATACTCATCGATTTATGATTACCTTTTCTTGTAAGACACATAGAAATAACACCATAAAACAACAATAGGAGGCTCTATGTCGGACAGACAAATTATACCTGCTGATCAAATACTGCCGAACCGGCTTTTCATAATGCCCCTCACGGGCAAACCTATTTTTCCCGGCATCTTTACTCCAATCATGATTCAAGATGAACAGGACATCGAAGTTATAGACAAGGCGATGAACGGAGACAGCATGATAGGACTCTCTCTTACACAGGAAAGTGTGGAGGAGGAATCATCTGAGAAATACGAGCTTGAACTCCATAGAATAGGTACGGTGGCTAAAATTGTGAAAAAGATTAATCTTCCCGACGGAGGATACAACATCTTCATCTCAACCCTAAAGCGCTTCAAGATAAAGAAATTCCTTTCGGAGGAGTATCCCCTGAGCGCCGCTGTGGAATACCTTGACGATAAAAACGACTCTTCCGATGAGGTAAAAGCCCTCACCCGCTCATTGATTTCCGAAATGAAACAGCTCTCGGAGGACAATCCGCTGTTTTCGGAAGAGATGAGACTGAATATGGTGAACATAGATCATCCCGGTAAGGTAGCGGATTTTATTACCTCTATCCTCAACATCAAAAGGGAGGAGCAGCAGAAAATTCTTGAAACCGTGGATGTGTACAAACGGATGGAATCCGTTTTGATGTACATTAAGAAAGAGCAGGAACTGCTGAAGATTCAAAAAAAGATTCAGGAAGAGATAAACGAGAAGATTGAGAAAAGCCAGCGCGAATATTTCCTAAAGGAAGAACTGAAAAAGATAAAAGAGGAGTTGGGCATGCCCACCGACTCTAAAAGCAGCGAATATATGCGCTTCAAAGAGGCCATCGAAAAACTCGATCTTGAGGGGGAGGTCAAGGAACAGGTCCAGCAGGAACTGGAAAAATTTTCACTGATGGACCCCAATAGCTCCGAGTTTATTGTAACCAGAAACTACCTCGACACCATTATTTCACTGCCCTGGCAAGAACCGAAGCCGGAAGATTTTGAAATGGAAGAGGCCCATAAAATACTCGAGAAGGACCACTACGGTCTGGAGGATGTAAAAAACCGCATTCTCGAATATCTTGCTGTGAGAAAGCTTAAACAGGATACAAAGGGGTCGATTCTGTGCCTCGTGGGCGCACCGGGAGTAGGGAAAACCTCGGTGGGAAAATCTATCGCCCGGGCCCTGGACAAGGAATTTTTTCGCTTTTCCGTAGGAGGAATGCGAGATGAGGCGGAAATAAAGGGCCACCGTCGTACCTACGTTGGGGCAATGCCGGGAAAAATCCTTCAGGGTCTTAAAATAGTGAAAGCGAAGGACCCGGTTTTTATGATAGATGAAATTGATAAACTGGGGGCTTCTTATCAAGGAGACCCCTCTTCGGCGCTGCTGGAGGTGCTTGACCCAGAACAGAATGTCTCTTTCAGAGACCATTACCTGGACCTGCCCTTTGACATTTCAAATATTCTGTTTATCACCACCGCCAATACCCTGGACACTATTCCCCGTCCCCTCCTGGACCGGATGGAGGTCATCCGTCTCTCGGGCTATATAGAGGAGGAGAAAATTGCAATAGCAAAAAAATATCTGATACCCAAATCGCTGGACCGTTCGGGGCTGAAAAAGAAGCATGTGCGGTACAACAAATCCGCCCTGTCTTCAATCGCAACCGATTATGCCCGCGAAGCGGGGGTCCGCAATTTTGAAAAAAACCTCGATAAAATTCACCGTAAAATCGCCAGAAAACTGATTATGAATGAGGCGGAGACCCCAATAACACTGAATGCTGATAACATCGAAGAATATCTCGGCCAGCCAACCTTTCGAAAGGACGAGGTAAAACAGGCTTCAAGTCCCGGCACCGCCCTCGGGCTAGCCTGGACCAACTATGGCGGCGACACCCTGTTGATAGAAGCGGTAAGCAATCCCGGGAAAGAGGGGTTCCGTCTTACCGGACAGATGGGTAATATCATGCAGGAATCTGCAAATATTGCCTACACCTATGTGCGTCATATCGCCGGCAAGTACGATATAGATAAGGAGTACTTTGAGAACAATCAAATACATCTGCACATACCCGAAGGGGCTACACCCAAGGACGGGCCTTCTGCAGGTATTACCATGGCTACCAGCCTGCTTTCTCTCCTTCGGGGAAAGACGATCCGCAATAAGGTAGCCATGACCGGTGAACTGTCCCTGGTCGGAAAGGTACTGCCCATCGGCGGTTTAAAGGAAAAAACCATTGCCGCCCGGCGCAACAAGGTAAAAACAATCGTTATTCCCAAGGCCAACGTAAAAGACCTGGAAGAAATTCCTGCACATGTGAAAAAGGGAATTGATTTCCGTCCTGTCGAATCGATGGAAGAGGTGATTGACATTGTCTTTTAATCGAACGTAAAGTAAGCCCGATATGGAACTATTATCACCGGCTGGAAACATTGAAAAACTTCAGTATGCCTATTTATACGGAGCGGATGCCGCCTATATCGGCATTCGCTCTTTTTCGCTGAGGGCACGGGCCGACAATTTTCACTCCGAAGAGTGGCGTAGGATCGCTGAAATCAAGGGTCGTCATAAACTCTACGGGGCAATGAACATCTTCTTTCAAAACGATGATCTGCGAATCCTTGAAGAACAGAGTGAGTACATCGCCCGTTATCCCTTCGATGCATTTATTGTCAGCGACCTGGGGGCCTATAACGTATTGAGGCGCAATTTTCCGAAAACCCGCTTTCACTTAAGCACCCAGGCCAACTGCATCAATCTTGAAGCGGCTAAATTCTACCGAGATATGGGTTTTAGCCGAATTATACTTGGCCGGGAGACTTCCCTGGATGATATAGCCAAAATAAAGGCCTCCGTTCCGGACCTGGAGATTGAAGCCTTTGTCCACGGGGCCATGTGCCTGGCCTACTCGGGCCGCTGCTTTCTCAGCACCTATCTTGCGGATCGCAGCGCAAACCGGGGCGACTGCACCCATTCTTGCCGCTGGATGTACCGGGTGCTTGAAGAAAAGCAGCGGCCGGGGGAATACTTTCCGGTGATTGAGAGCGAAGAGGGGTACACGACAATTCTCTCTTCAAAAGACCTGTGCATGTTCGATTATCTCGACCGGTTAAAGGCGGCGGGTGTAGATTCTGTTAAAATTGAAGGCCGAATGAAATCGCTGTATTATACTGCGGTGGTCACCCGCAGTTATCGAAAAGCCCTGGATTATCTGGATACCCTTGATGCCGGCAGCCATGCCCCCGGTGCTGGGGCAGTGGCAGAAGCCGGTGCAGAAGCCACACGCTTTGAACCATCAAAAATAGAGGAACTGAGGCCGTACCGTGATGAACTGTATAAAATCAGCCGCCGGGAGTACAGCACCGGCTTTTATTTCGGAAAGCGGGATGCCGATAAAACCACCACGGAAAGTTATCTGCGGGAATACACCTTTCTCGGTACGGTGGGCGCCCTGGTTGAAGAGGGGATGTACGAGTTACATGTAAAAAATCAGATCCATACTACCCGGGAGATTGAGTTTATCGGACCCAACGTCCTGTTTGAGAAGGATGCCGATTACCGGATCTTTGATGAGAGGGGAAACCCCGTCGAACAGGCGGACCACGGGAAAGAGTATTTCCTCCGCCCGTCGGTCCCTGTAAAGCCGGGGTATATACTTCGAGCAACCGCCGGTTCTGCGTTATCAGCAATTCGCAATGTGAAAAATTTTTAAAATTTTTCACATTGCGACTGCTCACATTTTGTGTAAGATAGGTAGTTTATCTTAAAGATGGTGTGGGTATTCTCATTTTGGAAGTCCTAGGACTTCCAAAATGAGACCTGCTGCGTTATTAGGTGTTATTGAATAAAGTGCTTTGTCATAAAGTCCAGATCAAGTTCGGGATACACCGGATAACGGACTAAAAGATCCCCTACCCGTTGAATCGCTCCGTCGATCACACTCTGATCAATATCGTATTTCGCTTTGCTGGGCTTACCGGCATTTTTTCCCTTCGTAAGGATCTTCGGCTTGGTATTGGAAAGCACGTAGTTAATGATAGCCGCTATTTCCCGCATTTCTTCGGCCCCCATACCCAGGGTGGTAGCCGCAGGAGTACCTATTCGAAGCCCGCTGGTATACCATGGGCCGTTGGGATCTTCGGGAAGGGCGTTACGGTTGAGGGTGATTCCACATTCCCGTAAAACACTCTCTGCCTGACGACCGTTTAAGCCGAAGCCGGTTACATCCAACAGCATCAGATGATTATCAGTACCCCCCGAGGAGAGTTTCATGCCTTCGCTCACGCATGCATCAGCAAGGGCGTGGGAGTTTTCAACTATCCTTTGGGCATACCCGGCAAAATCCGGGCTGTTGGCTTCGGTAAACGCAACAGCCTTGGCGGCTATTACATGGGGAAGGGGCCCGCCTATTACAAGAGGGCACCCCTTGTCTACCGCTTCGGCAAACTCCTCCTTTGCCAGAATAAGCCCGCCCCGGGGCCCCCGAAGGGTTTTATGGGTGGTCGTAGTTACGACATCAGCATGGGCCACTGGGTCATAATCTCCGGTCATTACCTTTCCAGCTACCAAACCCGCAAAATGGGCCATATCGACGAGAAAAACGGCACCGACCTTATCGGCAATTTCTTTCATCCTTTTGAAGTTGATGAGACGAGGATATGCAGAATAACCCGTGATGAGGATAAGGGGTTTCACTTCCATGGCCATTTTTTCTATTTCATCATAATCAAGTACACCGGTATCGGCATTCACACCGTAAGAATATGCATCGAACATCTGGGCACTTACATTAAAACGGTAACCATGAGTCAAATGTCCGCCGGAGTAATAATCCAAACCCATGATTCTTTGATTACCATTGGCCTTGCGAATTTTGTCCCATTGTTCGCGGCTTAGCTTTGCAGGGTTAGTTTCTTCTATTTCTTCCAACATTGGCGTCTGGACCCGTGTCGCAAGAATCGCCCAATAGGCAATAAGATTTGCATCAGCACCACTGTGGGGCTGTACGTAGGCATACTCAGCGTTAAAAAGCTTTTTCGCCTGCTCCACAGCATAACTTTCAATTGTATCAACATTATCGCAGCCGGCATAAAAGCGGTGATTAGGATATCCTTCGGCATATTTGTCCGTAAGGAGGTTACCCATTGCCAATTGGGAGGAAAGGGAAGAATAATTTTCACTCGCAATAAGCTTTAAGTTATTCCTTTGATCCCGTAATTCCTTTACAATGGAAGACGCTGTTTCCGGCGAAACATGCGCTACCTTTTCAAGCGCCGCAATATAGCCGAGTGCGCCGGCGTCCACATTTTCTACACCAACCGATGAAATATAGTCCCTTACTGCCGATCCTGCCATTAAAAACTCCTGTTCTTTGTTTTTCATAACTAATAAACAAGTTTATCGAGTTATACATAAATAATATAGTATTGTTTTTATGATATTGCAAGTACAGTTTTCTTCATTTTACCATTCTCATTTTGTAGGTGCTACGCCGCCCAAAGGCCGCCCCCTTCTTTCTATTATTGTGACGGTAATAGAGTTTTTGTGAAAAAACTGGGCATATGTTGACAATTTTTCAATTATTAAATATTCTATATATAGTTAATTGTACTATATAGTTTATAAAAACAATCATCTTTAAGGAGCATTGTATGAAGTATGTAATTATTGGTGGAGTCGCCGGAGGAGCTACAACAGCCGCAAGACTGCGCCGAAATGATGAAACTGCGGAAATTATCATGTTTGAACGGGGCACGCATATATCCTACGCGAACTGTGGCCTCCCCTATTATTTGGGCGGTACTATACAGGACCGAGAAAACCTGTTTGTGCAAACCCCGGAAAAATTCTACAGCACCCTCCATATTGATGTACGCACTTGTACCGAAGTTATATCAATTGACCGTGACAACAAAAGGGTAACTGTAAAAAAGAGAGATGAAGAACAGGAGTACGAAGAGAGCTTTGACAAGCTGGTGCTGAGCCCGGGAGCAATGGCGGTCCGCCCTCCTATTCCAGGAATCAAATCGAAGGGAATTTTTACCCTCCGCAATGTACCCGACACGGACAAGATAAAAGAGTTTATGGATGAAAAGAAGCCTACCAGGGCAATTATAGTTGGTGCCGGATTTATCGGGCTTGAAATGGCGGAAAACCTCCACGATCAGGGAATTTTTGTCACAATTGTGGAGATGGCCGATCAGGTAATGAATATTCTGGACTATGAGATGGCCGCGGAGGTACACCAGCATCTTAAAACTAAGAATGTCGAGTTCTATCTTAACGACGGTGTACACTCTTTTAACGAAGTCGACGGTAAACTTGAGGTTAAACTGAACAGCGGCCGTCGATTGCCCACCGATATGGTAATTTTATCGATTGGAGTGAGACCGGAGAATCAGCTTGCAAAGGCTGCGGGACTTGAAATAGGAAAAACCAACGGTATTGTGGTCAATAAGTTTATGCAGACCAATGACCCGAATATTTATGCCCTGGGCGACGTAATTGAATTTGAAAATCCGCTTTCCGGTACCACCGGGATTATTCCCCTCGCCGGTCCGGCGAATAAACAGGGAAGAATAGTAGCCGATAACATTGCATTCGGTAATACAAAAGCTTATCCGGGTACGATAGCTACGGGTATCGCCAAAGTTTTCGATCTTACTGTTGCCTCTACCGGCCTGCCTGAAAAAGCCCTGAAGCAACTCAACATTCCCTATAAAACTTTTATTATCCATTCAACCGACCACGCCGGTTATTATCCCGGTGCTATTCCAATGTCCATTAAACTTGTTTTTGCCCCGCGCACCGGCCGGGTACTTGGGGCACAGATTGTAGGATACCAGGGTGTAGATAAGCGAATAGACCTGTTTGCAACTATCATAGGGATGAACGGTACTATCTGGGATTTACAGAATATTGAACACTCCTACGCACCGCCCTACTCCTCCGCAAAGGACCCGGTTAACATCGCAGGTTTTGTTGCGGAGAATATCTTCGAAGGACAAAGCCGTCATATCCAGTGGAATGAGATTGTAGATTCCGGGGATGATGAGAAAATAAACGAGGAGTACACCCTGCTCGATGTACGAAATCCCGATGAACATGCCCAGGCAGCACTACCCGGTTCAATCAACATTCCCAATACCGAACTCCGTGAACGTATGAAAGAAGTCCCTAGCGGAAAACCGATTGTAGTCTACTGTGGGGTGGGGCTGCGCGGATATCTTGCCGAACGTATTCTACGGCAAAACGGTTTTGAACAGGTGTATAACCTTTCCGGCGGGTATAAGACATACTCAATCGCAATGCAAAAGCAGAGCAACGAGGACGTATTTGAAGGCTATATCATTGGTAATGACGACCGTATCTATCAGTCCTTAGACAAATAACTTTGTTCACCGGCCGTCCTCTGAACATCCACCGGCACAAAGCTTAGGAAGAACTCAACACCGTGTATGTTGTTATCTTTGACCCTAGGCTTTGTGCATGATACACCCGAGTTAATAATGCGGATTCTTTTCATAACCGATTAAGAGAGTTCTTTTAAATAACTCTCCACCTTCACCATCCGCTCCTGGAACTCCTTCAGCTTTCCTTTTTCTTTCTCAATTACATCCGCCGGCGCGTTATCAATAAACCCGGAGTTTTGCAGCTTTTTCTCGGTACTTGTATAGAGTTTTTCCAGGCCCTTCCTTTCTTTCTCCAGTTTTGCCCGCTCTTTCTCTACATCTATCAATTCACTTACGTACACAAACGCCTCAAAGCCGTTTCCGGCGGCGGGCACCGCCCCAGTTGCATCCGGTTTTTCCTGACTAATTGTCAAAGTTCCGGCGTTCACCAAGTTGAGAATCAGTGAATGATTTTCGTGGAAGTAATCGGCGGCGTTAAAATCGGTGTCGGTCCGTACGGCAACCCTTACTTTTTTCTCGGGTGGAATTGTAAACTCACTACGTATAGTTCTAATTGCACGTATAGCCTCCTGCAAAGAGGTAAAGCGCGCTTCCACCATTTCATTACACCGTTCATCCGCCGATTGGGGATAGGGGGCCGAAATTAAATGATCATGCCGAATTTCTTCCGGTAGTTTCTGATAAATTTCTTCCGTAACAAAGGGGAGAAAGGGGTGCAGCAGACGCAAGGACTCTTCAAGAATATGCATCAGCAGGCTAATAGCCCGGTCCTTATCTTCATCGTTCTCGCTGTACAGGTCGAGCTTTGAAGCCTCGATGTACCAGTCACAGAAATCGTTCCAGAAAAACTCATACACCCCCTGGGCAGCATCATTGAAGCGATAATTTTCAATAGCCCTTCCTACCCTTCGTACCGTTACGTCCAGACGATGATAAATCCAGCGATCAATATCTTTCATGCTGATATCCGCGGTGGACTGTAGATTTCGTCCCTCCAGGTTCATCAGGAGAAAACGGGCAGCATTCCAGATTTTATTGGCGAACTTCGATCCAAACCGAAAATCCTCTTCAGCCAATAGAATATCCTGCCCCTGGGCCGCCAGAAAGGCCAAGGTAAATTTCAGGGAATCCGCCCCGTACTGATCTACAATATCCAGGGGGTCCATCCCGTTTCCGAGGGATTTCGACATTTTTCGACCCTGCTTATCACGTACCAGCGAGGTAATCACAATATCCCGAAAGGGTACTTCTTCCAGAAACTCCAGGCTCGACATAATCATACGAGCTACCCAAAAAAAGATAATATCATACCCGGTTACAAGAGTGGTTGTAGGAAAAAACTTTTCCATATCTTCGGTTTTATCCGGCCAGCCTAGGGTGGAGAAGGGCCATAACCAGGAAGAAAACCAAGTATCAAGAACATCAGGGTCCTGGCGAATGTTACTGCTGCCGCATTTGGAACACTCACTTATATCTTCACGGGACACGCTCGTTTCACCGCAGTCAGCACAATACCACACGGGAATGCGGTGACCCCACCACAGCTGACGACTAATACACCAGTCACGAATATTGTGTAGCCAGTTTGCGTAGGTATTCTCATATTTTTTGGGGAAGAATTGAATATCCCCCTTTTGCCATGCGTTTAGGGCCTTATCGGCCATACTGCGCATCCGTACAAACCATTGCCTGGACATGTACGGTTCAATTACAGTGTTACACCGGTAACAGTGACCAATTTGGTGGGAATGCTGCTCCTCTTTAATAAACAGACCCGCAGCCTTGATGTCCTCCACCACCTGATTCCTTGCAGCTATCACATCCATTCCCCGGTACTTTTCCGGTACATTCTCATTCAAGGTGCCGTCAGGATTTAAGATGTTGATTTTTTCAAGATTATGTCGCTCGGCGATTTCGTAGTCGTTCGGGTCATGCCCCGGAGTAATCTTAACCGCACCACTGCCGAACTCACGATCAACATACTCATCGGCAATAATCGGTATTGTACGCTCTGTAAGGGGGAGTGCTACCTCCCTTCCAATCAGGTCGGTATAGCGGGGGTCCTCCGGATGGACCGCAACACAGGTATCTCCCAGCATTGTCTCGGGTCTCGTAGTGGCGATTTCTATCTTTCCACTGCCGTCGGCAAGGGGATAAAAGTAATGCCAGAGCTTTCCGTGGACCTCTTTATGTTCTACCTCATCATCCGACAATGCGGTACCGCAGGAATGACACCAGTTTACAAGATAATGGCCCCGATATATCAGGTCCCGTTCGTACAGTGAAACAAAAACTTCCCGAACGGCGCGATTCAAGCCTTTGTCCAGGGTAAACCGCTCACGGTCCCAGTCGCAGGAAGCCCCTATCTTGCGAAGCTGACGGCTAATGGTGCTGTGGTGTTCCTTTTTAACCTTCCAGGTTTCTTCAAGAAACTTTTCGCGCCCCAGCTCGAGTCGACTTGTTCCTTGGGCCCGCAGTTTTCGTTCAACTACATGCTGGGTTGCAATGCCGGCATGATCTGTACCGGGTACCCAGAGGGTGGGCCTTCCCTGCATTCGGTAATAACGGATAAGAATATCCTGGAGGCTGTTATTCAAACCATGCCCCATATGCAATACACCCGTTACATTCGGCGGCGGGATAACAATGACAAACGGTTCTTCATCTCCCTCAACAGGGGCGAACAAATTGTGTTCCATCCAGTAATCATATATACGATCTTCAAACTCTTTGGGATTGTATGCTTTGGCAAGCTGAACCGCTTTCATCACTCCACTCCTTTCAATTTCGTCCGACTAAAATCGATACTATCAAAATAGCGCCAACTGAGCAACATATAACAGGTATTCTCATTTTGGAAGTCCTATAACTTCCAAAATGAGAATACCCACACCATCTTTAAGATAAACTACCTATCTTACACAAAATGTGAGCATTCGCAATGTGAAAAATTTTAAAATTTTTTCACATTGCGAATTGCTGAACATATAAGCTCGGATATTATCATGCAGAAACAGATGTGTTATAGTATTATTCTATGTGTTACTTTTTAGCGTGCAGGGCAAACTCCTTGCTGCGGGGCATCATTTTTTCAGTTGCAGTACTCCTTTTTTCTCTAGGGGCTTTGGGTGCCCAGGAGACGGACGTACAGTCGCCCCCTTCCGAAAATATGCGTTCCAACGAGGATTTGAGCAACGAAAACACTGACGGGCCGGACACCAGTATGCCCGGCACAGATAGTATAGCCCCTGTATCTGAAGATCTCACCCCGGTACAATTAAGGGCCCTCTTTCTCCCTGAATATTTAAAGGATTTCGCAGATAGCGTTTCTCCTCTACCGACGGGCCCTCAGTCGGGGGTACCCTCCGTAAATTGCGTTGAACGCTGTTTTGAAGCCTTACAGCTTGAAGCGGGATCCCGTGTATACATTATAGGTCGTTCAGTAGGATTTATATCAGCCTTTTTTGCTCAGAAGGATATGGTAGTAAGGGTAAGCGAACAAGAGGAGGACCTTTTGACCGAGTATAGACTCCTATGGGAGCAGCTCGGTCTTTCAGAAATAACTCAGATGAATTTTGCCGATACAAAAAGGGATTTTGGCGACACCGGTTTTGACGGAATTCTTCTTCATGCTCCGGTCGAGGAGATTCCCGCATCATTGATAGAAATGGTAGCTGATGATGGGGTGCTGATAGCTCCTATAACGGACCTTCACGACACACAACTCATGTTAAAACTGCAACGGGAGGGTGAAAACTGGTCTATCTCCACACTGGAATACCAATTTTTTCCCGGTACACCTCTTATCCTTGAATAATTATATTGAGTCATCTGAAAAAAGGGGCTCAGAGGCGACATTAATTTTTTAAGTCTTTATATTATAATAACTTAAAAACACCACCTCCCCGCATTTCGACCTTTTTTCAGAGGACTCTTTATTTATTTTTTAAGGGCGCCGCTTTTCCGGGACCGGGATATTCGTTCCATTTTTCGATAGTATTTTGCCTGCTTTTCTACTTCTTCAATATCACTCACATAAATACGATTATCAACGCTTTTTAGATGGGAGTTCTCAAACATCTTTCTAACCGCCATATTTCCTTCGCCCTTCGGCAAGCCGACCATATTAACCAGTTCCTGAGGCCCAAAATCAAAGGTATAAGAATCGTTAGAAATAGCCACACGCTGTTTCTCCAGCTGAATTAGCAGAAAATCGAACATCCTGCCCACTGGATCGCTTATTTGAGTATTGGCCAGCTGTTTGTAGATAAACCAGATACGTTCCGACAGCAGCTGGGTGAGCCTTGTAATAATCTGCGGCTGTGCGGCAACCATGCGCTTGAAGTTGTCCTTATTCACCGCAAGAAGGACCGCCTCTTCATGGGCAATTGCCGATGCACTGCGGGGCTTATCTTCAAGCAGGGCCATCTCACCAAAAATATCACCCTGCTTAAGCAAGGCAAGCAGTACTTCATTATCGTTCACAATTTTTGTTATTTTTACGCTTCCCTGCTGGATAATATACAGTTCCTTTCCAGGCTGGCTTTCGGAGAAAATCATAGTATCCTTAGGATAGGTGCGGGTAAACTCATCGTTGCTTCCGTTTAAGTACACGGCCTTTGAATAGGGTTTAATTTTTGCCATGCGCTCTTTAGCAACGTTTATTTGGTCACCCCCGGGACAATGGGTGATATACTGATGGTAGGCATAATAGGCCTGGTTGTACTGACTCTGACGGGCATAATATTCAGCTACCTCGAACAAATGGGAAGTGTCGGTTTCAGCATTGCTTTTTAAGGTTATGCGGGTGAGAGCGTCGTCCAGATAGCGCATTTTTCGGGAAAACTGCTGAATTATCTTCATCGCCACCGGAGAGTTGCTTTTTATTAAAGTACCGTATTGTTCCCGCCTTACCGCAATGAGGGCGACGTCCGTAAGTGCTCTTGCCGTTTCTATGTGGCTGTGGGTAGACATTGTTGAGACAACACCGAAAAAGTCGCCGGGCTTGAGTGTATTCCCGCCCTCTTCCTCTACAACCTCTACTTCTTTACTTATTTGTACCTGTCCGGACCGTAGAATGTAGAAACAATCCGCCTGTTGTTTACCTTCTACGATAATATACGCGCCTTTTTTGAATGTAACCAGTGCTAACTGTAAAGAGTTAATCATATCACTCCAATTCTAATACTCGTTAATAAAAGTATATGGGTCGCTGTTGTCCTTTGTCAATGCTAAAGCAGGTATTCTCATTTTGGAAGTCCTAGGACTTTTAAAATGAGAATACCCACACCATCTTTAAGATAAACTACCTATCTTACACAAAATGTGAGCATTCGCAATGTGAAAAATTTTAAAAATTTTTCACATTGCGAATTGCTGATGCTAAAGAATTACCCCTCGCGATTTCTTAATTTGAAAAAATTACAACTTTCAAAATAATGCCCCCCTGAAAAAAGGGCACAAAGCCTTTTTCAGGGGCCCATACGAGTGAGCCAAATCACCACCAATCGACAATATCTATATCTTCCCAGCGAACACGGTAGCCTTCAAGGGCCGGAGGGTATTCCTCATGAATTGTCTGCAGAGAATAGGGGTCCGAAATAACCCTCACCTTTGAATGGGGATTCACCTTCGGCAGCTGCACCACGTGCCTGGTAAAGCTTATGTGCTGATTTTCCAGATTGCCAAAGTAAAATGAAGCGGGGTCCTCAACTTGAATATCAAACAAACCGGCGCCGTCGGCCAAGGCGGGATCTACAGGAATCCACCCAAGTTTTGGAATGTAAATCTCAGCCCATATATGCCTTTGGGTCTTTTTATCTCCATGAACAATGAAACCGGCCACCGGGCGTGCCGGTATTCCTATGCTGCGGGCCATCGAGACAAACAGGAGCCCATAATCTTGGGTATCCGCCCTTCTACTGTCTATACACTCCTCAAGCTCGTCATAACGATAATTAGAATCGTATTCCAGTCGATTCACTAGGTATTCGAAGAGTGCATAGGCACGGCGATATGCATTCCCGCTCCTGCCGGCCTGGGAGGCTGCAACTGAGATGATTTTTTCACTGTCCGAGGGGATAAACATATTGGGTCGGGTATAGTGGGAATACAGTTTTCGATTACTGTTATATTCTGTTACATTGCCGGCATTTACATCGGTCAGAATTGAATATCGGTCGAACCAGTAGGTGTGACTCAGGGTATATTCAAACCAATCCTCTGAAGGTTTAAGGGTATACCTCATAATGCCCTTGTAATTGAGCCACAAAGGCTCAGGATCGTGCATTGCTTCAATATTTAACTGGGCGTACCCGTCAAAAAGAGCGGGGACCCACACTTCCAACCCTCGTTCCCCCTCCGACACCTTTACGTTGGATATGTGGAGGTCCTGCTGGATCTGATATCCCTTTTTTTGCTCAAATCGCTTAGAACCGACGGGTGTTGTTACCTCAAAATAGAGGGCATTACTCCGTCCTCGATCATTTTCAACTATCACGCTTCCTGAAACCGCCCCGTCGGGAACATATACAATTAGTTCCTGGTCGCTCCATACCTCGTAATCAAAGTCAAGCTCGCTGCATTCAACATAACTTTCCTTGTGTAAGGAAACATCCTTTGATGTGGCGGTAGTATCAATAGCTAAAAACCGGAAATACACTTTACCGGCACCTCGGCTTCGTCCAAAGTTACGGCCCTTTATAGTGATCCGGGACCCTACAGGTCCCTTTTCCGGTGAAATTGATTCAATATACGGATGACCGGGCTCTACAGGCCCGGACAGTATTACCGGAATATGGGCACGATTCGTAAAAAGGACCCCATTACTCTCACCGTTGTTTGTCGACACATACACCCGTCCCGAATCAACCCCGTCGGGTACTTTTATTTGAATCTCATTTTCCGACCATTTTTTGTAATGGGAAGAAGTGAGACGGATGCCGGCAATCACGACATCTCCATTGCCCCTTTCAGAGCCGAAGCCTTCCCCCTTGATATGCAGTGTATCCTGGGGAAATGCGGCTGGGGGAGAGAGCTCGGTGATGTGGGGTTTTTGCACGGTAAACACAGAAGAATAGACGGCAAGACCGACTAACAGAATAAAAATTGTTATAACTGAGAAGGCGTAAAGATGTTTGGAAGAGCTCATTCAAGGGGCTCCACTTGTATCTCTAATTCAATTGTATATATGTTATTCTCTTCCGTATCCATCAGTACTCCGGTTGGAAAGAATATTACACTTTCTCCGGGTTTGATGGGAAGGCTTTTTACGGTACTGTAATACTTTTTCTCCTGAGAAGCACTTTGCTGGACCCACACTTCTCCCTTTGCCACAAGAAATATGGCCCCCCCCTCATTGAGAAAGGGAATAAGATGGGCCTTTACCGTTAAATCTTCCCCTTCGAGGGTAATAGAGACGGATTTACCGGATACAGTTATCTTCCGACTCTGGGTATTCCATATATTCTCATCATCCTTTCCAATTAGACGGGCATGAATTTGGACTTCAAGTGCCTTATCCTGAAGATAACGGAGGGCTTCCTGCAGTTCTTTACTGTTATCTTCGCTCTTATTTTGGGGATAAACGGGATGAAAAGGGTGCAAAAGACCCAGAAAGATCAGCAGCACCGGAAAAACCGTGTTGAATCTCACTCGATCTCATCCCTCCTGAGGTCCGCAGCTCGCAGCAATTGGGGTTCACCTGAAACTTGAATTTTGGAAGAACTAGGCAATTCAATTTTTACTTCAATTGCCGCCCCCTGATCGCTTAAGAACCGCACCAACTGTTCAAGCTCAGGTATGGTGTTCCCCGGAGAAGTGAAATCACTCGGAACTGCCGGTATCGTGGTATCCATCGCTTTATCCTGTTCTAGGGCTATCGGTGTGCCTCTGTGGTTGGAAGAAAAAGGATTCACTATCAAAGTAAAAACAAGGGCCGCTACAGCAATGACCACCCCCGCCGCAAGGGGCAGAGGTATCTGAACCCTTCTATGCCAGAAATTTTGAACTGTTTCACGGTTCGTTTGTCTCCGGATCCCTTGCCATACGCGGGCTTTTCTCTGATCACTATCTATACTGTCGGCACTTCGCACAGCGGTAAAGACCTCGCTGATAGCGGAAAATTCAGCAGCCAGGCTGCGACATCTCCGACAACTTTCAATATGTTTTTTTACCTCCGTGGAAAGAGGTCCTTCAAGTTCTCCATCTACATAGGCTGAAATAATCTGTTCATCATAACACATGTGCTTCCTCCTCCTTTAGGAGAGTTCCCAACATGTTGCGGGCACGGTGTACCCTTACCTTCACGTTGTTTTCCGTGATATGAAGCACCTTTCCTATCTCCCGATAAGAGAGGTTTCCATATTCCTTTAACACAATGACCGAACGGAGGCTATGGGGTAATCGTTCTACCGCCCGGTGTACAATTTTTTCCGTTTCACTCCGCAACAACAACTCTTCTCCATTACGTTCATGAGCTTTCGGCTCATAGGAGTAACGCTCGAGGGCCGATTTTTCCCGTTTTTTACGCTTGTAATAGTTAAAAGAAAGATTTTTCGCTACACGAATGAGCCAGTAACGAGCTTGGTCCTCCGACGGGAACGGAATCGTACGGTGATAAAAACGGATAAACGCCTCCTGGCAAATGTCCTCCGCCACTTCGGCATCCAGGGTTATATGATACGCCACTCTCACGATGGTGTGAAACGTTTTATCATATACCGATTGGAACGCCTTCGGGTCATTACTGAATATCTTCATACTGTAAACAACACTTATACCCGATTGTTACACTTTTTTCTTCCATACCGTTCCTTTAGGTGTATCCTTAAGCTCAATTCCCTTTTCAAGCAGCTCATCACGTATCTGGTCCGCCCGGGCAAAATCTTTTTGGGCGCGGGCCTCTTCCCTTTCTTTAATAAGCTTCTCAGTGTCCCCGTCAATTGATTGTTCTTCTTTTACATCTTCAAGCTTCAAACCGAGGACACGGTCCATATCAAAAACTACAGCAAGCTTATCCGCCGGAGGAACCGCTTCATCCTTCATCAGGGTCCACAACACGGATAGGGCCTTTGGTACATGCAAGTCATTTGTTACATTTTCCTGAAACTCTTCAAGATACCTACGTGCCTTATCTCCTAGAGCCTCCAGTGCCGGTACCGAATCAACTGCGGCACGCAATTCATGCACTCTTTCAACTAGGTTAAGCCGCGCTTTGCGCGCCGCATCCAGTGAATCGAAGGTAAACTGAAGCTGAGAGCGGTAGTGCCCCCCAAGGCAGAAATAGCGATAGTCCAGGGGATCATAATTTTCTTCCTGCAGAGTTCGAAGGGTAATAAAGTTCCCCTTCGACTTGGCCATCTTATGCTGCCCCATGACTAAGAACTCACCGTGGATCCAGAAGTTTACCCAGGTTTTACCGGTTGCACTTTCGGATTGGGCTATTTCATTGGTGTGGTGCACATTGATATGATCAACCCCACCACAGTGAATATCAAACTGCTCCCCCAGATAACGCATGCTCATGGCCGAACACTCTACATGCCAGCCGGGGTACCCTTCACCCCAAGGCGAATCCCAGGTCATCGCCTGGTTTTCAAATTTGGAGCGGGTAAACCACAACACGAAATCACGGGGGTTCTTTTTGTTACCGTCAACCTCTATTCGGGCACCGGACTGCAAATCCTGTGTATCCAGTCGTGCCAGCTTTCCGTACTGAGGAAAAGTATCAATGCTGAAATACACATTCCCCCCCGAATTGTAGGTGTGTCCGTTCTCTTCAATTCTTTTTATCAAGCCGATCATATCCCCGATATGGTCTGTAGCATTGCAGGTAATAGTTGGGCGTACAATATTCAAATTATCAATATCGAGGAAAAATGCCTCAGTATAAAATCTGGCAATGTCCCATACCGATCGCCCGGATTCACGGGAACTTTTTACCATTTTATCTTCGCCTTCGTCCGCATCGTCGGTAAGATGACCGACATCGGTTACGTTCATTACATGCTCGGCCTCATAGCCGGTGTATTCCAAAGTTCGGCGGAGCACATCTTCAAAAACATAGGTCCGCAGGTTTCCTATATGGGCATAGTTGTACACTGTGGGGCCGCAGGTGTACATCTTCGCCTTACCCGGTTCCATCGTATAGAAGTCTTCAATTTTCCGTGTCATGGTATTATATAAACGAAGTTGCATACTAAGCCCCCTAAAAATTAAGTAACCGGTAGAAAATCCGACCGCTTTCACTTATTATAATCAACGTGGATATTAATGTAGGAGAAATAGCAAAAAAAATCAACATAAAGGGCGACGTCAAGTTTGATGAAGTTATGTGCCGTCACACCGCCTTTGAAATCGGAGGGCCGGCGGATATTTACGCACTACCGGTTGATGAGGCCGACATCATTCACATAGCCGCAGTCGCCCATCATGAAAAAATTCCTCTGTTTATTCTCGGCGCCGGGGCGAACATCCTTGTGTCCGATAAGGGTATCCGTGGGATTGTACTGGACATGTCGAATTTTACGGACATTCAAATAGAGGAAAACAGGCTTCACTGCGGGAGCGGTGCTCCAATAAGCAGTGTTTCCGAGAGCGCAGCCCGGCACTCACTAAGGGGCTTAGAGTTCATATATAAGATGCCGGGAAGTGTAGGAGGGGCCTTATGGATGAACGCCCGCTGCTACGGCCACTCAATTTCAGAACTGCCGGGGACTATTCACTATTTAAATGAAAACCTCGAACATGAAATCCTTGAGCTTCCCGATCCCCGTTTCAGCTATAAAAAATCCCCTTTCCAGTCAAGAAATGTTATACTGTTACACGCGGATTTTTCTCTGGAACAGGGGAATCAAGAACTTATCCGGCAGCGGATGCATGAAATTGAGGAGGATCGGCGAAACAAGGGACATTTCGAGCATCCCTCGGCCGGGTCCGTTTTCAAAAACAACCGCAGCTTTGGAGAACCGAGCGGGAAAATCCTCGATACCCTGGGCTTGCGCGGGTTTCGTCGGGGGGGAGCGCAAATAGCACCTTTCCACGGGAATATAATAATTAATACCGGTGGTGCACGTGCCGAAGATGTAAGGTCTCTGATTCTGTATGCCCAGGAGCTTGCATATACAAAACGCGGAATTGTACTGGAGCCGGAAATTCGTCTTGTGGGAGATTGGAGCGAAGTATGAGCACCTATATTGATTATTATCGTTCTTACAGAGAAATGATGACGGGGAATGAGATGAGATCACTATTTTCCGAAATTGAAATAGGTGATTTAGTCAATGACTGGCGTGATCTAAATGAGGAAGAGAAGACGGAGATCTTTTTACATCTGGATCCGGAGAAAAAGCTCGATCTCATTATTGAACTCCCCTATCAGGAACAAGAGACCATTATTCAGTCTCTCTCCTCTCAGGGCAAGCGCTCCCTTTTTCAATCAATGGAACCGGACGATCTGGCAGACCTTGTACAATCTCTAAGTCATGAAGTACGTCGATCGGTCTGGGACAACTTAAGCGACGATGCAAAACGGGAGATGCTGTTTCTGCTGCGCTTTGATGAGGATGACGCGGCGGGAATGATGACACCCCGCTATCTTGCAATTCGTGCAAGTATCAATGTTGCCCATGCCCTCGGATTTATCCGTAACAATGTAAAGAAAGTTGAAATCCCTTACTACATTTATGTCCTTGATGATCTGCAAAGACTAATCGGAGTAATTTCAATTAAGGATATTCTCTCTTCCAGCGACGATTCGAAAGTATCCGATATTATGGAGCGAAAGGTTATTTCAGTACTGGATGAAACCGACCGGGAAGAGGTGGCCCGTACTATAGAGGACCATGACCTCATTTCAATTCCGGTTGTCGATCGCGACAATCTGCTGCTCGGTGTCGTTACCTTCGATGATGTAATTGATGTTATTCGGGAGGAACAAACCGAAGATGTCTATAAAATGGGTGCTATGTCCGGTGAGGTACACTCCTACATGGATACCTCAATCTGGGGAATGGTAAAAAAGAGGGTGCCCTGGCTCATTATTTTGCTTCTCTTTGGGACCATCACAACAAATGTGGTGGACCATTACGAGCACATTGTTATGGGGGCCGCCTTCCTCTTTGTGTTTATGCCGGTTATCACTCAGACAGGGGGCAACTCAGGAAGCCAATCGGCGACCCTGATGATTCGCGGCCTCGCGACCGGTGAGATCCACTTCAAACAAATTGGAATAATCTTTATGAGGGAGTTCTTTGTCGGACTTATGATGGGGCTCATTACCGGGGCAGTAATTATTGTCCGAAGCATTTTTCTTCCACCGGGGGTTGAGTTATTCGAAGCCCTGGTCATAGGCTTGTCACTCATTTTTGTTGTGCTAATTTCCAACCTCATTGGGACACTGGCACCCCTATTGATACACCGTTTGGGTTTTGATCCTACCGTGATGTCGACCCCGCTCATGGCTACCGTGATCGACGTATGCGGGCTTACTATTTTTTTTGAAACGGCAAAATACTTTCTGAACCTGTCCTAGTTGCAGGAATAGTTATTCAGTTACTATTCAGTCTCTGCCTTCATTCCCAGGGATAAGGGAAATTCTATAGAACCGGAGGGGTCTCCACGGCATAACATCTTAACCCAGAGGGTCATACAATTTCCCTTCTTCCGCCGGTACTCCCACCGAAGTGATGCCGACCACTCCTCTAAAGACCCGAGGGTTATACTCCTTTGCCAGTCTCCCTTTATCATATTGGAAATACTGATGTGTTCACCGACAATCTCCCCGGTACATTTGAACGAGTATTCTCGCTCTGAAGAAAAGGGATAGGCCCAAGCCCCCAGGCAACCGCATTTCCAGCACCTCTTCTCCAGCTTCAACTCCAGGTTCTGCATATACTCACCAGTGATAAGCCCCGCTTCATCATATTTCCAGGCGTACTTAACGGCACTCCGCCCCTCTACACTTCCCAGCCCCGTGTAGATTTTTCCACCCATTTCCCGGCCACAGCCTGTAAACCGCTGTGGAATAGGATAAATTTTATCTCTATATATTTTTCCCCTTATATTTATCCCGCTTCGTCCACGGCTTATTTCCATAAAACCTGCCAAAGATGCCTTCTCCTCCGGTGCCCGTCCGTCCGAACCGGGAAACCTACGGCCTATCCACTTGCCGAGGAGCTTCAAACGCCAATCCAGCCATTCTGTTCCTGAAAGATTTAGATACACTCTTCCAAAAAATGAGGGTCTTCCCGCAACAGCACACGCCGCTGCCGATAGTATGCGACATTCCTGACGACCCTCCTTCACTAGGAGGCTAAGGGCGGCGGTCCTAATCCTTCTGCGGCACAGAGGTTTTGGAAAAGAAGTCTGCAAAGGAACATCTGCAGTATCTGCGGGGGTATCGCCGGATTTATCGGAAAACCAATTTTCAGAATAAACGGGTACACAGGTAAAGTGATCACCAAAGTGGAGAATACCCCACCCGGCCCACCGATAAATCTCTTTATTCTTGACTGCACAAAGCCCCCAGGCGTCGGCCCACTGCAAAGCAGTACCAAGGGTATTTACCGGATTCAAGGAGAAATCCCCCCGACAGCCGATTGTGTGGCGGTATACACTTGAATTTATTCCGTATTGAAAGGGTTTCGACAACTCCTTGAGTACACCCCTATATTTTAACGGTCCAAAAGTGAGGGAATGAAAACGAAAAGCACCAGTATGTGAGAGCTGCGCAGGCTCGGATCCCTCTGAAAGAAGCATACAACGGAAACCAGGTCGAACTGCCTGAATTCTTACTTTTAACTCAGTTTCTTCAAGTCTCGTTTCCATTTTTCGCTTAAGCCCTCGCTCCTCTGCACTCATTGAGAATATTCCAAAGGCCAAGGACAGCCCCACTAGAACGAGTGTAAAAACATATTTTTGGTACTGCATATACTAGTTTCAACAAGGATTTTTGCTCCGTTGCTTCAAAAATAAAATATTTTTTTCACATTATCCCTTCTATTCACAGTTCATTCCTTTGTTTATTGAAATTTTAAGGGAGGCATGAGACAATACCGTGCAAAAACTAACATACAAACTTATTGGAGGAATACAGTGGATATACTTACACTCAATTGCGGCAGCTCGTCGGTAAAGTACCAGGTTTATGACTGGGACAACAAAGAAGTACTGGCGAACGGTATCGTTGAGCGAATCGGACAGGAAGTATCGTCAATCGAACAGCATGCGCAGGGAAAAGAGTCCTATAAGAATGAACAGAAGTGCCCAAGCCATAAAGAGGCGATTCAACTAATTATCGAGGCGCTGACCGATAAAACCTATGGTGCCATCGATGATATGAGCAGCATCAAAGCGGTGGGACATCGAGTTGTACAAGGGGGAGATAAGTTCAATAAATCCGTAATTATTGATGAAAACGCCCTCAACACCTTCAAAGAGGTTTCCAGCCTGGCACCTCTTCACAATCCGGCGAATATTCAGGGAATTGAAGCAGCGCAAAAACTGCTCCCTGATGTACCCCATTGTGCGGTAATGGATACCGCCTGGCACCAGACTATGCCGAAACACGCATTTCTCTATGCACTTCCCTATGAGTGGTATGAAAACCACGGCGTACGGAAATACGGGTTTCACGGAACCTCATTTTTGTATGTTGCAAAACGTACGGCGGCGCTCATGGGAAAGGACCCTCTTAGCCTCAATGCAATTATCTGTCATATAGGAAACGGGGCCAGCATATGTGCAGTAAAGGACGGAGTATCCGTCGACACATCGATGGGACTCACCCCCCTGGAAGGGCTTGTGATGGGTACCCGCAGCGGCGACTTCGACCCGGCTGTTGTATTTCACATGATGAAAAACGCCGGTATGAAAGCTGACGAGATAGAAACCCAGCTAAACAAAAAAAGCGGAATTCTCGGTATAACCGGAAAATATATAGATCGAAGGGACATTCAAGTTGCCGCTAAAGAGGGTCATGAACGTTCGGAATTGGCTATTCAAATGGAAGTGTATCGTCTCCGGAAGTATATTGGAGCATACGCCGCCGCTCTAGGCCGGGTTGATGCATTGGTATTTACCGCCGGAGTCGGAGAACAAGCATTTGCTATTCGCCGCAGGTTCCTGGAGGGGCTTGAAATTCTTGGAATTAAAGCAGATTTTGAGAAAAATGATATTTCCAAAACTCCGAATGCCGAGACGGATATCACCGCCCCGGATTCGAACACCAAAATATACGTTATTCCCACCGATGAAGAACTGGTAATGACCGAAGACACCTATGCTTTGATGAACGGTACCTACGATGCACACACCAACTTCACCTACTCCTTTCAAAGCAAAGACTACAGCAACAAAGCCAGGGCGGTACGCTTTGAAAAAGAAGTTGAGAAGTCCCCGAGGCTCAAAGAAATAGTGGCAAAACCGGAATAAAACCTTCACCGATATGCGAGAAGGTCAAGACTTATTCCATTTCAAAACCTTTCAAAACATAGTTGTTTTAAAATTCCAGGGCGGCTTAAAGGGCCGCCCTTTTATACCTTTTTTTTGTTCAAGCATTTTACGTAGGACGTAAAAGGTATTACGAGATAAAAAGTGGGAAGAGGGCGTAAAACTTTGCCGCATCCACCAATTCGTCAATAGGAACCGAATCGCGGGTAGAATGGGCAAGACTTCCATCGCCGGGCCCAAAGCCTATGCTTGGAATACCGGTGCGTCCACAGAGGTGAGTAGCGTTGGAGCAGAAATCCCAAGCCCCTACCACAGGGTCTTTGCCGTATAGGGCTGAAAAAGACTTTATCCCGGCCTGAACAAGGGGATGATCTTCAGGTATCACCCATGAAGGAAAGTAATCTTCCTGTTCGATTTTGTAACCCGTGTAAGTGCTTACGTATTCGGTGTCTATAGACGTCTTACCCCCTACCTCGTTCACCCAGGGGCCAATTTCTTCAATCAGCTCTGTCTGGACCTCTCCTCGGGCAATACGACGATCGATAAATACGGTAGTCTTCCCGGGTATGGTATTAAGAGAAGGGGTATTGCATTTGATATTTGTCACCTCAATAGAACCCCTCCCAAGAAAGGGATCTTCGGGAAACTCTTTATAGTTGTCGATATGCTGCATAAGGGGTATCGATTTTGTGAGAGAGTTCTCACCTCTCCAGGCTGCACTTGCATGGGCGGCCTTTCCAGGAACATCAACCTTTAACAGGGCCCTCCCCTTATGGCCTCGAATAATTCGCATTTCACTGGCTTCACCTACCACAATGTAATCGGGCTTTATGTCGGTATTTTCTTCCATCATCGCCTTTACACAGGAGCCCTCTACATCTTCTTCGGAAATCGAGGCGGACAGCCAAAAAGTAAAATCACCCTCCAATCCAAGTTCTTTGATAGCCCGGCCGGCAAAGGCAAAATCGGTCAGACAGGCTTTATCATCCCCTGCTCCACGGCCGATAATACTGCCCCCCTCTATTTTCGCCTGTAGAGGATCAAAACCCCATTCCGCCGCATCACCCGGCTCCACCGTATCAATATGGGCATCATAGAGGAGTACCGTATTCCCCTTTCCGACCCGGGCGAGGCAGTTACCGACAGGATCTATTCGAACTTCATCAAAAGAAAATTCCTCCAATTTTTTACTAAACCACTCAATCGCCGGTCCCTCTTCGTAGGTTACGCTCTTTATAGCGACAAAGTCCTTTAAAAAACCAACCATCTCTTCCCGATGATCTTCCATATAAGCGCTGATTTTCTTAGTTGCTGTTTCAATATTCATACTGACTCCCTGTTGTTATGTAGTGATTTAAAGAACTCCCCGCGAGTACACTATCGCCTCATAGGGTCGGAGGAGAAAGTCCCTTTTCCCCTCAGGAGAATTTTTGTTCTCAGGAAAAGTGGCGGGGGAATCCTCATAGTTGCTTATAAGAAGATTTCCCGTGGGATTCGCGGGGCTTCTATCGTGTCCATTAAAAGCAAGGCCGGTCAAATCAACCGGAACCGGGTCTGCCGTAAAATTCAAAAAAATATAGAGAACCTCTTCGGAGCCCGAACGCTGAAAAAGGTATACCGATTCATCCTCCGGCAGTAAATCGGTGTAGCTTCCATATACTAGTGCTGGGTGGGTTCGCCGCAGTTCTATTAAACGACGGTAATAATTCAGCACAGAATCGGGGTCCTCAATTTCAGCCTGGGCGTTGATGGCCTCATAGTTTCCGTTGACCTTGATCCACGGCTTCCCAGTGGTAAAACCGGCATGTTCGCAGTCATCCCACTGCATGGGAGTCCGGCCGTTATCCCGGCTACGATACCGTACAACCTTCATTGCCTCATCATGCCCAAGGCCTTCCTCTTCCCGTGCCCTTCTATAGTAATTGAGGGTTGCAATGTCCCTGTAATCGGTAATATCTCCAAAGTCGGCATTTGTCATACCAAGCTCTTCACCCTGGTAGATATAGGGAGTTCCCTTCAGCATATGTACCATAGTGCCCAGCATTTTCGCAGATCTCCGTCGATAGGCTGCATCATCGCCGAACCTGGATACCATTCGCGGCTGATCATGGTTGTTCATGTAAAGGCTGTTCCAGCCCTGATTCTGCAGCTGAAGCTGCCAATTTCCAAGAATACCCTTTAACTCGCTCAACCTCCAATTACCGACACTCCAGTAGCCCCCCCTCCCGGTATCGATATCCATGTGCTCAAACTGAAACAACATATCGAGCAGAGGGGTATTTCCCCCGACATAACGAAGCCCTTCTTTGGGAGTAACATCGGGGGTTTCACCGACGGTCATCACATCATAATGGTCCAGCACCTTCTCCCGCATTTCTCCCAAATAAGTACACACCCCCGGCCCGTTGATAAAATACTCTCCACCTACAATTCTTGAACCTCCCCTGTCTGTAGAATCGGGAAACTCGGGATGCTTGGAAATAAGATTGATAACATCCATACGAAAACCATCTATCCCCCGATCAAGCCACCAACGCATCATTGTGTAGATTTCATTGCGGAGGTCCGGGTTTTCCCAATTCAAATCCGGCTGGTTTGGAGAAAAGAGGTGCAGGTAGTATTCTCCACTCTCTTCCTCATACTCCCAGGCGGATCCCTCAAAAAAGGAGAGCCAGTTATTCGGTGGTCCAAGGGAGGTCCCCTTGGAAACTCGGGGCGGCTTCCATACATAGTACTCACGGTAGGGGCTATTTTTAGAACTTCGCGCCGACTGAAACCAGGGGTGCTGATCTGAGGTGTGATTCACCACCAGATCCATAATGAGTTTCATCCCCCGCCGGTGAAGCCCTTCAAGGAGCGTATCAAAATCCTCGTCCGTGCCGAATTGAGAATGTATACGGTAGTAATTACTGATGTCGTAGCCGTTATCCACATGGGGGCTTTCATAAATTGGACATAACCAGATTACATCCACCCCCAAGTATTCAAGGTAATCAAGTTTTTCTATAATTCCGGCAAGATCACCTACCCCGTCACCGTTGCCGTCCTTAAAACTCTTAGGATATATTTGATATACCACCGCCTCTTTCCACCATTTTTGACGGTGACTTGCATTGCCGCACATACTTATTTTAACTCCGGTATGCCGGGGCTTCCAAAGGAGATGTGCAAAAAATCATTGGTCCTGCCTATTTCAATCTCTGTTTTTTGTCCATGAACTACAACTCCAGAAGGTATACCCTTGTTTTGATACTCAAGTTCTACCTTTACTTTTTTCCTGGAAGAACAGCACTCTTTTATTATTACCCGTCCTCCGCCGTATATATCTGTGGAACCTTCGAAAGTATCTTCTTCAGCCCTTCTACTGACGGGGAAAGAAGGAAGGCCCGGATAATAGTGGAGGTCGAGATGGGTGATTTCCTTTTCTGCGGTGTGGTTCATACCCGGCCCTGTTTCCAGGATCGAGCCGCCGCGAATAAAGAGAGGGAGAGTGTCGAGGGGCGTCTCTTTTTCAATCCATTGTCCGCCGGAATAGACCGCATCAGTCCAAAAATCGTACCATTGTTCGCCCTCGGGCAGATAAACCTTCCGGGCCGGTCTGCGGCTGAAAACCGGAGCAACCAGGACCGATTCACCAAACATATACTGATCGTCAATAGTCCAGGTTGTAGGGTCGTGAGCGAACTCTAAAAGCAGGGGGCTTACCATAGGCAGACTCGCCTCTACACACTTTTCGGCCTGTCGCCAGATATACGGCAAAAGCCGGTATCGGAGCCGCGCATAATACAGGAAAATAGCCTCGGCCTTAGCGCCAAAGTGCCATGGTTCCCGACTGGAGGTGCCGTGCATTCGCATGTGCGAAGAAAACATCCCCATCTGTGCCCACCGAATGTATACATCCGTTTCGGTTTTACCGTAGTATCCCCCCACATCGTGGGACCAAAATACAAAACCGGATAGTCCGAAGCTCAAACCTCCCCGCAGAGAGTGGTACATTCCATGAAAGTCAGAGCCGGAATCTCCCCCCCAATGGAGAGGATAACGCTGACTGCCGGCCCAGGCAGAGCGAGCCCATATTATTCCCTCACCTGTCTCCTGCTCGGTCACCTCAAAGGCGGCACGGTTGTACAGCAGGGGATAGAGATTATGCATTCGCCCTCCGTCAATACCGTTTTTATATACCGCCTCTTTTTCTGTGCTTTCACCGAAATCAACTTTAATCACCGACACTCCGTTATTCAGCAGCTGTCTGAGTTTTCCTTGATACCATTCAACCGCCTCAGGGTTACTAAAATCTACAACCCCGTCCGCCTCAGGCGTTGAAACTCTTCCGTCCGGCCGCTTTGCAAACAGTCCCTTCGACTTCGCTTCCGGGTATAATTTATTCTCCTTTTTAAAATACGGCAGCTGCCAAACGGACAAACGATACCCCAACCCCTTCAACTCCTCGGTCATCGCTCTTGGGTCAGGAAAACGCCGGCTGGAAAATTCGTAATCACACATCCAATCGTGCTCAAACCAGCCGACATCCAAATGCATTACATCACAAGGAATATGCTTTTCCCGTATTTTATGGGCTACCGACAGCAGTTCATCCTGGGTCCGGTAGGTATTTTTGCTCATCCACGTACCGAAGCTCCACTTGGGGAGCATCGGCGATTTTCCGGTGATATCGGTATACCGGGGCAAGATATCTTTCATTGAGGGGCCATAAATGAAAAAATAATCTACCTCCTCCTCATGGCAGACCATCTGGTACGCCTTGTAATGGTAAGAGCCCATAAGAAAGCGGCACTTTGCGGAGGTATTGAGGTATACCCCATAGCCGGCATTCGACATGAAAAAGGGAATGTTTTTATAGGACTTTGCGCTGGAGGAAGAGAGAGTGTCTGTATGCCACAAGAGCACCTCCTGTCCAAGCTTATCTAATGGGCCGAACTTTTCTCCAAAGCCGTAGAAGTGTTCATCATATTCAAGCTCAACCGCATCCGTCCAGAAATGCTGCCCGGACTCGGGGTCATATCCAAGGGCAAAGGGAAAGGACTCGAAACCGTCATAGGCATCCTCATGGCTGTGGTCCTGCTGTCCCACAAGATGGCTTATTGCATGCTCATCCCGGGTGTACTGACGAAACACCTGTCTTTCTGCAGGACCCGCCGCAGATCGCATCTCTTCTCCCGCCGCCGATCCCTCCAAGGATCCCTTCGCCGGTCCCAGGGACAAATTCCAGTCCTGAAGGTCAATACGCGCCTCAACAGTGCCGGTCGTCAGTACAAGCGTACTGCCGGACCCGTCTATCGACCCGCGTTCATCCTCCCGGCGGCTTTTCAGCAGTCCAGACACCGGTTCGGTTGCCACCTGCATTTCAGTAGTCCGCTGGGGTATAAGATAAGCGGCTTGGTTCGATTTTTTTTTCCCTTTCCCGCATGCAGCCCCGCATGCAGCCCCGGGGGAAGCCTCAAGGGATACTCCAAGGGCTTTAATATCGGCGTCGGAGGGCCTTGTCATCCGCACTCTTATAGTTGCTGGGCCATAGGCTTCCAGCCGCACCACCAGATAGGTGCTCTCTCCGCTTGGCATCAAAGAAAGATCATCTTGAATAAAGAGCGGGGGCATTTTTTCTTTTTTATACTCCCGGGCACTACATAGCAGGGTACACCCTTCTGAATCCTGAAAAATTTCTTCCACAACACGGGGGATGAAAAACTTAATATTCTGCTTTTGCAGGAGATTCTCCCGCATATCATCGTATTCTACAGATTGAAACACAGCTGTCCCGTCCTTTCATTGATACATGCTTGTTACTACATGGGATTGAGAGTTTAATACTTTACAGAGCCCTTCATAACACCGCTAATGATGAAACGTTGTACAAAAATGTACAAAATCAGCATCGGCAGGGAGGCCATAAGCATAGAGGTAATTCCAAGGTTCCACTTGAAAGCGTATTGGCCGAAGAATTTTCCGGCAATCCCCAAGGGAATGGTTTTCAAATTATCACTCTGTATGGTAATAAGGGGTAAAAGAAAATCGTTCCAAATATAGAGCGACTGCAGTATAACTACAGTACTTGTCATCGGCTTTAATAGCGGAAAAATAATGCGAAAGAAAATGGTAAGCTGCCCCGCCCCATCAATTATAGCCGACTCCTCTAAGGCATAGGGTAAGGTCTTTATATAGCCTTGATAGAGAAAAATTGCTATTGGTGAGCCTAGAGCCACATATACTAATATCAAGCCCCAGCGGGAATCTATCATAGCAAACTCCCGCATTGTTTTTACCAAAGGGATCATCACCGCCTGAAAGGGAATAATGAGGGTGAGTATAAAATAGCTCAGAAGAAAGGCCGTCACTTTTCCACTTGAACGACTAAGCCGGTATCCCGCCATAGCGGAAAACAGTACTATCCCGGTAATTGAAATAAAGGTGATGATGAAGGAATTTGAGAAAAGTAGAAAGTAATTTGCCCCTTCCCATACTTCCCGGATGTTTCCAAAATAGAAGTTTTTTGGAAATGCCGCCGTGGTAAAAATAACCTCTTTTAGGGGTTTAAAAGAATTGATCAGCATAAAATAGACAGGGAGAAACCACACGAGTGAAATTATCCCCATTCCCACACCAGCTGCTACCGTTGATTTGTTTCTCTTACTCATGATTCGGTGTTTCCTTTTGCGTTCGTCATTCTCATTTGTAAATAAGTAATAATTACAATAATGAGTGTAAGGACAATTGCCTTTGCGGTTCCGTACCCATACCTGTTATACACAAAGGCATCCCGGTACAAATTGAGCATCACAACTTCTGAGGCCTTTCCCGGCCCACCTCCGGTAAGGGAATAAATGGTATCGAAAATTTTCAAGGAATAGCTAATGCTGAGAAATACTCCAACCGTTACCACCGGCATCATGAGGGGCAATTTTATTTTGAAAAATGACTGCTGTGTATTACAGCCGTCTATCTCTCCGGCCTCGATCAAAGACTGATCTATACTGAGGATCCCGGCAATATAGATGGTCATTATATACCCCGCGATCCACCATGTACTTACCATCACAATCGAATAGATCACAATATTCGGGTCTCCCAGCCAGCTCTGGTTAATGAACTCCATACCCGTTACTTCCGCCAGATTTTCCACAATGTTGGTAAGCATAAAACGCCATATAAAGCCGCATACAACCATACTGATCATATAGGGCATAAAAACCATGGCCCGCCATAAATTGTTGAGCCTTCCTTCAGTCGTGAGTGCAAGGGCAAAAATCATAGCCAGAATATTTACCAATGCTACATTCAGAACAGCTATTATAAACGTCCTTTGCAAGGATGGCAGGAAATACTCGTCCTTAGTGAACATCTCGATGTAATTCTTTAGGCCAATAAAATTAACCTTCGGATCAACACCGTTCCAATTGGTAAAGGAGTAATATAAGCCCTCAAAAAAAGGATACATAAACAAAAGCGTGTATATGATGAGTATTGGCCCTATAAAAAGAAGATTCACACCAAACTTTGATTTTTCCATAAAACCTCGCATCAATATCAGGGCCGGTTTCCACTATGGAATATACCGGCCCATCAGTTTTTTTATTCTCTTTTACTGGTCAGCAGCCTTGAGCCACTCATCATCCAATTTTTTCATCATCTCGGATTTAGTTATCTGGCCACCCATGTACTCCTGCATCACAATAGCCTGGGTTTGCCACCACCCGTCGGGGGCATTCACATAAAGGGTATCACTAACGGTTTCATTATTTTTCAGCTGTTCCTGAATTGATTGGACCACAGGATTTGCCTCAAAATCGATTCCGTAGGGGTTAATTGCTTTGATTTTTTCTTTGAAAATATCCCGTCCCTCGCCGTTTACAATGAAATCAAAATAATCGCCGACCGCTTCCATATGTTCTTTGGTACTTACACAGAAAAAGACATCATAATCGAAGTAGAGCTGGTTTACTTCAGCATCTTCAGTATAGGGGATACCCTCCATCCGGGATACCTCTACAACCTCCGGTGCAAGGTCAGAAACCGCAACCGCGGCCCACGGCCCCTGGATAAGCATGGCAGCCTTTTCTTGGGCGTACAGCGCAACAGAACCCATATAGTCGGTGTCCATCGGTTTTTTCTGGGAATTATTTTTGAACAGATCTATAAAATTGAAAATTCCCATCATTTCATCATGGGAAGCATCGCCGGCCCACATCCGCTCGGCAAAATTATTTTTTGCATACAACTCAGCGCCGCATTGGTACACAAGACTCCCGAGGGTCCATCCGTCTTTACCGGCGGCAGCAAAGGGAATAATCCCGTTGTCCTTTAGTTTCTTAACTGCACCTTCCATTTCAGAAAAAGTTTCCGGAAAAGAATCAATACCCGCCTCTTTAAAGAGTTTGGTATTATAAATTATACCCCTGGCAGTATTGAGAAAGGGAATTGTATAGATATTACCATCCGAAAAAGTCAATGAACTGGAGACATCTTCGGTGAGTTGTCCAATTACCTTAAGATCGTTTACCGGGTAAATTTTATTTGATTCTATATAGGGTTTTAGTGCTTTTTCACCAGGGGTACTGGCGGCCCAAATATCCGGTAGATTACCGGCGCTGTCCCTTGACTTCAGTACGGTATTATACTCAGTACTGATCATTTCGTTCTTAATAGTTATATTGGGGTTCTCGGCCATATACGCCTCAGCCAGCTCATTCATCCCCTCAACAATAACATCCTTGTAATGATACAGCTCCAGGGTTACTTTTTCAGCTTTTTCAGCTTTTTCACCGGAGCCTTCCTCCGCGGCTTTATCCGCTTCCTGTTGCCCCCCGGCCCACACAAATGAGGCGGCGACACACACCACGATTAAACTACACAATAAGCGTTTCATGCATACTCTCCTTTTAACACGTGTTAATTTTATTGAACTGTACCACTAGTTTTACCGGCTGTCAAATAAAATAATTTTAAACAGAGGGAATAATTTTCCATATTAGAAAGCCATTGCAATAAAAAAGGGGGACAAAAACCACTTTTACCGTAAATATGTTTACACGCCTTCACTCTTCCGGCATAATACCCTGTATGGCTAAAAAACGAGTTACCCTGGAAGAAATTTCTGAGAAAATAGATATTTCAAGAACAACTCTTTACAAAGTAATAAATAACAAGGGAAGAGTTAGTGAGAGGACCCGCCGTAAAGTACTGGAAGCTGTAGAGGAGTACGGCTACAAACCGAACCGTGCCGCCCAGAATCTTGCTTTAAACAGAGAGTTTTTTGTAGAATTCATTGGATTTGAATCTCCCCGCTCCCCCCATTTTTTAAAAAACATCATGAGGGGTATAGATACAGCGGAGCATGAGCTTCACGATTTCGGTCTTAACATAAAAACACACATCTTCCCCCTCGATGATCCGAATAGTCAGATAAAAAAACTAAAAAGCCTTTCTGGAAAAAATGTAGATGCAGTAGCACTTATACCAAATGATATCGGTATTGGTCGGAATATAACCGCCGTACAACAGGAGGTCGACAGACTTCGTGAGGATGGTGTTATAGTTGTTACGGTAAACCGAGACCTCCCCGACAGCAAACGTAGCTGGTACGTTGGCTGTGATTACGAAAAAAGCGGGGCCCTTGCCGCTGAAATGCTGGGAAAAATGTGTTCCCGCGGTGATATTTTGCTTCCCATCGGCGGAAATGAGAATGAATACTACGATTTATACCACCGACTTAAGGGGTTTAACCGAAAAATTGCCCAATTTGACCACTTGCGCATTTTATCGAGTTATCACTATTACAACCACCCGGAAGACCTTTACAGTTACCTCGATACAAAGCTGAGCGAGAACCCCTATATTTCCGGCCTTTTTGATTTAACCTATGAATTGGATGTGATATCTGCGGTAATTTCAAAGCACTCCCACAGCGCAAAGGTTATCGGTTTTGATTTGTGCGAATCAATTAAGCAGCGGATGCTTGAACATTCGGTTGATGCAATTGTATTTCAAGATATGTTTTCCCAGGGATATCTGACCATAAAGTCCATATACACAGCGCTTTCCCAGGGAGGCGTACCGGAGGCCGGGGAAGTTCTCACAAAGCTCGAAGTCGTCTTTGAGGAAAACCTCGATTTTTATATATAAGGCCCTCTTAAAATCTAATATTTTGGCAGTTAATTAAACTGTATAACTCACTATAAAGGAAGTAGATATGTTTACAATAGGAGCAGTTATCAATACCAGTGTAGAAGGAATTGATCAAATAATACAGGAGCGCAACAAAACGGAGCTTGTAAAAATCGCACAGATGCAGATTGAGTGTGGAGCGAAAATGCTTGCAATTAATTGCGGTACAAGAATCGACAGTGAAGCAGAGGATATTGAATGGA
Organism: uncultured Sediminispirochaeta sp.; assembly: GCA_964504785.1. Taxonomy (GTDB): domain Bacteria; phylum Spirochaetota; class Spirochaetia; order DSM-16054; family Sediminispirochaetaceae; genus DSBN01. Next base: position 19,539 of record CAZDFY010000012.1, on the reverse strand, counting down.
TGTTCCGTACCATACAAGATGAAATAGAAGTCCCCCTCTGTATAGATTCTCCAAACCCCGAAGCCCATGAAGCCGGTCTGAAGGTACATCGTCATGGAAAACCGATGGTTGATTCGATTACCGGTGAAAAGGAGAGAATTAACTCAATTTTACCCCTTGTCAAAAAATATGGGGCCATGGTCACCGCCATTTTACATGATGAGTCCGGTATGCCGGACAATGTAGAAGATCGTCTTAAGATAGTACCAAAAATAGAAGCCGCAATTGGGGAATACAAGATTCCGCCGGAAGATGTGTATTTAGACTGTATGGTATTTCCTGTTTCGGTAGATTCGAATAATGGAAAAATCTATCTTGAAACACTTAAAAGAGTAAAATCGGAATACCCTTCCTACAAAACAATTTGCGGGCTTAATAACATTTCCTACGGACTTCCCCAAGAGGACATTCTCAATACAGCCTTTCTCTCGATGTGTTCTGCCCTAGGCCAAGAAGCGGCATATGTAGAAATTACCCGAGAATCGGGGGCATTTATCCGGGCGCTGGAAGCACTTAATGGGGAAGACCTGTATACGATGAACTATATTGAAGCATTCAGGGCCTCACAACTGGATATTTTTACCGGCGTTTCAAAATAGACTTTTAAATCGTGCTGGAAAGAGTACTTGGAAGAGTGCTGGTTAGTAAAATTGACGGGAATTTTTGAAGAGTCTTAGTTTTTAGTTTACACGTGTTAATTTCTGAATTACAATAGATACAAAGCCGTATTCAGTCATACCTAAGGAGCTATTACATGAAAGCCCAGTTTCCAGATATACCACGTATTCCCTATGAAGGGCTATGTGAGGGCATACTATGGAGAGAGGGGTTATCTCCCTCGCTTGATTTCCAGCTTTCAAAAATGGACACAGACTGAATGACGCTTGTTCAAAAAAGATTCCTCCTCATTTCCAGCTTCTTCCGTCTAATGACTTTAATGGCCTTCGCAATGATACTCCAGTACCGTCTGCGTGAGATCGGAGCTTCGCTTCTGATGATCAGTATGCTCGCTGCAGTAACCGGAGGAATGCAGTCCATCACCTCACCACTCTGGGGTAGATTGGCCGATATATCCGGATTGAGAGGAAAACTGCTGTTGATTATTGGAGTGATAGCAGCCGTGTTCTACCCTCTCTACGGTTTTCTTAGTATTCCAATGCTTTTTTTATTCGTTGCCGGAGTGATAGCATTCTTTGAGGCAGGTTTTAACCCTATTGCGATGTCGCTCATGAGCGAGAGTTCCGGTGATGATGTAGAGTTACGCTCAAAAAACTTAAGTTTATTAAATGCGGCAAGCGCGGTGGGGATTCTTGCAGGGAGGTTGAGTCTCTCCGGGGCTTTATCGATATGGTCGGTGGGTACGACAGTTTCGCTGCTCTCCTTGGGGGCGCTTTTTGCGGCCCTCCCAACAATCTTCGTACCATCAAGGGTTAGATCCGGAGAAGCAAATGAAAATTCCGGTTCTGCAGCAGCCGGGGCTCCTGCAGATAGAGCGCCGGCAGCCGGGTCCACGGCACACTATACATCAGCAAGACTTCGTCTCCTTCCAAGAAAGGACGACCTAAAAAGCCACGGAATGTGGGCTGTCTATCTTGGCACATTTATCCGTAATATTGGTGTAGCCGGATTCATTTCGATCTCCGCCCTGTACATGAAAGAGGGAATAGGATTATCCGAATCACGATCGATGCTGGTGGCGGGTATAGATCCCCTGTTTATGTTTGTGGCACATCTCTATTTTGGCCGAAAAATGATCAAATTCGGCATTAAAAGAACGATGCTCCTGGGGACAATCATTACCATAATTTCCTTTACTTCATTCTTTCTTGCCACAACATGGTTACTCACTATTGTCGGCTGGATCTGTATCGGCCTGGCATACGGGGCGTTTCATAACGCCTCGGTTACCTTTGTCTCCCTCTACTACCCCTCCCCAAGAAGGGGGGAGGGAATTGGCTACATCTGGACAGCGAACACCCTGGGAATAATGATAGGTCCACTCATAGCAGGTGCAACCGCAGAAGTTTCTTATTCCCTCATGCTGCTGTCGATGATCGGGTTCAGCATGCTTGGACTTCTTATTTTGTGGTTATTTGTCACCCCGGATAAAAGAGTACCTGCTGAAGCTGAAAAATAACATTTCCGGCGACTCACGCCTCTTGTTTTAGCCTCTATTATCTTTTAAAGAAACTTTTTCTTAGGATATCATTGCGAAGTCGGCCGGCGGAAAACGCTCGGCCCGTGTTCATATTAAACAACTGGACCTTGGCGGGGGAATGAATTTGATGGTCCATAGCATAGTACTTTTTTCCAGCCTCAAGATACAAGTCAAGAAAAAGCCTTCCGTAATCGCGGGCGGATTCCGTAACAAGTTTCGGGACCAGCTCTTCAAGCACCTCATCTTCACCCCGTAGCCAAAACTCGACTTGCCCCCCATAGAGTAAACTGTCGTTTATTCTTCCCATTGATTCGGTTTCATCATCGGTTACAGGGGCGATGACACACCAGCCGCGGGCCCTTTCTAGGGACGATACATCAAAGCTCTTTTGGATCATCTGGTGTATGGTCTGCTCAATTATCCTGGCTGAGACTTGCACCGAAGCTACCAGGCTGCGACTGGGATGGACAAGCAAATATACATTCGACTCTTGTACCCCGGCCTGCCGGGCAACATCCTTCGAAAGATCAAGGGTAGGAAGGACAGTTGTCTGCAGACCAAGCACCGCTTCATGATGGGTATCACGATAATCGGTATAATTAAGATAAAAATCGTTCTCCGCTTCGGCCAAGGCCCGTGCCGGACCGGAGCCTATCGCCTCTTCGGACCCGTTCTGCAGCTTCCACCCGGCAATTTGAGAGGCAATACAGCTTTGATGCAATCGGTCCGCATACACCTCTACAGCGGGAGTACTATATTCCCCGTCAATCTGATAATCCCGATAAGTACAAGTTGCCAGATTAGCCATATCTATCTCCGAGAAAAGCCTTGCCGCCTCCCAGCTCCCCGGAACTTCTATCCCCATATCAATAACAGTACAACCGTTTTCCATACGATACGCCTTACACCCAAGGGCTTCATCATTCTCAATAATATGCCGCACCGTTGGCATTACACGACTATTTACACTTACCATCAAAATTATCCTTTAATTTTCTATCGGAGTGTCTCAAAATAGAGTTTTGAAAGCCCCCTTCTACATCACCGAGTTTAAAAGCTCCCTCATCGCCCCTAAAAAGCGGGCCGCCGGAGCCCCATCTATTATCCTATGGTCGTAGGTCATGCTTAAGGCCCACACCCAGGCGGGAAAAATACCGCCGTCTTGAATTACCGCTTCCTGGGCAAGAGTACCCAGCCCTAGAATAGCACTTTCGGGAGGATTGAGTATCGGCGTAAAATAGCGAACTCCGAGCATACCCACATTGCTGATACTGAGGGCCGCACCCCCAAAATCAGCGGGGCCGAGACTTCCAGCCTTTGCACGGTCAACCATCTCCGCAAGGTCTCTGCAGAGGGTCTTTTCATCCTTGCTGTCGCAGTCCCTGAGTACCGGCACCATCAAGCCCTGCCCGAGGTCTACCGCCACTCCTATATCAATGCTGGTAAGGGTTTTGATCTGTCCTTCCCCCGCCTGGACAGTCCTGATTTCAGGATTTTTGACCAAAGCCGTGGCTGCGGCCTTTACCGCGATCGCCGTGTAGCTGAGTTTTACCCCCTCCCCGGCATACTCCTCTTTGAGAGTAGAATAGCGCTTTACCATCTCATCAACCCAGGCATCCATCATAATGGTTGTTTGAGCTGTTTCGCCCATACTTTTCATCATTGCCTTTGCAGTCGCCCGCCGTATTGGGGACATCGGTACCGCCTCGGAGCTGCTCCGCTGCGGGCCCCTCTGATTCACCCTAGTATCGGCTGTTTCTCCGGGTGTTGCTCCAGCTTGTTCTTCGGGTTTTTTCCCTGATTTTTCTCCGGCCGCGGCAAGGTAATCTTTAATATCCTGCCGCGTTAGAGCACCGTGGAACCCGGAACCTTCGATGTTGAGGCCCTTGTAGTTAAGCCCTTTCTCTTCGGCAAGTTTCCTGGCCCTCGGAGTAATTCGCACTTCGGCGGGTGCAGGGCCGGAGGGGGCAGCCCCGGCTCCAGTTCCAGCTCCAGTTCCAGCTCCAGTTCCAGCTCCAGCCCCGGCTCCAGTTCCAGCTCCAGTTCCAGCCTCGGCTTGACCTTGATTTGCAGCTTGACCTTGAGTTTGAGTTT
>CAZDFY010000012.1:8575-15148 GCA_964504785.1 uncultured Sediminispirochaeta sp. | reverse complement strand
TTGAGTTTGAGTTTTCGATTGACCTTGAGTATAAGTTTGAGCGGCCGGCTTTGAATCCTCCTCCGCCGAAGGGCTTTGACTCTGTGCAGCCTCAGCCAGAAGGCCATCGATGTCCTCCTCTTCGCCGGCGACGACGGCGATTGCCGCACCGCATTCACGGGTCTCTCCCTCGGGACAGAGGATTCTGCGCAGGACCCCGGAGGCGGGACTTTCAAGCTCATTGGTGAGTTTTTCAATCTCGATTTCGCACAGCGCCTCACCCTTTTCAACAGCAGCCCCCTCTTCGACAAACCACTCGGCGAGGGTCCCCTCTTCCATATTAGCGCCGTAGCGCGGCATTGTTATCAACATTCCCATTTCAACTGCTCCTTAAAAATCCATTACTTCTCGGCATGCGGCAACTACATGCTCTGTCCGCGGGAGGATATAGTTTTCCAGTTCCGGCGCAAAGGCAACCTGCGCATCGAGGCTGGTAACCCGCTTGATCGGACTCTCCAGATACTCAAACAGTTCTTCGCTGATAAAAGCGCTGATCTCGGCCGCCGCTCCCATGAATTTGGGCCCCTCCTGCACAATCACAAGGCGGTTTGTTTTTGCAACCGATTCCTTGATGGTGTGTTTATCGATAGGAAAGAGAGTCCGCGGATCGATAATCTCGACGCTTACCCCCTCTTTTTCCATAGTTTCCGCCGCCCTATGAGCCAAATCAAGCATCTTCATCGAGGCTACCAGGGTAATGTCTTCACCTTCACGTTCGATTTCTGCCTTGTAAAGTTCGACCTCATAAGGCTCTTCCGGTACTTCTCCCTTTTTATTGTAAAGAAGCTTGTGCTCCAGGTAGATAACCGGGTTGTTGTCGCGGATTGCGCTTATCAGCATACCCTTTGCCTCGTAGGGCGTGGTCGGGGCAATTATGACTAAGCCCGGCACATTCATCAGCCACGGTTCAATACTCTGGGAGTGGTGGTAGGCGGTCGAAAGGCCGGCGCCGGTGGGCGCTCTAACTACCATGGAGGCACTCGCCTTTCCCTGATACATGAAGTTCAGTTTTGCTGCGTTGTTGACTATCTGGTCAAAGCCCACACCGATAAAGTCGGCGAACATCATCTCCGCAACAGGACGCAGGCCGCACACCGCAGCACCTGCGGAGAGCCCGAGAATCGCCGCTTCCGAAAGGGGGGTGTCCTTGGCCCGCTCCGGCCATTTGTCCCAGATACCCTGGGTTATACCGAAGTCTCCCCCCATCTTTGCCACATCTTCACCAAGAATAAATACCGATTCATCCTGCTCCATCTCCTGATGGAGTGCCTCGTTTATTGCCTTTGAATAACTTAGTTTGCGTGCCATTATGCTCTATCCTCCGCATCTCTATTCGCCCACACATGCCGAAGGGCGTCCTTCGGGTCGGGCTTCGGGCTCTCCAAGGAAAAGGCCACCGCTTCGGCAATTTCCTTATCCGCCTTCTCCTCCAGGGTGGACAGTTCAGTGGTGCTCACCCCATGGTTCTTCATCAGCCGATCCCGGGCGATTTTTAGGGGACAGCGATCTTTCCAGTACTTCACCTCATCATCCGGCCGGTACGCCGCCGGATCACCGGCAAAGTGTCCCTGCCAGCGGTAGGTCATACACTCGATAAAAGTCGGACCCTTTCCCTGCCTGCCCCGTTTCGCAGCTTTTTCGGTTGCTTCCACTACTGCTTCTATATCATTTCCGTCTACTACCTGCCGGGGAACCTCATAGCCGTCGGCCCAGGTAGCCAACTGCTCTTGGGGATGGGACTCCTTGTAATGGGTAGAGATTGCGTACTGGTTGTTGATCAGGCAGTAAATGATAGGGAGTTTCCAGGTAGCCGCCAGGTTCAGGCTCTCGTGGCAGGTTCCCTCACCGAGGGTCCCGTCGCCAATAAACAGCGCTGTTACATCGTCGGTTTTGTTATAGACCGATGCAAAGGCGGTCCCGAGGGCGGTAACCACTGTTGAGCCCTGGATACCGTTGAAGCCCATATTTCGGCACTCCAGATCATTAATATGCATTGAACCGCCGCGCCCACCGTTAATTCCGGTGGATTTTCCAAATATCTCGGCCATCACCAGTTTTTTTTCGGTGCCGCTCAAAGCGATGGCACCGTGACCGCGGTGGTCGGGGAATTTGTAGTCGGTCTTCTTCAAAGCACCGATTACTCCAGCCTGGGCGGCCTCCTGGCCGATACTCAAGTGAATGAAACCGGGGATAGTGCCGTTCCTGGAGTACTTCTCCACCTCCTCCTCAAACCTACGAATCGAAACCATATCGTAGTAGAGGCCCAATAATCTTTTCTTTGAAAGTGCCATATCTCTCTCCTTTTAGTGCTCTCTCTATCCTCAAGGAATTTTTTTCGGCCGCCGGCGGCGGTATTTAATTCAGCTCAAAAAACTCCTACCGATTAACTCATGATGGTATTCACCGGCGGCAAAGGAAGTGCCGGTGCGAACATTGTGCATTCTGATGCGGCCGATCGAGTGTACCTGATGATCTATATGAAAAAAGTCGCACCCCGCCGCCTCAAAAATCTCCTCAAAGGGAGTACCGTACTGTGGGGATGAGTCCAGGGAGGTAAGTTTTCCCACTATCTCTTTTATCTCACCATCGGCGGCATCAACCCAGAATTCTGTCTCGCTGCCGTAGAGCAGGGCGTCGTTGATGCGTCCCATCGCCTTTACCTCGTCTTTTACGATAGGGGCTACCGGTGCCGAGCCGCGGCAATTTGTTACCTTAGCCACATCGAAGCCGTTTTCAAACATCTTATGACACACCTGTTCCAGAATACGTGCCGACACCTGCACCGAGCCTACCAGGCAAGCCGCCGGAGCCAGCAGAAGGTAGACATCCTCGGGCCCTACACCACAGCTCCCAGCAACGGCTGCCGCCATTTCCGGGGTAGGAGGGCGGCTGTCCTGCACACACAGGACCACCTCGTCGGCGGACTCGCGGTAGGGGGTCATTTCCATATAGGGGTCCCCCTCGACCGCCGCTACGGCGCGGGCCGGTCCGGAGCCTATGGTAGCGAACTCCCCCTCTCCCAGTTGCCAGCCGGCAATTTGCGAAGCCAGGCAGGCGATGAGCGGCCGTTCTACCGCCAACTGTACCGAGGCGAAGGTGGTGGTTTTATCATGGGGCCACGTACCATATCCAAAGCTGCACAAATCGCCCAGGGTGATTCGGGTAAAATATTCAGCCGCCCTCCAACTGCCCTGCACACCGGAGCCCATATCGATTATCGTTGCCCCGTTTGAAAGGCCGATGACCTGCACATTGAAATAATCAGGGTCCTCCATCAGTTCTCGTACCAGCCGCATCGCCCGTTTATTCAGCATTCCCATTTCACAGCTCCTCAGGCCTTTTTCCCGAAGACATCCAGGGCAGCCCCCATAATAGGAGCCGCCTCATCCGATGCCAAAAATAGGACCACCTTCGACACTTCTTCTACCTGCAGCATTTCCTTTAGATCGATGGTTACCGCCGGGTCGTTTTCTAGGCGCCGGCGGGTGTAATCGGTGTTGGTCATACCGAGATATACCGCATTTACATTGATCCCGTATTCCTTTACTTCCTCCGAAAGGGTATGGGTGAAGCTGACAATTCCCCCTTTGGAGGAGGCATAGGCACCAAAACCTGGAAAAAAGTGTTTTGCCGCAGAGGAAGAGATGTTCACAATTTTACCGCAGCCCTTTGCTATCATTACCGGTAGTACCTCCCGGCTGCAGAGAAAGGTCCCGGTTAGGTTGACGCCGATTTGCCGGTCCCACTCCTCCTTACTGGTCTCGACAACCCTTTTGGAAATGTGGAGGGCCGCGTTGTTGATCAGTACATCCACCGTGCCGAAGGCATCCATTACCCGCTTCATCATCGACTTTACCTGCTGTTCATCACTCACATCACAGGCAACCGGCAGCACTCGCCGCCCAGCATCACTTACCTGTAATTCCGAGGCCAGCTGCTCCGCCGTGTGGTCTAACTTTTCGGCCCTCCGGGCAACCAGAACTACCTTGGCCCCCTCCTTAAGAAACTCCCGGGCATAGCCGACACCTAAGCCCTGGCTTGCTCCGGTAATAATGATTACTTTATTTTCAAACCGCATAGTTACTCCTGTGTGTGCTGCATCGGCACAGTTATTTTCTGATTCCACTGAACATTCCCCAGCTTCGCCCGTTTTGCCAATCTATAGGCAAGTTCCTGGGCACGCTTTAGGACCTCTATCTCATCGAGACGACAAATCCGGTTGTTCTCAAGCACAGTTTTTCCTGCCACCACGGTGGTTTCAATGTTTGCCGGGGAGGAGGAGTAAACCACACTGGTAACAGGGTCATGCACCGGCACCGAAGTTGCACTCAACGGATTGAATATGAAGAAGTCAGCCTGCTTCCCCTCTTCGAGGCTGCCAATGCGGTCCTGCATCTGTAGGGCCCGGGCGCCGCCGAGGGTGGCCATCTCGAGCACTTCAGCCGCAGATACCGCCGCCGCATCCCCGCTGTGCACCTTCTGCAGCAGCGCGGTGAGCTTGAGCACCTCCAGCATATTTTGAGTGTCGTTGCTGGCCGCTCCGTCGCCGGCCAAGCTGACCGGAATGCCGCGGCGCAGGTACTCTCGCACCGGCGCCACCCCGGATGCCAGGATCATATTGCTGACGGGACAGTGGCAGACGTTCACACCGCGTTCCCGAAAGGTAGCAATGTCTTGCTCGCTCATGTGCACCGCATGTACGGCCGTAAAGTCCGGGCCGAGTACCCCGCATTCATCCAGAAACTCGACCGACGGTTTTCCGTAGCTGCGATGGGAGAACTCATTGTCGTCGGGGGTCTCGTTGAGGTGCATGGTGATGGGTATGGACCAGCGGTCGGCCAAACCGCGGGTGCGTTCGTAGCCCCGGCGGCTCAGGTCCCAGATAATACCGGGGGCCAGGGACATCGACACCAGCGGATGTCCGGCCAGGTCGCGGCACATCTGCTCGGTTTCACGGAAGAAATCATCCTCGCTCTCGACGTATGCCGGCCGAATTTCATCCGGAAAACCGGAGACATCGCAGTGGGCCTTGCTCAGAACCCCCCGTATCCCCAGGGCTTCGTAGGCCTTTACCACCGCATAGTCGATGCTGGGCTGGGGGTGGCAGTACTGAAAGTCGGTGACGGTGGTCACTCCGCTGCGGATCGCCTCGATCAGGCCAACCAGGGCGGCGTGGTAAATGGTCTGTTCATCGAAGAGGTGGTAGGCCCGCCGCACCGAGCTGTCGAGCCACTCAAACAGGGGCTTGTCCCGACCGAGGCCCTTCAACACAGTCTGGAAAAGGTGGGTATGGGTGCTTACTAGACCGGGAAAGAGATACTTTCCCCGGGCATCGATGGTTTTTGCAGGCCTGTACTTGCCCTGCAGTTCGCCGCTTCGCCCGATCTGTAAGATTGCATTATCTTTAACCGCCACCGCTCCGTCGGGGATAATGCGTCTTTCCGCATCCATGGTTATTATGTAGGCGCCCCGCACCAGTAATTCGACTTCTTTCCTATCCATATATTATTCCTTTCCGATTCCGTAAAAGAACCGCTGCCGTGTGTAAATAAAGCTCTCCGTGTGCATTGCCAGGGCGATGATTTTAACGTGGGGGTGAGAGGTATGGGTGAAGGCGAGGCTGCGGCCGGGGCTCTGTGTACCGCCTGCGTAGATCATTGAGTAATTGACGAAGGCCTCGTCCATGGATTCAAGGTGCATGAGGTGGCTGGTGTAGCTTGGCGACTCGACCAGCACGAGTTCTAGGTTGAGGCGGCGCAGTAGGGCCAAAAATGCGGGGGTGTCGGGCTTGGAATTGCTGCCGGTGGTGATGACGGGGGTGACTCCCGAGTGGGGATCGAGGTCATGCAGGATGGCGGCTCGGCCGGCAGAGCTGTCATATATTTGCACTGGCCGGGGAAAATTGGCCTGCAGATATTCGCCTCCATCGGGAGAGGTCATGACGGCCACGGGCAGCTGCTCGGAGGGATCTATGTTGAAGAGAAAATGATCGGGCGGTATGTCGGTACCGTCGAAGGAGACGACAAAATTGACCGGATGTCGCCTATTGAGAGAGCCGGACAGCGGGTGGGCTGAGACTCCTCCATCACGTGCCGCGGTGTCGCTCGTTTCTCTTGCTGCGCTCGTTTTTTTGGCGGCATCAGTTTCTGCCTCCTCGGCCCGGCGGCTGGATAGGCGCTGGTCGATCAGCTCGGGGTCAAGGATGTGGCCCGAAGTGGAAGGTTCGCTGTTGAGGGTGCCGGCGCCGATTATTACTGCATCGCTGCTGGCCCGGAGAGCGTTGAGGACCCAAAAATCGGCAAGAGCGCCGTCGGGATCGAAATAGTTCTCTTTTGCGATGGCCGGGCCGTCGCGTACATCCTCGAAGGCCATCTTTCCGTCCGCCGAGAGTACCAACGATGAGATGAGATAGGGGCGATCGGCCGGAGCGGGTGGAAAAGTGAGCTCCGTGTAGGCTGACGTGATTTTTGGCAGAGCCTTGGGTTGAGCCTCGGATTTCGACTTGGGTTGAGCCTCTGTTTGAGCCTCGGATTT
>CAZDFY010000012.1:0-8475 GCA_964504785.1 uncultured Sediminispirochaeta sp. | reverse complement strand
TTGAGCCTCGGATTTCGACTTGGGTTGAGCCTCTGTTTGAGCCTCGGATTTATCCCGCTCTACATACAACAGTTCTAGCTTTATTTTATCGGGTGGAAAATCCATCTGAGGAAGTTTGTTCATTCTCTCTATTCCCTCTCTCTGTTCCTTTTTTGGGGCCTTTCACCGGCACCGCAATTTTCGCTACAACCTTCGCTTTACAACAAGCTTCGTAACACTCACAAGAGGCCCTTACCAGGGGTGCTGTTTCACATACTCGGAAATCGCCCGCAGATTCTCCGGCGGCGTACCGGCAGCCGTGGAATCGCCGGTGGCAAGCATGAAGTTGGCCGGTCCGCTCTCCACTGCAGCCACCTGCCCCAGTTTTTCGGCGGTATATTCAAGGACCTCTTCAGGATTCATACGAAACAGGGCCGGAGGCTCGAGTCCGCCGATGATGGTTTTGCCGATCTGCCGCAGAGCATCCCCCGGCTCCAGATCGCCGGTAGTAGGAGGACAGACACTGTCTACACCGTCGAACTTGGCCTGTGCTATCAGGTCGGTCAGCAGCGAAATCTTGCCGCACATGTGGGCAATGTGGTACATTCCCCCCCGATGCAGGATCTCGGTGTAGTCATCCAGCTCGGCCATGCAGTAACGCCGGTACCAGTCCGGGCTCAGCACAGTAGTGGAGGTATCCTCATAGGTAACCGCAACCTCTGCAGGACTCTCCGCCATCACTTGGTAAATCTCCCGGTTGAGCTTATGCAGATCGCTGAACAGCGCCTCCATTTGCTCGGGTTCGTCCATCAGGGCGAAGGTGGTGGCCTGTAGCCCCATCTTGAACTGCAGCACTTCCTGCAGCGGGGTGAGCGGACCGGTCAGAGTATTGATTCCGTCCTCACCTACAAACTCCTCAAACTCCTTGAAATCCTGATAAAAGGGTATCACCCGGGTATCTGCAATAACTGCACGGTACGCCTCGATATCCTCCGGTGTCTCCAGCATGTGTTTTGAGATGTACTCGGTTCCGCTCAGAAACTCACGTTTCTCCCAGATAGTACCCTTGGGGGTTTCGAAGCCGGAAATCAACGCCTCCCCCTCTCGGCGCTCGAAGGGGGTGCAGCGGCGGTACTCGTTTTTCCATGCCATTACATGGCGGCGCATGATGTCGGCCCCTACGTAGCGAAGGATCTGGATCTCCGCCAGGTTCAGGCTCTCCTGCAACGCTGGAGTGGTGGCAAGCTCCGCTGGAGCAAACTCTTCAATCGGAAGACCTATTGCAGGCAGACTGGAGACATAAAACCGTCCTGTCAGCGGCACCCAGGGCACCCGGTCGGGGGTACGGCCCTGCAATACCGCCATAATCCGCCGGCGGGAGGTCATATGTTCGCTTTTACGCTCTTCGCTGTGCATAGGTGCTCCTTTTTTCAGCCCATTGTGGCGGCCATAATAGCCTTCATGATGTGCAGGCGGTTTTCCGCCTCGTCGAATACCACCGACTGCGGGCCGTCGACTACCTCGCTGGTCACCTCGATGTCGCGGTCGTAGGGCATGCAATGCATATAGATCGACTCCGGCCCGGCCAGCTCCATGCGCCGCTGGTCAACGATCCAGCCGGGATACTTGTCAATCAAGGCCAGCCCCTCTTTTTCGTCTTCGGTGTGGGTGATGGGGCCCCAACCCTTGGCGTAGACAATGTCGGCGCCCTCGGTGGCCGCATCCATATCATCGAACACCTCCAATTTAGCCCCGGAGGCTTCGGCGTTCTTGCGGGCCATCTCCATGATCTCGGGCTTCAGCTTGAACTCCGGCGGATGGGCCAGATTCACATCGATGCCGAAGCGCGGCATCAATGCCACTAGCGAGTGGGCCATCGACAATGGACGAATGTAGTTGGGGGCGCTGGTCCAGGAAACCACAATTTTCTTTCCCCGTAGTTCCTGCACAAATTTTTCGCGAATTGTCATCAAATCGGCCAGCACCTGGGTAGGGTGCCAGTCCTCACACTGCATATTCACCACAGGTATATCCGACCACTGGGTCATATCGCGCATGTAGGCCTGTCCCACACCGTAGGTTTTCCGCACCCCGATACCCTCACCGTAGCGGCTAAGTACTTTCACAGTATCTTTGCTGGTCTCGCCGTGGTCGATCTGGGTGGCCTTAGGAGTTAGGAAGTGGGCATGACCGCCGAGTTGATGAATTCCCGCCTCAAAGGCATTCCGGGTACGGGTAGATTCTTCGAAAAACAGCATAAAAAAGGTCTTTGCCCGCAGAATCTGATCGTGGGGAATGCCCATCATCCGGTCCTGTTTAAGACGGTCCGCAATATTTATAAGTTTGTGTATTTCTTCTACTGTCCAATCCTGGGTAGTAAGCAAATGCTTACCCTTTAATTCGCTATACATCTCTCCATACTCTCCTTCATACTATTTACTCACACGGCTACCCCGCATGTATTGAAACAAAAAAGCCCCAAAGCCTTTCCTTATTCCATCAACAAGTCATACCTTCATTCTCTCCGCGGCCATCAAGATAGCATCTATGATCTGCCGATAGGCTCCGCAACGACAAATATTTCCAGCCACAGCCTCTTTTATATCATCTTCGCTCGGATCCGGATTAGCTTCGAGAAGATCCGCTGCACTCATAATCATTCCCGGAGTACAAAAACCGCACTGAACCGCTCCGGCATCTATAAAAGCCTGTTGAATCGGATGAAGTTTCTCATCCGCCCCGCCAAGCCCCTCAATGGTCACCACCGTGGCCCCCTCTGCCTGTCCCGCCGGCACCATACACGAGTTCACTTTTCGTCCGTTCATCAGCACCGTACAGGCACCGCACTCACCTATACCACAGCCCTCTTTGGTCCCTGTGAGTCCTAGGTCATCCCGCAAGAGGTCCAAGAGCCTCCGCCCCGAATCGGTTGTTATGTGCCTGTCAATCCCGTTTACTTTAAATTTGACTGTAATAGAGCCCATCTATTGTACCTCCAGCACTTCTCTCAAGCATTTTTCCGTCAGATTTTGCACCACAGGAAGTTTGTATTCCGTTGACCACCGGGTACCGCCGACCCTCACCATATACTCCCCCGCCTCAATTCCGGCTTGGCGCAGCATGGGTGCCTCCACACGTATCCCTTTTAGCATCTGTTCAACCGTCGGAAACCGACCGTGGCTCGGTAGAGAAGAGCCTATAGATATCCGCAGGTCCTCTACTTCCCCCGCCTCATTTTGGGCGGCCAGAACACAAAGTCCGAGGCGGGATTTTGCTACCGCCTCCCGGCGCATGAGTTTTTCAAAGACCCCGCGATATTTCGATCCAGGGGGAGTAAAGGCTATCTCGGTAAGCACTTCATCCGGCTTGAGAGCGGTTGTCTTTGGTCCGGTGAAGAACTCATTAATAGGAACTCTCCGAGAATTAGTTGCACTCTTTAAGACCAAGGTCGCATTCAGTACCAGCAATGCCGGCACTGTATCGGCACACTGGGCGGCGGTTACAATATTGCCGGCCACAGTTCCCCTATTCCTTATCTGCTGAGAACCGACCGCCTCAGCGGCGGTGTGCAGCACGAGGCTCTTCTCCCGTACCAATGGATCTTCGGCTACAGCCGCCAAGGTGGTCCCCGCCCGGATACACATTTCACCATTGCGAAGCTCAACACCTTTCAGCTCCTCTAAACCACTGATATCGAGAAGCAGCCGTACCTCCTCCGAAAGGGCATTGTTTCGAACATCAATGAGTACATCCGTACCGCCGCAGATCAGTTTGACCCCTTCCCCTTCCTGTTTCAGTATCTCCAGCGCCTCTTCCAGAGTTCCGGCGCGGTAATAATCAAATTGTTGCATATTCTTCCCCCTATTTTGACAGCGCACGCCCAATTAAAACCCGCTCCAGATTCAAAGGTAACTCTCGGAGGCGTTTTCCCGTGGCTGCATACAGGGCGTTCGCCACGCTCGCTGCGGCCAGTTCCACCCCTATCTCACCAACCCCTTTAGCTCCAAAGGGCCCCACCTTCGAGGCTGATTCAAAAATTTTCAAATCAAAATCGGGTACGTCCTTTACAGTTGGTACCAAATAGTCATCAAAATTAAGCGAGAACACATACCCATCCCTCTGTTCTATCTCCTCAAACAGACCATAGCCTAGCCCCTGAAGAAACCCTCCGTAGATTTGTCCTTCTACAATCTTTGGATTGATTGCCCGGCCTATTTCATAGGCTAAAGTGACCTTTTCAACCTTGATTTTACCGGTCCGCATATCCACTAGAACCTCCGGCATCGCTGCTCCATAAATATAGGAGGGATACGCATTCCCCCTGCCTGTGTGGTGGTCCAGCGGTTCGGGCCCGGGGTTGTACCAGCCTTGAGCACTGAGGCTTATTCCCCGTTCGCGATATCCCTTGGTAATAAGGTCGTCAAAGGAACAATACTTTTTTGGATCCTCTTTTTTATAGTAACGGTGATTGTCCAGGGTAATATCCTCAGGAGCGCACCCCAGTTCCACCGCAGCTATGTCCTTCAATCTCGACAGCAGCTTTTCAGCGGCGTTCAGCATTGCCATCCCGCCGGCAAGAGTCCCCCTAGAGGCGACGGTAGGTCCGCCGTCCATTACCATTGAGGTATCCGAGGTAGAAAAGGTAATCCTCTCCATTTCAATGCCAAGGACTTCCGCTACTATCTGGGCGTGGGCTGTTCGCATGCCCTGCCCCATTTCAATCAGACCGCTCTGGATATTCACGCTTCCATCCGGTTCTATCGTGATAGATGCACCGGCGGTATCTATACCTTCCCCTCCTAGACCAGTCCCGCGAAGGGTTATGGCGATCCCTATCCCGCGCTTCTCATCGGTATGCTCGGCATTGAACTGGTCATACTCCTCTTTTTTTCGCTGATACTCGGCACGTCTGCATACATCGAGAATCAGACTCTCAAGGTTAGCAGGAATTTTATCCGGATGCAGGTATTGACCGGTGGGAAGTTGATCGTGGGGCTTCAGGCAATTTTTCAGCCGGAACTCAACAGGGTCGATATTCAGTTCCGCCGCCGCCTCATCCATCAGAGATTCAAGGGCGAACACAATTTGCGGTGCAGAAAATCCCCGGTATGCTCCGCCGAAAATGGTATGGGTATATACTCCGTACACATCGTTCTTTACATGGGGCACCCTGTAGGCACCGGCGGCGTGAATCGAACCGCGCCAGTTGGCAAACATCGCTTTATTGTTATAGGCACCGCCCTGAGTAAAGATGGTATCCTCAACTGCTGTGATAGAGCCGTCTTTTTTCACCCCGATTTTATACTGAGCAAGATAGGCATGGCGCTTGGGACTCTCGAGCATTGACTCCTCCCGGGTCAGCACCATCTTCACTGGCCGATTCAGTTTTAATGCAAGAAGTGCACAGCGGGCGGCCATCAGCATAACCGATTCATCCTTACCGCCGAAACTACCGCCGATGGTACTCTGCACCACCCGGACCCGGCTGTATTTCAGTCCAAGTACCTCGGCAACATTCTGACGTACCGAATACGGGTTTTGAATCGAACCGTGAATTTCAACTCCCCTTCTGTAAGGGTCGGGAAGAGCGATAATCGCCTCAGGTTCGATGTACATCTGGTCGACAAAATGAGTTCTGTAACTACGTGCTAAAATTTTGTCGGCGGATTCAAAGCCCCTCCGGACATCTCCATAGTAGAGCTTGTGGGAGGCATTTTCTATTAAATTATCCTCCGCATCCTCATGTACCTTCGCGGCATCTTTCTCTAGTGCCTTTTCTATCTCCAGAACCGCCGGCAGCTCCTTGTACTCTACTTCTACCAACTGTGCCGCTCTTCTGGCAATTTCAGGACTCTCCGCCGCTACAGCAGCTACTCCATCACCTATATATTTTACCTCTTCCTCGGCAAATACCGGAAAGCGGCCGAACATGCTGTTTGAGGCCGGCACATCTTTAGCGGTCACCACCGCAACCACTCCTTCACACTGCTCAGCCTCGTGGGTATCTATCTTTAGTATGCGGGCGTGGGGATATTTTGAATATACGGTGGCCGCATACAACTGGTTTCCATAATTAATATCGCCGCAGTACTTTGCCCTTCCGGTAACCTTCTCGTAGGCATCAATCCGGGCGCTGTGCGTTCCTACTACATTAAAGCTCACTCCCTTTTCCTCCTTTTCAATCTCCCTAACTCCGCAGCATTAATTTGAAAAAAAATGACCCCGAAGAGCTTTTAGCCAGGAAGGTCCTGAACTAAGCTTTCTAAGCCAAGCTCCGTAAGTTTCTCTTTGCTGGGAATACCCATGGAGGTCCAGTTTCGCTGCCGGTAGTACTCATCGAGCATCTCATCAAGCTGGACCACCAGCCCTTCCTTCAGCACCTTATCTGTGAGGGCTCCGTCCTTTTCCACATATACTGTAAGAGGTTCTTTTAAGAAACGCTCATGCAGCTGGTCATCCCCACGGTCCATACCATGGCGCACATTATACATACGCTCCAAATTCACAATCCTCTCTCCGATATGTAAAAGGTCCTCCATAGTACACTGAGTACCAAAATACGCACTCACCCCTTCGGCAATATCTTCGGGGCCAAGGGCAAACGCTTCTAGCGTCGAAAACTTGCAAATCCCGAGGGAATCATTTATTGCCGAAAAGGCTTCGGTAAATATGAGTACCCGCGGCTTATATTTTTGACTGAACACATTTAGGATCTCATCATCCGCTTCGGGAAAGTAGCGGGTGGCCGCGTCTTTGTTCTTTGTTTGATCGATTGTTGAGAGTCCATACAGGTGGTCGGCACCGCGGGCACTGGTTGCATGCCCGAGGGCAAGTCCCCGATTTGTACGAGGTTCCTGTCGGGGGGTCTCAAGACCCTTTACATGAAAGGCGTATTTGGAGGCCTCCGGGTGAATTTGTGGGGCCCCCCGCTTTACTCCATCGGCCAAAATGGAACCGAGACCTTCCCGTTGTGCTATTTTATGAATAAGACCGGTAATTGAATCGGGATCTCCCCATTCCAAGCTCAGTTCCGAATCGTCAAGAATTCCACGCTGATGACACTCCATTGCAAAAGCGATAAGGGAACCCGTGGAGATCGTATCAATTCCATAGCGATTACAGAGATAGTTGCAGTACAGGGTCAACTCCATATCATCATTTCCCACCAGGGGGGCAAAGGAATTGATCGTCTCATATTCCGGCCCGTCGGCCTCATGTGCATAGGGCCCGCCCTCGACCTTCGAATGGCGCCCGCAACGGATAGGGCAACTGAAGCATCCTGCTGTTTTATCTATGTACTTATGTACTGCCGCGGCATTTACCTTTTTTATTACCGGCGCCTGACACTCCTGATAGTTTTTGGTGGGAATATCACCCCGGGGGTTCTTGAAGTCCATGAGGATGCTGGTGCCCCATTTTTTGTAATCCAAGGCAGCCGGGCTTTGCAGCAGCTTCTTCGCCTTTTCAGTTGCCCTCTTTTTGAACTCTGACGGCGTCTGTATTTTTTTGGTACCCCGGACCACAAGCGCCTTTAGCTGTTTCGACCCCATCACAGCGCCCATACCGGATCTGCCGGCGGCCCGACCTCCATCGGTCATTACTCCCGCAAAATACACAAGGTTCTCACCCCCAGGACCGATGCAGCATACCTGGTGCTTCTCATATTGCTGTTTCAGCAGGTCCTCTGTTTCAGTTGCTGCAGTGCCCCATAACTTATCGGCGGGCAGTATTTGAATATCGGTATCAAGGATATGAATATACACCGGAGTGTCGGATTTACCGCTTACTACAAGTGCATCGAAATCTGCCTTTCTTATTTCGGTACCTATAAAGCCCCCGGTATTCCCATATCCGTAGGCGCCTGTTGCGGGGGATTTTCCGCTTACCGTCATCCGTGCGCCGGTGGGCCAGTTAGTTCCTGTAAAGGGTCCCACCGAAAAGATGAGACAATTTCGTGGATCGAAGGGTCCGATCTCCGGTCCTACACGGTCATACAGTATTTTAGCGGCATACCCGCGGCTGCCAAGAAAAAGCTCCATATCCTCTCGGGATGATTCCTGTACGTCGATTATATGTGTTCTAAGATCGATAAAGGCTGTGTAGGCCATTACTCCTCCTGATTGGTTTCTCTCCAATAGTTGTTACTAATAGTGTGGCCCCCACTATAACCTGAATTTAACACGTGTTCAACAAAAAATTGCAAAGATTTTCCGTTTTCTCTCACATCCCTAGGTTTCCCATGAAGATTTCTATCTACAGGCCAACTATTTGATCTTTTTGATCTATTTCATCTTCCAGAACTCTTCAGTCGCCCCTCGAAGATCTTCCTTTGCCGAATTTTCATCAATTGTGAGTAGGCGACCCTCCTGTTTGAGAAGTCTTCCATTTACCATTACCTCGGCTACATCTTCGGGGTTCCTGAAAAGAACAAGCTGATCATACACATTCTTTTCATTCACCGGTGTAGGTGTATCGAGATTGATAGTAATAAGGTCC
>CAZDFY010000011.1:22592-57803 GCA_964504785.1 uncultured Sediminispirochaeta sp. | reverse complement strand
TGAACAGAGATAATTAGAAAAACAACTTATAGAATTAACTAACGTCCTATCTCGTGGCAATTACCCAGACGGCATGGACGATACCGGGGATATATCCCAGAATCGTTAAGAGAATATTAAGCCAGAAATGTAAGCCCAGGCCGACCTGTAGAAATACACCCAGTGGGGGAAGCAGAATTGCAACAATTATTCTGATGAGATCCATAGGTTCAAAATAGGAATAATATTGTGGGCAGTCAATGACTCCATCATATAAATCGGAAAAAGCCGAAAAAAGTTGCGACGTCGAAACTTCCACTTAACATATGTGTAGTAGAGTAGCCCGATCGAATGAGCGAGCGAAACGCGCTGATGCTCGGCTGGAGAGTGTAACCAGCCCTATCCCGCTGCTCAGCCCATCTGCTTCAGCTCTTCTATCTCGTCGCGAACCAGGGCCGCCTTCTCGAACTCAAGGTTTTTGGCATGCTCAAGCATCATACCCTCGAGGTGCTTCATGAGCTTTTTCCGCTCCCTCGGCACAAGAATGTTGTATCCCTTTTTCACCAGCTCTACAGACTCGAATTCTACCTGGCGGTCCTCTTCCTTTTTGCGGACCAATATATCCTGAATCGCTTTTTTAATCGTTCGCGGTGTAATTCCGTGAGCCCGGTTGTACTCAAGCTGTATACTGCGACGCCGGTCGGTCTCCTCTATGGCCTCTTCCATCGCCTTGGAGTGACGGTCGGCGTACATGACTACCTTGCCGTGCTCATTCCGGGCCGCCCGCCCGATGATTTGGATCAAGCTGGTAGCCGAACGCAAAAAGCCGATTTTATCGGCATCCAAAATTGCGATCAGCGAAACCTCCGGAAGATCCAGCCCCTCCCGCAGCAAATTTATTCCTACCAGTACATCGAAAGTACCGCTGCGCAGATCCCGAAGCAGCTCCACCCGCTCGATGGTCTCGATTTCAGAATGTAAATAACGTACTTTCAGGCCCAATCCACTGAGGTAATCTGTAAGGTCTTCGGCCATTTTTTTGGTCAGCGTGGTTATTAAGACCCGCTCTTTCACATCGACCCGAAGCTTGATCTCCGCATATAGGTCCTCTATCTGCCCTTCCGTAGGGCGCACCTCTAATTCGGGGTCCAGCAGCCCGGTAGGTCGAATGATCTGTTCCACCAGCTGCCGACTTTTCCGTATTTCCGTATTCCCCGGCGTGGCAGAGACAAAAATAACTGTGTCGAGCATCTCCTCGAACTCAGCCAGAATCAGTGGACGGTTGTCCAGGGCGGAGGGAAGCCGGAAGCCATGCTCCACAAGGTTCGTTTTCCTCGAACGGTCACCCTCGTACATTGCGCCCACCTGGGGCAAGGTCACGTGGGATTCATCGACGAAGGTCAGAAACCCTTCAGGAAAGTAGTCCAGCAACACCGCCGGTCGTTCGCCCGGCTTTCGGCCGCTAAGGGGGCGTGAATAATTCTCAATTCCAGAACAGTAGCCCATCTCCTCCATCATCTCGAGGTCATATTCGGTACGGGTTTTGAGGCGCTGGGCCTCAAGGATTTTCCCTTTGGCCGTCAGCTCCTCGTAGCGTTCATCCAGCTCGGTGCGTATCTCCGAGAGGGCCTGCTGCACCTGATGCTCCGGCAGTACAAAGTGTTTCGCCGGGTACACTACCACCGAACTGAGCTCTTCAAGGGTTTCTCCGGTCAAGGGATTTATCCGCCTAATCCGTTCAATTTCATCCCAATCGAACTCTATCCGATAGGCCTCCTGCAGATAGGCGGGATGGACCTCCAACACATCTCCCCGGATTCGCAGCGAGCCGCGCTGCAGGACCGCATCATTACGCTCATACTGCAGCCCCACCAGCTCCCGCGCTACCGTAGAAATATCAATGTGCTCTCCCAGTTCGAGCCTCACCCGCATTTCATGAAAGGCCTTGGGGCTTCCCAAACCATAAATACAGGATACGGTGGCGACTACAATTACATCCTTCCTATCCATAAGAGCGCTGGTAGTGGACAGTCGCAGACGATCTATTTCATCATTGATAGAAGCATCTTTCTCTATGTATAAATCCTTCGCCGGAACGTAGGCCTCCGGTTGGTAGTAATCGTAATAACTGACAAAATATTCCACTGCATTATTTGGAAAGTAGCTCTTGAACTCACGGTAAAGCTGGGCGGCCAGAGTTTTATTGTGACTCATAACCAGGGTCGGTTTCTGCACTTTCTCAATAATTTTTGCCATGGTGTAGGTTTTACCGGACCCGGTTACTCCCTTCAGGGTCTGATGCGCCATCCCCGAGTCGATACCACTCGAGAGTTTTTCAATAGCCTTACCCTGATCACCGGCAGGGTCGTATTCCGAGACAACCTCCAACTTCGGCATTTTTTATTCCCACTCCAGTTCATCGGGACGCTCGATCAATTCAACCCGGAAGCTCTTTCGACGCCCATTGCGAAGAACAACAACCTCTACTGTTTCACCGGGTTCATTGTCCTCGAGGGCGCTAAAAAGGTCCGACAGGGTAGAAACTTTCATCCCGTCAACTTCAATGATAATGTCTCCACCGAAATAGATAATCGAACGGCCATAACGGACGGGATTACTCTGATCGCCCCCCTTCAGCCCTGCTTTATCGGCGTTTCCACCCCGGGTTACCTTTGAAACCATAAGTCCCTTTTGTACCGGCAGATCCCCGTATCGGACAATACTCGGCTCAAGCTGCACAGGAACTATTTGAATCCATCCGCGCCGGACCTTTCCGTACTCAATTAACTGGGGCACTACCCTCCGAGCAGCATCCACCGGTACCGCAAAACCAATTCCTACACTTCCGCCGCTGGGACTGTAGATCATGGTGTTAATACCTACCATCTCTCCGTTTGTATTCAGCAGGGGGCCTCCAGAATTACCCGGATTGATGGAAGCGTCGGTCTGTATCATACCGCGGATAACCAGATTACGTGAAGTTTTTACCGGACGACCGAGCCCTGAAACAATACCTGTAGTAAGAGTACGGTCGTACCCAAAGGGGTTGCCGATAGCAAGGACCATCTGCCCGACCCGCAATGTGGAAGAATCTCCGAAGGGTATGGTTACCAGCTCTTTATCACCCGGATCGAATTGTACTACCGCCAGATCATTTTCAGGGTCCTTTCCAATTACCTGCCCTTCATATTGAGTGCCGTCATATAAATTGAGAAAAACCTTATAGGCATCCTTGACTACATGATAATTCGTTAGGATATACCCCCGTTTATCTATGATCGAGCCGGAACCTGTACCGCCCTCCTGGGGGACCGGCTCTAAAAACCAGTTCAAACTAAGTGTTTCGGTAGTAATATTTACAACCCCGGGATTATAGCGTTGATAGACATTTATATTGTGGCGTTCATAATCGGTAAGGGTGGTATCCCGATTTGAAACCTGGTAAAGTTCCTTGCGTGTAGTGGTCTGCAGTTTGTACGTGGTAGTCCCGAGGGAATCAGTGCCGCCTTCACCAACCGCCCCTTCATGAGCAGACCCTTCAGCGCCGATTTCAGGCTTTCCAGAATGTGAAGTGTCCTCCTCCAGCCAAGGAAGCTCCAGCATTCCGAAGCCGATTAGCAGCAGCAGCACTACTGCAAGTGCACTCAAGCTATAAAAAAACAGCTGCCCCCTGCTGTATAGTTTCATCACTCCACCTCCTAAAAAGAGTATAGGCACATGTCGATAGTTTGCCAAGCCGATTTTCCTGCACACCTGCACACCTGCACTCCCGCACTCCCGCACTTCAGGATTTCTCGCGCAGGTGTTCTCTATCAAGCTGCTTTCCAATAGTAATCTCTTTCACCATAACGGCGGTATTGGACCGATTCCATGATGTGATCACTTTTTATAGTTTCACTCTCTTCAAGATCAGCAATAGTACGGCTTATTTTAAGAATTGAGTGGGCGGCCCGGGTAGAGAGACCCAAACTCGTAACCGCCTTTTCCAAAATTCTACCGCTTGTTCCATCGAGTCTGCAATAAGAGGACAGTTGTGAAGTCCCATAATCGGCGTTTCTAAATTCGTATCTCTCCTTCTGAATTTGAATAGTGCGAGCTACCGTGCGCGACATTTCTTCGCTTGTAAGCCCCCGGGCAGAGGTAAGGACCGAGGCTCGTGGTAATTCTACCGGTATTCGCATATCAATTCGGTCACAGAGGGCGGCACCAATTTTTTTCCAGTAACGATGGAGCTCCAGGGGACTGCACATACACACCGCATCCTTTTGACCGAGTTTGCCGCAGGGACAGGGATTAGTGGCCATCAATAGTTGAAAACGTGCGGGGAACCAATAGTGACTTCCTGAACGGGCAATCTGCACTATTCCTCGCTCAATCGGCTCCCGCAGGGATTGAAGAAGGCAGGTATTAAATTCAAGGGCTTCATCAAGAAATAAAAGACCATGGTGGGCATAAGAGATTTCTCCGGGCTGAATATTCGCCCCTCCCCCGATCAACCCCTCCCGGGAAGCGGTATGGTGTGGGGCCCGAAGGGGGGGCCGATGCAGCAAGCCGGCCCCCTCCGGCAACATGCCGCCAATAGAATATATTCTGGTAACTGCTATTGAGGCTTCCCTGTTCAGGTCCGGCAACAGATCACGGACACGAAGGGCGGCCATAGTTTTGCCGCCCCCCGGCGGACCAAATAAGAGGATATGGTGGCGACCTGCGGCAGCAACCATACAGGCCCGTTTGAGGGGCTCCTGGCCCAGCAATTCGGCAAAATCGGAACCTAAGGGGGCCTGGGGACCAAAGGTCGGGTCGGTATCAGATGTACCGCTGCCTGAACTCACATGCTTATATGAACCCTGATTGCAACACTCCTGATTGTAGGAATCTTGATAGCCATGTACTACGAGCTTAAAGAGGTGGGGCATTTCAGCAAGGTGGGATAGGCCCACTGCTTTCGCACCAGCTACGGTCCTGGCCTCATTCAAGTTCTCCCGTGGGACCACACAGATATGAGCTCCCCCTTCCAACGCCGCATGTACCGCCGCCAGCACCCCCGCCACCGGGCGGATTCGCCCGGACAACTCAAGCTCTCCGACAATCAGCATAGTAAGAGGACCCGCCTCGGGCACCTGTGCATCGACCATTAAAAGGGCAGCGGCCATCGGTAGATCAAAGGCGGCCCCCTGTTTTTTCACCCCCGCCGGAGCAAGGTTGATCAATATTCGTTGCCTCGGAACGCGAAACCCCGAATTTCTCACCGCAGCCCGTACCCGCTCTCTGGCCTCTTTTACAGCGCTGTCCGGCAAACCAACGACATCCATACCGGGTATACCGCGACGAAGGTCAACCTCGACGGTTACAATGCTTCCCGTATACCCACGATTTACAAAACTTACAATCTGCATGACGCCTCCTACTAAAGAAGAGGGGTAAAAGTGGGCTTTTGATTTAAATGAATATTATTTTGAAGCGGAAATTAAAGAGGAATGAGCGACCCTTAACTGTTCATTTAACTGTTTCTGCTTCTTTGAATTTGTGCATCCATCTCTTTTCGCACCATTTGGTCGCACTTTTCATTCAATTCATTTCCCGCATGGCCTTTTACCCAATGCCAGCTTACCGGCAGCACATCGGCCAGGGCTTTCAGCTCCTGCCAGTACTCTTTGTTTTTCACGGGCTTTTTTCCGGAGGTCTGCCATCCGTTTCGCTCCCAGTTGTGGATCCAGCTTGATATTCCATTTTTTACATACTGACTGTCGGTATACAATTCTATCTGCCGGTCTTCGCTATCCCTCTCATCGCGTACTGTTTTAAGGGCCTCGATGACGGCGGTTAACTCCATTTTGTTGTTGGTGGTGTCCGGAGAGCCCCCGGACCTCTCACGCCGCAGGCTGCCGTCGTTCAGCACAAAAGCCCATCCCCCGGGACCTGGGTTTCCGCTGCATCCGCCGTCGGTGTATATGATGATCGGTTCTTGTTCCATCGTATGTGCTCCTGCCGGTTAGCCTACGCTGAACCGGCGCTTGGTATCAAGCCCCCTTCACCCCTTTCATCCCTCTTACCGCCCATGGGCACAGTTGGGCACACTTGGGCACACTTGGTCGGCCCGGCCGCATCCAGTACACACTCATAAAAGGCGGGTTGCATTAAAGGGCCGTTTCGCACTACACTCGGAGTTGAGTGGAAATAAATGGCAGATTTAAATAACAAACAGAGCCTTAGTGCTGAGGTATATACCTATCTTGAATCCGAACTCGTGTCCGGAAAATTGAAATATGGAGACACCCTTAATATAAAACAGCTGGCCCAGCACTTAGGGGTCAGTACAATACCGATTCGGGATGCCCTTAAGCGGCTGGAACACGAGGGGGTGGTAGTCATTCAACCCCGCAGCAGCTGTTATGTTGCCGAACCCTCACAGAAAGATGTGTTGGATGCTTTTGAGCTTCGGGAGATGATTGAGATGCATGCAATTCGTTCCATTTACCGTACAATAGGGGAGGACGAATTGACCGAAATGGACAGGATTGTCGATAAAATGGAGGAGATAATTACACATCCACCGGAACAGCATGTGTCGGAATACATCCGTTTAGACAGTATATTTCACAATAAGCTATGCGAGTTGGCCGGAAACCATTTCTTGAGCAAATTCTACCACGAACTGTACCTGCATTTGAATATGACTGAGATTTACGGCATCGGCGGTCCGATTGATATTGAATCCACTTATACAATTCATCGAAAAATACTCTCCTATTTAAAACGAAATTCTGCTGATGCAGTAGAGCTGCTGCAGCGCCACCTTGAAGAGGGACGCAGGAATATCATCGAAGGCGCCGGTTTTCAGAAGCTTCGAAAGGATTAAGAGGCGAAGCGCACCATGGGAGGGAACATGCCGGAACAGTTAATACTAAAAAACCTTGAGTTCATAAAAGTACTGCCCTACTGGGCGCAGGACTTATCCTACAAATACTGCTCAAAAACAACGAATCTTTATATCGTTCACGGCAACATCCGGGATTTTCTGCCGAATAAAATGGTGGAGGGAGAGTTTATTTTTGTCCGGATACAGGAGTTCATATCAGAGGTCCTGTTCGGAAATAAAGACATCATTGTCTACTACGACCGTTCCTCGGGAATCAACTTCTGTGACGGGGAAATGCGGAAGAATTACCTGGCGGAAATGCGTCGTCTTTTTCCTGATGAAGATCCGGAAGACCTCGTATCGAAAAATCCGTCGAAGGCTTTCGACTATCTTGAAAAATATTTTCTTATGAACATTCCCCATAAAAAGCGGATTGTACTAATAATGGACTATGCCGAAACCATAGTGCCCCACACCGAGCTTTCCCATATGGATGAGGAGGACCGATACTGCCTGGTAACCCTCAACCGCTGGGCCCATGATCCGATTTTTACCCAGGGGGATGTTTCAATACTTCTTTTGACGGAAAATCTGGCCGACTTGAGCCCGCGCCTGGTACGATCTCCCCACACCGTGAAGGTGAATATTCCCCTGCCGGATGAAAAAGTCCGCCAGAGTTTTCTTGAATATCTCAACCGTAAGGAAGAACTTATCCTGGATTATCATCTTAACTGCGGAAGGATTGCAAAAATTACCAGCGGACTCAATTTGATGAACCTCAATCAGATTGCCGCAGAATCTTACCAGGAAAACCGTCCTGTTTCCCTGGACTACCTGCGGGAGCGAAAAAAGGAGATCATCGAAAACGAGGCCTCCGGGCTGCTTGAGTTTATCGAATCTGAACACGACCTTAACTTTGTGTCCGGTCATGATTTTGTAAAAAAGCGGTTTAAGAATGCCGCCCGGGCGATTAAACAGGGGCGGCTTGATGTGCTGCCCATGGGCTACCTTATCTCCGGGCCGGTGGGTACCGGCAAGAGCTTTATGGTGACCGCCTTTGCCGGGGAAATCGGTATTCCTATCGTCAAATTTCGCAATTTTCGCTCTAAGTGGCAGGGGGTCACCGAATCTAATATGGAGAAGGCCCTCAATATTCTCAAGGCGATGTCTCCGGTGGGGGTTATGATTGACGAGGCGGACGCCTTTTTAGGCGACCGCAACCAGGACGGCGATTCTGGTACCAGCAACCGAATTTTTGCACAGATCACCTCCTTTATGGGCAATACCGAATACCGTGGAAAGATTATCTGGTTTCTTATTACTTGTCGTCCCGATCTTCTGCCCATCGACATAAAGCGCCAGGGACGGGCCGAGGAACACCTGGCCCTCTTTTATCCTGAAACCCAGAGTGAACGGGAAGATCTAATTGAAACCCTTATCCGCAAGCTGAAAATAAAGGTGCAGAAATTCAGTATTCCCGATTTACTGAAGCGATATCATTTTGAATCCTCAGGGGCCGATTTAGAGGCAATTTTGATTAGAGCAAAATTCAATGCGGCCATGCAGAACCATGTAATTATTACCAAGGAAGAGATGGAGGAAGCCATCCGTGATTTTATTCCCCCGGCTTACCCCCATGAAATAGAACTACAGAATATGGTGGCGGTACTGGAGTGCACCAGCCGTGAGATGGTGCCGAAACGGTTCCGCAATTATGATCGAAGTAAAATTGTGACCCAGATTCGTGAACTCAAGGAACTCCTGGGCGAGCGGGATTGATCCCTAAAAAAATTGTAAGTGGAGCATAATAATGCAGTTAACACGCACACCCTACGGCACAACAAAAAACGGCGAAGCGGTGGACGAGTTCTTTATTGAGAACAGCCATGGAGTCTCTTTTCGACTAATAAGTTACGGTGCTACCCTCACCTCGGTAAAAACACCGGATAATTCGGGAAATATTGATGAGATAACCCTCGGTTTTGATTCCCTCGACGGCTATGAAGGCCCCCACCCCTACTTCGGGGCTACTGTGGGACGATTTGCCAATCGTATCGCCCGGGGCCGCTTTGTTCTGGAAGATACCGAATATCAATTGGATACCAATAACAAGGGTATCCACCACATCCACGGAGGTGTCGAGGGGTTCAACCGCAAAGTATGGGAGGCGTATCCGGTTAAGAAACAGGATGAGGCCGGTGTTACCCTGAGCCTTACCAGCGAACATATGGACCAGGGCTATCCGGGCACCCTCGATGTAAAACTTACGGTAATGCTTTCTGAAAAAAACGAGCTGAGCTTTTCCTACGAAGCGGCCACCGACCGGACCACCCCGGTCAATCTGACCAACCATACCTACTGGAACCTCGGAGGAGAATGCAGCGGCAGCATAAAGGACCACATTCTCCAGCTGAACTCCGAGCGCTTTGTCCAGGTAGATTCAGAGCTGATTCCGACCGGACAAATAGCACCTGTAAAAGACAGCCCCTTCGACTTCCGTACACCCAAGCCAATTGGGAAGGACCTGGAAGCAGCCGGCGGTTACGACCACTGTTTTACCCTTTCCGAGGAAAATGCCCTCTCTCTACCGGCGGCCCGTGTAAGGGAGCCGAACAGCGGCCGTACCATGACGGTGTTCACTATCTCCCCGGGGATCCAATTCTACTCGGGCAATTTTCTTCAGGACCTGGCTACCCGCTGCGGAAAAGTCGGCCCCCACGATGCCCTGTGCCTCGAGACTGAGGAATATCCTGATGCGGTCAATCATCCCGAATTTCCCACTGTGTTTTTGAAGCCGAAAGAACGGTATCTTAGAAAAACAGTATATCAGTTTAGTAGTAAATAAACTAGCAGGAGCTTTATATGAGTACAGCACATACTCCGTTACATGTAGACTTTATTCTTACCGATGCCGAACCGCAGAACAAGCAGGAGGCCCTCGATATATTAGCCGAACATGCGGCTAAGACAAAGGTTCTCTCTAAATACAAGCAGAAGGATCTGTTCAAGCGCCTCGAACAGCGAGAGGCCCTTGGAAGCACCGGTTTCGGTGAGGGAGTGGCAATTCCCCACTGTGCCGTCGATAACCTTGAAGATTTTGTTCTGGGCGTAATGATTACTTCAAAGGGAGTTGATTTTGCCTCGATCGATGGGAATCCGGTACAGATCTTTTTTCTGATTATCGGCCCGACCGAACAGCGCAACCGACATATCAAAATTCTGTCGGCTATCAGCAAAATGATCAAAACCCCCGGCGCGGTGAATAATTTACTGTCGAAGGAGTCACCGGAGCAGATCGAAGGGATGCTCAAAGAGCACCTTACAATTCGCGAGGAAAAACCGGATACCGAAGGATACTGTCTCATTAACACCTATATCCAGAAGGAAGAAATCTTCGACGAAGTTCTCGAGCTGCTCTCCGCCGAGGTGGAGGGATCGATTACGGTAATTGAAACTCAAAATGCGGGGGAGTATCTCAACCGACTGCCCCTCTTCTCCTCCTACTGGACTGAGGGCAGTTCCACCTTCAACCGCCTCATTCAGACGGTAGTACCCAAGGGGCGCTGCAACAATCTGATTCGACAGATCAACCTGATTGAGGATAGCTATGCCGACAATCCCGGCATACTTATTACCGCCCAAGAACTGATGTATGCCTCAGGCTCGATAGACTTCTAAGCATATGCAAGGGTTACAATCACTACAACAGACAATCGGAGCACTAGACATTCCCTATTTGCTGGCAGTGGGCATTATGACCATGGCGGGCCTCTACTTTGGAAAGGTTACCAAATATGTAAAACTGCCTTCGATTATAGGCTTTATGCTGGTGGGAGTTCTGCTCGGGCCAAGCCTTTTCAATATGCTCAACGAACATATGCAGAATAACCTCGGATTTATTACCGAGGTAGCCCTCGGTTTTGTGGCAATTAGTATCGGCCTCGAATTGAAGATGACAACCCTCAAGCAGCAGGGCATTGCAATAATTGTAATTATAATCACCGAATCTCTGCTCGCTTTCACCCTTGTCACTCTGGGGGTGTACTGGTTTACCGGCGATCTTGCCCTGAGTCTCATATTCGGCGCAATTGCCCCGGCCAGTGCCCCGGCTGGAACGGTTGCAATAATCCAGGAGTATAAAGCCCGGGGCAGCCTTACTAAGGCCCTCTATTCGGTGGTGGGTTTTGACGACGGCCTGGGGATAATCATTTTCGGGTTCGCCGCTGCAATTTCCAAGAGTCTTGTGATGCAGGCAACAGGCACCGAAGCGAAGAGTTTTCTCGCACTGATTACTCCACCCTTGCTTGAAGTCGGCCTGAGTTTACTGGTGGGAATTGTAATGGGGCTTATCTTTGTGTTTCTCGCCCGGCGCCTTTCAAATAAACGGGACCTTTTTATTCTTCTGTTTGGAACAGTGCTTATAGTCTCCGGCCTCAGTGGAATTATGCATCTATCGCTTATTCTGACAAACATGGTACTTGGATTTTTAGTAGTAAATACCCAGGCAAATAGTCTTCTTAAAAAGATTGAGGATGAACTGTCGAATGTGATGCCCCTTCTGTTCGTGCTTTTCTTCGTACTTGCCGGTGCGAATCTCCATGTGGCTGCTCTGCCCTCGCTGGGACTTCTGGGGGTTATCTACATTGTCAGCCGCATTATCGGTTTGGCTGGAGGGGCCTCCCTCGGGGCCACTATCGGCCGTGCCGAACCGAAGATTCGCAAGTACCTCGGTTTGGGGATCCTCAGTCAGGCCGGTGTTGCAATCGGTTTGGCCCTGATTGTAAAACACGAGTTCTCGGCCCTTGGCACATGGGGGGAGGAAATCGGCAGCACCGTAATTACTACGGTCACTGCAACCTGTATCTTTTTCGAGCTGATTGGTCCGATTTTGACTAAGTTCGGCCTTCAGAAAGCCGGAGAAATACCAGCGGCCGCTGAAAAATAAACAGAAGCAGAAAAAGACTGGGGCGGAGGGACTAACACTGATAGCGAGAGTTAAGCCCCCTTAGCCCGAAGGTGGACCAACGGGGGCCCCGCCAGTCACATATGCTGGGCCGCCCGCCACACCGGCTGCTTCTGAAACGCCTGAACCGTCCAAACTGCCCGCCGCACCTATTTGCGCAGCAGACCCTGTATTATCATTTCCACCGCCTCATCCTCAGTAAGCCCCCGGGACATCAACGTTTGCAGCTGTTTTGAATCGACCGAACCAATGGCCGCCTCGTGGGTTACATGGGCTTTGGGGTGACGCACGTCTACAATCGGTATCGCCTTTGCCCGCCCCTGGTCCTGTACAATTTCGTTACAATCCACATGGCCGGCAGCCCCCTCAGCGGTGGCGGTCAACTCGTTATATATCTCTGCCCGTGCCTGGTTTCGCACGGCAATATTGCTGGTAAGCACCCCCCGGGAATACTCCCCATACAGGTGACCGGCTTCTCGAATTTTAATAACATCATCCTGACGTCCGCTGATACGCGAGAGGAGCTCCAACACTGAATAGGGGCCGCATTCCGCCTCGTAGTCGATATCAATAAGCCCTACTCGTCCTTTAATCAGCTCAAACTCCGTCGAAAACCGGCTGTGATCTTCCAGAGTCACCTTGGCCTTGGGGACCACTTTTATTCCACTGTCCATACTGTGAACGTGGCGCTCGAAATAGGTATACTCCGCACCTTTCTCCAGATGAATATCGGCATCCATAATGTGCTCGACTTCGGTGGCATTCGAAAAACTGCAGTGGGAAATAAAGTGGGCCTTGGCGTATTCGCCGAAGCGTACATTCATACGGATGTGCTGCAGGCCGTTCTCCAGCATGCCGAAGCAGAAATATACCGGTTCATCAATTACCGTTCCGGCCTCTACCAGAATATCGACATCGACACCACGGTCGGTCTCCTTCGATTCAATTTTCAGCCCCTCCACCAGTGTGGTGTTGAGTACACGGTTGCCGTGAATCTCTACGTGGGCGGTATTTTCTTCGAAGGAGTGACTGTGCATATTAATGGTGGAGAGCAGTGTATCAATTGCAGACTGATTACTCATATCTTCACCTCTTCATCGGGTACATTTTTGTGGGTACAGGGGACGCATTTGCGCTCGAAATAGGAACTAAGCTGTTCCACCGTCCCCTTATCGACCAAGGCCCCGTTGCACAGCAGAAAGGCGTGGTCGGCGTGTTTCAATACCTCCGCCGAGTGGGTGATCATAATTACCGTGGTCCCCTGTTCCTTCAACGACTCAAGCACCTGAAATATTGCCTGAATCGCATCAATATCAACCCCGGAGTCAGGTTCATCCATCAACACTACCTTTGGCTGCATTGCTACAATCGAGGCAAGCTCAATCCGTTTACGTTCTCCCCCGCTGAGGGTGGTATCGACATCGCGGACCAGGTACCTGTCGGGATCCAAACCGACCATATTCATCACCTCTTCGGGGCTTTTCTCTCCCCCGCTCTTTGAAGAAGCCCTTTGTATGAACTCCCGCACCTCAATACCGTGAAACCGTGCCGGCTCCTGCCACGCCAGGGTTATACCAAGCTTGGCACGCTCATTTATTGAAAGCCCTTTTATCGACTTTCCATCTAAAAGAATGTCCCCCGTATGGCCACGGTAGTCCGGCAGACCCATTATTGTATGGGCCAGGGTAGACTTTCCGGCGCCGTTCGGCCCTACTACCGCATGAATATGACCTTCCCAAAAATCGAGGGTCAAGTTGTGTAATATCTGGTGTTCCCCAAAGGAAAGAGAAACATCGTATAACTCAATAATTCCCATTACTGTTCCCCATTATGTTTTAGTTTTTTTCTCTTTCAGCATCTCATTATAATACCGAGGTTCTATTTTTTCTTCAGTTATTCCAAGCTCTTGCAGCACATGACGCAGCTTTTCACGGGCCTTCGGTACCTCTTCCTGACGAGCAACCAGTACCTCAATTTCCACAAACCAGCCTAGGCCCTCTACACGACTGAGTTCAATCCCTACATTTTCCCACCTATAAAGAGTACCCTGTTTATGTTTCTCAATGAAAAGACCATAGCCAAGGTAGCGGGAAAAATCTGTAAATGCCTCGGCGTCGTCAACGGTAAACTCATGTTCCTGATTCACCTCTATACCATCGAGAAGCTCCTTCTCTTTATAGGTAACGGTATTCTTTTCCTTCTCCCTGCGTATACGAAAAAGCGATGCATCCTGCCCGGGGAGGGAAAAGTAAGTGTCTCTTTTATCAAAGGGACCGTGAGGTTCAGCTATTTTAAGAATTTTGTCTCGAAGCGTGTCTACCTGCTCGACCCACGCCTTCAATTCAACTTCTATTGCCATGTAAATCTAATCTTTCCAGGGAAAAATCATTCCCTTCAGAGATCGCGGCCCAACTTTCTCTTTTTCTTCCATAAGAAGGGCTCCCCAGGGTATTTCCTTTGGATTTGTATTCGGATGCTCTTCAAGATAGTCGTACTTAAACATGCGTAGTTTCAAAGCTATTTGATGGGAATAGAGAATCGAACTTATACCGGGTACTAAAAATGCGGTTGCCACGGAGAGCACAAAATTAAACAGCGTGTAAAACCCAAGGAAAACCGAGAAGCCGGGGTTATCAAAAAAAAGAACAACACTCTTTTTGAGGACCGTTTTAACCTCGCTGTTCAGCTGACGGCGGGCGGGAAAAATCCACATCGTTATTAATCCCCACAACACAGAAACCCAGAAAAGAATAGCCATAGCGGCCAATCCAAGCACACCCCCCAGAGAAATATAAAAGGGAAAACCGATTAAAAGGATCAGTATCTGTACATTTGTAATTGTCCCAAACACCGCGGCCAGTTTCCAGGTAGAGGCAATGTATC
Organism: uncultured Sediminispirochaeta sp.; assembly: GCA_964504785.1. Lineage (GTDB taxonomy): Bacteria > Spirochaetota > Spirochaetia > DSM-16054 > Sediminispirochaetaceae > DSBN01. The sequence goes on along the minus strand of CAZDFY010000011.1, from coordinate 43,119 downwards.
CGGGTAAATCCCTGAACTCCGGAGAACGGTCCAGGGCGAGGTCGCCTAAGAACATGGACACACCGGCGGAGTAAAAGTGAAACAAATACACAACAATCACCATTAGAAAAATAGTAAGAACCACTACACCTGATGAGATCATCGGTATGGCTAAAAACAGAACTATCAGCACCACAAAACCGGCGTTCAGCGCAACAAGTGTAAGGAGATTGTCCCACCCGTCAAAAAAAGCCTTTTTTATAAAAAAACCCGTCATTTATCTTTACACCTTCATCTACTATTTTTGTACCCGCAGGAGTGGATATACAGCCAGAGGAATAACAGCCAGGGCGCACATAGCCCAGCCAATGCCGACAGTATCTACTAAAGCACCGAAGATCGGTGCTGCAACCGCCACAATCAGGGTTTTTAACTGACTTTCAGTCGACAAACCGGTGGCCATCACCGTCCCCTTGATTTTTTCACTCACATAGCCGAGGGTCATTGGTCTGCGGAGGTTCTGCAGTACATAAAAACCTATAAACAACACCACCGCCGCTAAGGAGGCATTGTACAGCATACTCACCCCTAGGGCAACCACAACCAGGATGGACACAAGGTAAGTAAGATTCAAGCCCTTCTCCGGAGTGCTGAAGCGTTCAGCCACTTTTCCGGACCTCTGTGAAACCGCCGCTGTAAGCATATAAAGAAAAAAGTAGAGGGCCCCGATCATCAGTGCGACCCGCTTTTGCTCTCCAAGGGCCATCAACACGGGAAGGCCAAGGGCAAGGTTCCTCATAATGGGCTGAATATAGTCCTTTGCGGTTTTAAAAACCCCGTCGTATACACTTGAGTTCAACATCAAACAGCGTAACTTTTTATAATTCAGCAAATCACGAAAATCCTTCAGCGTCGCCTTAACGGAAGCACGAAGTTCCCGTTTTATTTTAACCCCCACATTCGTGCTCTCACCCTCGGATATACTCGACTTGGATTCGTCGGCGGCATCATTGTAATCGAGGTATTCGGGATAGCTTTTAATGAGAAAGAATCCAATTATATAAGGTAGTATACTGTAGAGAAATACCTGATGATACTGACCATGGACAAAGACAATCAGTCCGGCAAGTAGAGCAGAGAGGGCCGAACCCCTCTGAGACCAGCTGCGGGTATGTCCGTAGTAGTGGACTTTTTGATCGGCCATTCCATTTCTGGTGATATAATCGAGGATCATCGCTTTATGGGTGCCGCTTCTGAACGCTTCACCCACGGCAAAGAGCAGCATGGCCCCAATATAGGGAATAAAGGCGGGAAAGAAATAAAACACCACAAAGGAGAGGATGTACACAAAAAAGGCGGCCATCATCGCCCTGCGTCGACCGTAGGAATCTGCAATTATACCGGTAGGCAGTTCTAAGATGTTTGTGGCAATTTCACGAATGCTGAACAGCACGCCTATCTCAAAATAACTAATTCCCACTTCTCTAAAAAAAAGTATCAGATAAGGGTCGAAAAAGCGCAGATTCTTCACAAAACCGTAAAAGGAAAATTTCCAGAATTGAAGGTCCTTTTTAAACTCAGCCATTTTTGAACTATACAAAAAAAAGCCGGCCCTGAAAAGCAGGAACGGCTTAAAACAGCAATTCGCAATGTGAAAATTATCCAAAATTTTTCACATTGCGAATGCTCAAAAAGTAGTGGCGAAGGGACTTGAACCCCTGACAAACCGGATATGAGCCGATTGCTCTACCAACTGAGCTACGCCACCACGTGTCTCAAAGAATATACCAATGGATTGCATTTTGTGTCAATATGCTTAAAAATAATAATTTACAGGTACTACTTTACAGGAGGAGTTCAAGTGATACACACATGGACAACACAGGTTCGCAGTTACGAGCTGGATATGCATCGTCATGTCAATAACGCCACGTATCTCAACTATTTTGAAGCAGCCAGGATGGATTTTTTAAATACAATCGGATTTGATTACAAGGCACTTTTAGAGAAGGGTTTAAGCCTTTTTGTAGCTAAAATTCAGGCACACTATAAAGCTCCGGCTTATCTAAATGATGAGATTTTTGTGACCACCGAGTCGGTGAAAAGAAAGCGTTTCAGCGGGGTCTTTCGGCAGATTGTGTACCGGGAAGGAACGGAACTTTGCACCGGCGACATCACCTGGGCCTGTGTAAATAATGAGGGAAAACCGGTCCCCCTCCCCGATGAATTTGAGCTTCCGGAACTGCAGCCCCGCGACAAGGACATCCCGGTGTAAACCGGCTTATAGCAGTTTATACCAGCTTATAGCGCCGGCTGAGGGAATACAGGCGAGAGTTCCAGTAATTCATCGATACATAGCTTCGCCGGTCGGAGGGATCGGATATCCGGCCGGCAATCTTCTGTAAGCTCTGGAAGGCCTTACTCAGGAGGGTGGTCATATTAAGCTCTTCCTTCTCGTTATGTACCGGGAGAGTTATGGTACGAAAGTAATAGTAGAGATGCCGGTACGGGTCCTGCCGGGTGAGGCGCTCCTGGGCAAAGAGACGTTCAAACGCCGCCTCCGATTCCTCTTCCCGGCCAAGCTCGTTGAGCAGAAAGCCTTCAACAGCATACATAATTTGCAGAGGAACATCGTACACTCCGGGTATTTTGAGGGCAAAACTTTCATAGGGTTCAAACCCGTCCCCAGGGAGACGGGCAATCGGTAGAATATCATTTTGCTCATGTTCTTTACGATGCTGTATGGCCGCGACAATATAGCGATAGGCCTCTTCTATATCTCGATTTAAGAGGTGACCCTCCGCCTGAAAGAAGAGTGTCTCAGAGCTTTCCGGGAGGTTTTCTAGTATTTCCTCGGAATAATGGATGAATCCCTGGTACATGGAGGATCGCAACACCCAAGAGGTGAGCAAATTCTTTTTCTCCCCATGGAAATAGAGCTGGTCGTGGGTAAGGAGCTTCTGAAACAGCACATGGGCTTCATTGTAACGGCCGAGCTCAAACTGTATGCGGGCCTGAAGCATCATCGTATACCTCTCCCAGAGACGGCGCCCCGTAGCAACGGCTTTCTGTTGGGCCGCCTGGGCGTGGGATGCCGCTAATGAATAGTCGCCGTTAATAAAATGGGTTAAGGCGGTTAATGCAGTACTCTCGCAGGCAGCTGAAGTGAGGGCTGTATCAAAGGTCTTTTGCCGGGCTTGTCTGAAATACTCGGCGGCCTCACTCATTCTTCCGTTGGTCAGCATGACTTTACCCAGCAGGAGGGTGGCCCGGGCTTCAAGTTCGGGAAATTTCTGTTCCTGAACCTGGAGAAGGGCTTTTTTTGACTTGTCTAAAACTAATTTATAGTCCCCCCTTTTCCTCCATAAATAAGAACCCTCCGTGTACAAAAATAATACCCCGGGAGCTCCGGTATCCGAGGGCACATCCTCTTCTCCCCGGCCGAACAAGTCCCGATATACTTCCTCCGCCGCTTCTAAGGCACCATCCTGAAGGCAGGCTAATAGCTCTGTACACAGTGCTGCAGCCTTATCATGCTCGGAGAACCACTTCGGCAGCGTTGCAATTAATGGCTGAAGGGGTACTTCAATATCCGAAAGCAAGGCCTCTTCCAGACAACGGGTAATTTTATTCAGACTATCCGCTGAGAAATCCAGCTCCTCTGCGATATGGACAACATCGTAAAAATTAAGCTCCCCCAGGTGGGACATGAGAAACTGCTCTATATAGTAGTTGATGCGGGTCCTATCTAACATTCGGCTCTTTTTCACTGCTTCGGGAATCGATGGACGTACCGGTGGATAGTGATCGGTGTTCCCAATAAAACCAAGGGCGCTCAACTGATAAAGACTCTGCTCGGCCTCATTCCGGCGAATCCCCACTTCCTGTAATAATTCCAGGAGTAATTCCTTGTTCAGCAGCCCCTTGAGGGCAAAACAGATATGCAAAACGATATAAAGCTCTTCAGGGGATTTTTGAAACAAATCTCCCCTCTGAGGCGGATCACCACTAAACTCATATGCCTCGTAAGGGCTTGCAAGCCTTTCACCAAACTGTGTGTGGAGCTGCTTATGCCACTCCTCTATTTCAAGCACTACTGTTTCGGTACTATCTTCCATTGGAATCAAATTCTGTTCTTCTCGCAGAGTTATTACCGGTATCCCCTCCCCAGTTTGAAGCAAAAGTTCAAATTGGGCAGCTAAAAAATGCTGTACTTCCTCCGGGTATTGATCAAATCCATACACAATAACAACGGGGGGCAAGAGCTCCCGCTTCATCCGACGCCCGTAAGCCCTCAGGTACAGCTGAAAATAGAGCTTAAGGTCGGTATCCGACCAGACAGCCGGCTCTATCTCCTGCAGTGTGCGCAGCTGCTTCCACAGTTCCAGCTCATTGGAGTATAAGAGATCATCAAACTCAGCCAGTACTTTTTTATCAAAATTATAAACAAGAAATGCAAACACCGAGCCTAGGCCGGTAAAATAGTCTAGTTCATACCAATTTACCCCACCCATGCCGGCTTCAACGGCATGCAAAGCCGAACGGATCAGGAGCCTTTTTCCACTAAACTGCGGCCCCTGCAGGAGGGTGATACATCGATATCCCGAATCTACTTCGAGGATCAAATCTATCAGTTGATCATAAAGACCACCAGTACCAAAGAGTTCGGGGGTGTCCTGGGGACTCACTACCTCGCGTTCAAAATCAATGATCTTGTAATAGCCCTCTACTTTTTTAAAGTGGACAAAGTGACTAATTGCATCGGCAGTTGCGGGGGCACACCAGATCCCGTTTTCCTCGGGGAGCATCAGGACCTCGTTCCCAATTCCGTTCTTCTTCTGACTTTTTCTCAGTAATCCGCCCTTTTGAACTAATACGGTAAAACCGGGGATATCATCGGCCCACTCAGTTTGCATTTGAAAGAGTGATCGGAGGACCTCCACGATTTTATAGAGAACAATATCATCCTCATCACAACTAAATCGATATAAAGGAGACTTCACCGATTCCGATTGAAAGAGAGGAGCCGGAAAAAGAGCTTGAATTCCTTGTACAATTTTGTCCGCCGAATGTGCATCTGTTTTCATTAATTGATGCACACCATCAATTTCTATGGTAATATTAATCATTCGTGTTTATTTTAACGTAGAATCGAACAATGTAAAGTAAATTAGAATTTTCACTAGCAATTAATTTGACAAAAGAGACGTAAATTTGTGATAACAGGAATATGGAAAAATACATAGAGTACGGTTCAACAAAATGTAAAAGGCTTGTATTTAGAATTTCACCTGAAACCCCCTTTCAGGAAATTCTGGCAAAACTCAATAGAGTAAAATTTATCGGTTCCTTCATTCCAACCGAACACATCACCTACTCCGTCCTTGAACTGCTCAACAATTCTCTCCGTGCTCAGCGTGAAAGAAACGCAAACGACCCGATTTTATTGAGATTTCAGGAGCGTAAAGAGGGTTTTCACATTTATATTCGGGATTGGGGAGGCGGATTTGATATTTCAGAGCTTCCCTATGACATACACACCAAGGTTGATGAAATTGATATTCACAACGAAGAATTTGAACGTTACCGTCAGGAACATGAATATATGCGCTTCGGGCTGGGTCTCTATCTGGCCCGGAAGACATTCCCGTTCTTTTCAATTTCCTTTATCGACCCCCACGAAAAGCCTGTTGAGTGGGACCCTAGGGTAACTGCAGGCACAATAATCGAGCTCCACACAGTCCCGTTCCGGGAGGACAAGGTGCCGCCGGAAAAAGAACAAACTTCTGTACCGGAGGGTCAAGTATATGCAGAACAGAAGAATTTTTGACCGGTCAATGTCTTATGCAAAGACGGTGTTCCTCTTTTACGATATTATCGGCTATGTCCGCGATTTGTCCTCCACCGGACTGCGGGTGGACATTTTCGACAACTCTATTCCTGATGTAGGAGAACAAATACATACTACCCTCATCTCCCATCCGGACCTCAAATTAGAACCCTTCAACGTACTTACCCAAATTCGCTGGAGTAAAGAGGACGGCCCCTTATTCGCATTGGGCCTCCAGATACTGGGATTTTCCTCTGACTACGGAAGCGCAACCTACGATAAGCTGGTACATATTTTTGAAGAGCTGAGAATACAGAGAACTTGAGGGTCGATTTTGATGCTTCCTTTGTTATTACAGTTCGATTGGCGGGGGTTTTGCCCCTCCCTCCCATAATTGATCGTCCTTATCCGTAAAAGGGCGTCCGTACACATGGTCAAAGAGAAAACGGAAATCCTCCGGCTGAATTTCCATAAACTGTACCCCGAAATACGCCATATCGTTCATTTCGTATCGCCGCATGACACGACCGCCAACCCGAATCGACCGTTTTTCAATATTCAGCAAAAGGTCAAGGTCGGTATATATACGAATCGCCCGGGAAAGCTCTCCTGAGGGGTAGGAGAAGAGTATTCCGGAGGCGCTGATATTTATAATTTCCGCCTTAAAATGTTTTCTCTCTTTTTTATCACTTTGAAAATAGCCGTTTTCTTTTAAAGCATAGGCCAGTACGTAGGAAAACTCCAATGCAAAATCAAGGGTATCCAGGGTAAAGGGGCGTTTACGCTTATGGGTATTGTACAGATGCACATATCCGACCACATACTGCAAATAAATAATCGGACAGTAAATTTCGGAAAAAGTACCGCTCCCGCTTTTTTCAGCAAAATACGCCTTCACCTGCTGACGGTTCATCCCCAGATAACTGCCGTCCTGCTCTGTGGGGTCCGGAAAAAGCTCTTGAGCAATTACAGGATGCTGAACAATCTGTCCTTCCCAGGGCAAACCGCGATCGAGCTGTGAAATAAAGAGGCTCTTCCCTGTATCGGCAATCAGGCGTTCTTCAAAGCTCGAGGGCTCACGGTTACGAAACATCACAATGTTGTTATGCTCAGCAAAGCCCTTTGCTTTTTCTCTGAATTGTGAAATCAATGATTGTATTTCATCAGTGTCGAAATACTCGGAAATCAAAGGTTCATCTACTTCCCGGTACTCCCGGGACTGGGGAAAACCGAGTCTGACCGTCACATCCTCATACTCGAAACTCATTGAAAGCCCTTCAGGGCGGGGTATTCGTTCAAACTTTCTTTCGAGATTTTTTATTAAGCCCGGGGGTACTGCCAACTGGAGGGTTTCCCCGGCTTCCGTTATTTTTGTCTCAAACATCATTGTATGACCGAAATAGGAAAAATATACCCGCACCGCATCACCACGCTCGAACAACTTGCCTTCATCGGTATCACACTTTACATAGAGTGTATCATCTTCACTCTCAACCGCCGTACCTTTCACCTGAATTTCACGGCCGTGAATATCAATCGGCATGTTCTGGTCACAGATGACACCTAATACATACTCCTGTTCAATTCTCCCTACTTTTTCACCCATTTTACATTCTCCTGGTCATTTAATATTGAAAGAACCCGTACATATCCGGAAACTCGCTATAATCCGGTGCCCTATATTCAGTTAAAAGCTCTCCTCCGTTGAACTCCAAGGCTTGAATCCGCCACTCCTTCTCCTGAAATACCCCCACCGCACTTCCGGCAACACGTCCGGTGCCGGCAATAATTCTAAAATCAAACAGGGCCCGGCCATCCTCCACCTCAACCGCGCCAATTCGAATTTCCTCTATCCCTATCTCTTCTATCGGCCATTTTTTTACCTGTCTTACTAGGGCATCCTCTGCCGAGGGGGAGCTTAATTTCCGGAGCTCCTCGAACTGTGCCTCAAGGGCGAAGCGTAAAAAGCGCTCCGCCCTCTGCGCAATAATGCCGGTATCACTTTTATCACTATGAATAGGGGCCAACCGGCCTATCACCAGATCGAAGGGATAATAATCCTGCGTGCCGGCACGCTGCAAAAAGGCCCCATTCCGCTGAAGTGTCACCGATGGTTCTGCTATTTCTACTTCGGTTTCAGGGGATTCCTCCGCTTCTTCACCCATTGTTTTGTTTGCCCCTGTTTCCGTGTTCTCGCCAAATATTAAGGTGCGCTCCGGTTTTTCAATGGGCTTCTGCTCTTCCCCGTTTTCGGGCTTCTCACTGAGAGAGCGGTCCTGGGGCTGCCCCTTTTCTGTGCGGGGGGTGGATGAATCGGAGGACGAGTCTTCGCTCTTGGTGCAGGAATTTAGACCGACCAAAAAAAGCCATAGAAGGGTCGAAATCAGAATGAAAGAAACTAATCCGCTTTTAAACTGTTTCATACTATTTACTACTACTTGGTATACGATGAAAGGGTTTTTGTCAAACCATAGCCAAACCCTAGGTCTTTAAATGCGTATGGCCAAATAAAATGAGAGTATGTAGACTCAGCAATTCGCAATGTGAAAAAATTTTAAAATTTTTCACATTGCGAATGCTCACATTTTGTGTAAGATAGGTAGTTTATCTTAAAGTTGGTGTGGGTATTGTCATTTTGGAAGTCCTAGGACTTCCAAAATAAGAATACCTGATGTAGACTGTCCAGACCTTGAAAATTATAAGAATTATACAAATTATACGAAAGCTGGAGACCAACATGTCATACACCCGGAGTGTCCATATGGGGGCTGTATGAGCCCGACTATACGCAATTCAATTTTCCGCCATTTGATTCACGACTATACAGAGCCTATTCGAGATCCCTTATGGCAGCATATTTACCTTTCTTCGGGCTTTAAAAAGGTAGTAGCCCTTGATTCGTTTCAAAAACTGGGAAGAATTAAACAACTCGGTCCCTCCTTTCATGTATATCCAGGGGCCGTTCATACCCGTCTCAACCACAGCCTTGGGGTATTTCACCTCTCGCGACTGCTCCTGCTGGCACTGCTGGAACAAAGTGAAGAACTACCCCTGAGCCTTGAGGGGGTAAAGGCCTTTTTAGCGGCGGCACTCCTGCACGATTTGGGGCACTTTCCCTTTGCCCACTCCCTGAAGGAACTGCCCCTGAAAGAACATGAGCAGCTGACTGCCGAGGGGGTACTCTCCGAACCCCTTGCCGGTGCCCTGCGGGACCATGTCGGCTGCCCGCCGGAGATGGTCGCGGCAATTGTAGATGAACATATGACACCGCCGGAGCACACAGAAGTCCCCTTCTACCGCCGACTGCTTTCCGGAGTACTGGATCCGGATAAGCTGGACTACCTAAACCGTGACGCCTTTTTCTGTGGTGTTCCCTACGGTATGCAGGACAGCCAATTTGTGCTGCATAAAATGCTGCCCCATCCTACTGAGGGAATCGCGATAGAATCGGACGGGGTAACCGCGGTGGAGAATGTACTGTTTTCAAAGTATTTGATGTACCGTACTGTGTACTGGCATCGGGCGGTGAGAATCGCAACGGCCATGATTAAACAAGGGGTATACTCCGGGATGATCGACGGTAAAATTACCTCCGGCGACCTCTACTGGCTGGATGACGAGGAGTTTTTCCGTAAGTTCCCCGCCGACTCTCACCCCCCCTTTCAGTTAATTGAAGAGGTACTGCACCGCCGGCTCTACAAAACTGCCTATGAATTGAACTTCGATCCCCACAATACCCTCCACTGCGATCTTACAAAATTAGAAAACCGCAATTCCGCCCAGGAAAAAATCGCACGCCGTCTCAGCACGCGGTTTCGGCAGGGGGTTAAGCCCTATGAGGTACTGATCGACATACCGGAGCCTATTTCTTTTGAAGTTGATCTGCCGATTTATCAGGACGGGGTTTTTGTGCCCTTCACCGCCTCGGGTTCGGTTTTCAGCGGCCCGGTTGTAAAGGGTTTTACCGATTCGCTGCGAAAGCTGCGGGTCTATCTTCCCGAAGAACTTACGGCAAAAGTGAAATCCCAGGGTATTGACTTACTATGATTGAAGTATCCGACCTTATGGAAGGGGTTATCCCCCCCTGGATTCGCCGCTTTGTAAAGCATACCGGCCGGGGAATCAATCACCACTCGATGATTCGAGAAAACGACTCGGTGCTGATTTCGGTATCCGGAGGAAAGGACTCCCTGGCACTAAGCCTGGCACTGGCCCTGCGAAAACGCTGGCTCCCGATAGATTACGAGCTGCGGGCCCTGCATATCGACTGGGCTGAATACCCCCTTCCGGCGGACAAATCGGAGGAGCTTCAGGCCTTCTTTGAAACTCTCAAAATTCCCTTTGAGACGACCCGGGCCCATATGTTTGCCTCTACATTTCACGGAGAGTTTAACTGCTATCTCTGCTCCCGAAACCGCCGTCGAATACTGTTTGAATACGCCGGGGAAAACAATATTAAGACTATTGCAATGGGCCATCACCTGGACGACATAGTGGAGACAACCCTCATCAATCTCTGTTTTAGGGCTAAATTTGAATCCATGAGGCCGGTACAGGATTTTTTTGAGGGAAAGCTCCAGGTCATTCGGCCGTTGTGCGAGGTCAGAGAGGCAAGGGTCGAAAAAATAGCCCAGGAGGTCCGTATGCCGGTGGCGAAGGCACCATGTCCCTACGATAAAACCAATATTCGCTCGCAACTTAAGCCGATTGTATCTCAGTTAACCGCCCTGGACCGTTACACCCGGGAACACATCTACGACGCACTGAATTATACAAAAGATCAGTCAAAATGACTTCAGGTATTCTCAATTTGGAAGTCATAAGACTTCCAAATTGAGAATACCCACACCATCTTTAAGATAAACTACCTATCTTACACAAAATGCGAGCATTCGCAATGTGAACAATTTTAAGAATTTTCACATTGCGAATTGCTGAAATGACTTGCATATAGCTAAATAGTCACGTATTGTGAAATATAAGGACAAGACGGAATGAAATACTCAAAGATAATGAAAGAGAGAATTAGAAGAGTCCAGGTTTTATTTAGAGAGCTTGGGTATGAACTCTTCGATGAAGAACGCCTGGAAGAGAGTTACAGTACCGCCTTTGTACACGCCAACGGTTTACAGGGAATGTACTTTATTGAAAAAGAGAACCGCTTCCTGGAGGTGGTGTACAATTTAACCTTCAGTCCCCAGCTGGCCCCCTTCATTCAGAGTAAAATGCCCGATGTGTTTGAAACCTGCTTTGAATACGGATGTTATATGAGCACCTTTTCGGATGAATATGCCATCAATATTTCCCTCTTCAGTAAGATATACTTTTCCGGCCTCAACTATTATAGTTTGAAGGATACCATGTCGGATTTTTACAGTTGCAGTAATGCGGTAAAAGAATTAGTGAGTTTAAAAAACATCTAAAGGAGCGGTCTATGGAAATACACAACAGCATGGAAGAGTTTGTTTTTGAGACCGTACATGAAGTATTTGAGGAAAAGGCAAAAATCGGTTTCCCCCTGGCAAATTGTTATCAATGCCGGCTTGATGTAGCCTGTTATGTCTTAAACCGGATCAAACCGGAATACATTATTTCCGGACGGGGCCTGGCCCATTACGAGAATGACTATCAGGACCATTTGCAGACCAATGCGGACATTGTAGCTTTGGTGAACGAGGGGCTGCGTAAAATCGATACCCGCCGCCGTCCCTACTACACCAATGAACCGGAACAAAAGAAGGACATATCCTCGGGGCCTGTATATAATTTTCCGGCCATGATAGGTCGTATTCTCCACGGCACAACCTTCGAGCCGTTGATGAATATCAATGTAGTGCTGCTTCAAAACAGCGAACCGATTCCCATGATAGATTACACATGGCAGAACCCCTATTTCATTGTGGAAAGTACCCGAGGGCATTTTACTTTTCTGCCTCAACCCGAAAAAGCTGAAAAAGTTGGAGAGGAGAAAGGTTTTTCCTTCGAGGTACGAGTTGATGCTGATGGGTTCACTCCCTTACAGCACTTTTTTGAAATTAAAGTCATCGCACAAAATGAGGTCCGCCACAATTTTTCCGCGCAACATACCTATAAAATAGGTGAGCTTTACCTCTTCCCCGAAGACGTACCAATGGAGCAAAACGAGTAGGGCCCAACCCTATACCCTGTCCATTCTACTCCCCCGTCCCGAGGCTTCTGCCTTCAAAGAACCTATTTCAAAGGATCTATGAGTAAAACTCGGTGTGAGTTACGATATCCTGTACGCGGCCGGGGACTTCCTGCTCTACAAAGACAATAGCTTTCTGAATTACCTCATCACCGTATTTTTTCGAGTTGCTCACAAGGGCGGCCCCAAGCTGAGCAAAGGTGATGGATTCGTGAAGGTCCACCTCGGCGGCGGAAAGCTTAAATTTGGTGTGCAATCGCTGCTTTAGCGACTGCACTACCCGGCGTTTTTCCTTTAGGCTGTCGGCATCCGGAAGATATATAATAAACTGTATGAGACTTACAACCATTGTTACTCTTCATCATCAAAGATACCTGTGATTGTATCGAGACGAAGATCACTATGCAAGCGCCTCTCCTTCAGCTTTATACGCTCCTTGAGGGGCAGATATTCTCGGTTATAAAGGGCGGCAAGACGATACACATCGTCGTTTCTGTAGCGGGCGGGTATTTCAACCTCCAGATTGTATCCTGTTTCGGCGAAACCGCGGCGCATTACGTGGACGGGATCGCTTACGGTCAAGGCAAAGTGGGGGCCGTAGTACAGCAAAAACACCAGGACCATCAAAATGATCAAAAGAAAAAAGGAGAGACTCTTCATGGCTTGGTCGCTAAGCTGTGGTTTCAGGGATAGAAAGAAGGTGTACCTTCCGATGTGCCGGTACCGATAATCGGTGGGGCCGTACATAGAGCGATAATAGCTGTTTTCATATCTTGAATAGAGGGTGTTTTCATTCTCCTTAATTATTAACAAGGTCGGGAGGGCATCCGCCAACTGCCGGTTGCTTTCCCCCCGATAACGCTGAAGCAGTTCCGTTTCTGCATGGGACAAGACCTCCGCACTACCCGGGCTGTACTGCAGCAGGGGCTGAAGGACACTCAAGAGAAACAGGGTGAGTACAGTTATTGTTACGGCGGTTGTGGTAATCATTGCCACATGCCGCTGGGCCATTACGGACTCGGTGTTTTTGATACGTTTAAAGACCTTCAGTACCCTCAGAAGGCGCAGTATTCTGGCTATTCTGATAGCTTTTGCAACTTTGAGAATATTGAAGACGCCCCCCACCCCGCCGAGGGTACCTCCGCCCAGAAAAACTGCCGCCATAAGGGGTCCGCTGTTGAATAAAAGCAGAGGCAGCGAGGCAAGAAAATCTATCCAGCCCTTACGGTGAAACAGGTACTCCGAGGCCTGTCTGCGGAGGGCCGATGCAAAGAACCGGATTAAAAACTCAAGGGTGAAAAAAAGATCGAAGCCGAAACCGGTTACCAACAGAATTTTACGAACATCCCAGCTCCAGCCGGCAATCAGTGCCACATCTTCCAGGAACGTCTGAATCAGCACCAGAATTATCGCAATTACTACAAGCCCTTCAAAAAATCCGCGTACTCTTCCCCGCATTCCTCTTACCATCCCTGTTCAGCTGCTATTTTGTATAATTCATCTACCATTTTTATATCATAGCCCATATACCGAAAATTCCTTCGAGCTACGCTGAACCAGCTTTTTTCAGGGCTCACCGCTCCCCGGTCAACCTGCATATCCGGCTTGTAGTCGTGGGCCAAATTACTGAATAATAGAGTCAGTCGGGCGGTAGCGGTAATCTGTGAGTTGGATTGGAAGGAAATATTGCTCTCTACCCCGCTGCGTATTACCGGTTCCGGAAAATGGGGGAGCCCCTTAGCAATGCTTTCGCGGGCCCTTTCCGCAATGTTCGCCTGTAAACTGCCGGTTTGCTTTCTGTACACCCCCGATGCCTCCGGGGCAATACCTCTTATAAGATACACCGCCGGTCGCAAGAGTAAGGACACCTTCACCATATTCTTCAGCTCTTCCTTGCTCATCTTTAAACGCTGTACCTTTTCTATTTCAAAGCGGATATAATTCCTGGTCTGGAAAATTTGATCGATATATTTTTCTACCAAACGGTACGCTAAAGCATTAAAACTACCGGTTAAGGCCCGTCTGCCGTTGGCTGTGTGGACCACCCGATTACTGAGCTGCAATAACTCTGTTTTCATTTCCTCCGGAGAAACCTTCGGTACACCGAGAAAGGCGGCAAAGGACATCTCAATCTGCTCAACTACAATACGCTTAAGATATCCCTGTAACGCCGAATCTGTTATTTTGAACAGCTCGGAACAGAGCAGAGAACGAATGTCGGGCCAGTTTTTCCCCGGAAAAAAACGGTTGGAAGAGAGTGTCGGGAACAGAGCACGCCCGTTGAGTTCAAGAAAAGCAAGAAGCTGTTCTTCCTTTTGAAGAGGCGTTTGATTTCTTAAGGCGGGGTTCTCCAGCAAATGCCGAACAAAACCCGCCGCTTTTTCTGTTTCACTACTCATTTCTTTTTATTTCGACAAAAAACTGATTTACATGATCCCTTGAGTGTAAAATAATTATACGATGATTCGGTATGATGTAACACTCTTTTTTCCTCTTCTTGTACTGTGGCTCTGCCTCACGGGCGCGGCTGCATACGGAGAAATTCCTCTACCTGAAGAAGAGGCCCCGACCGCCCTGTTTTCTGCAGAGCTCTATGATGCCGAAGTAGACTTCTTTATTGAGGGAAGCTGGACCGCCTCGATACAGAGCGGGGCGGGGATACGCTGGGGAGACGGAATATCGGGAATTCAGCCGGCGATGGTCTCGGATTTTGCCGACGGTTTCAGGTTTGAGCAGGTACCCCAGTTGACCCTGTCCCTTTGGTATATGGACCGTTATTTCTTTGAGACCAGCATTACCGAAGAACAGCAGCTGGAAACATTTCTATTCGGATATTTTGGAGAGGAAGGAGAATTTCTTCAGGAGGCGCGGTTTGGAAATACCGATATCGGCTACGGTGACTACGGATTATTTTCTATACCCGAGGCTTCGCGACACTCCCTGGGGGGGTATGGACGATTTGAAAGCAACTCCACCGAACACCATCTTGCAGCCCGCTATGACCCGGCACAACTTGAAGAGCTCCATTACCGCGGCAGCCGCCTGATCGAAGAACAGAGGATTCCTCCGGAGTCATTTATACGGGGGCGCTTTTTTATTCTCCCCGATAAAGAAGTAGAATCCCTGAAAGTGTATGTGCGGGACGATCAAAAGGGCAGCCTTACCGACACGGCGGGACGAAACTACCGCCGGCTGAAGGACGAGGAGATGGTCTACTCCGCCGCCGAGGGAGTACTCTATTTAACAAGCCCGGCTGATTCGGAGGTGTTGGTATATTATGAAAAAAACGGACTCACCGTCGGCGAGCCTTCCCTGGGCACCGGTGCATTGTGCGGGATAGAGAATAACCACCTCTCTTTAGACGCCCCTTCCATCGATTTTTCATGGGATGCTGGAGGCGATGAGTACGACGACTACTTTTCCTTTGCGGGAATAGACGATTTTTCCGACTGGGGGCGCACTATTTCAGGTAACGGGGGGCAGCCTTCACTACTGCTTTACAGCCCGGGCACATGGAACCCCTTCGAGTTGATGTCGGTGTACGCCACAGAGGCACCAGTTGAAGCTGAATCGGGGGATACCCTTATGTGGTTAAGCAATGTGCAGACCCCGGGGGGGAATAAGTTAACAATTGAGCAGTTCCAGGACACTCACACTGCCCGCATCGCAGTGACGGGGGCTTCAATCCGCAGCTTTCGGGCACGGTACCCCTTACTTTATTATACTGACCTTTATTCCACAGCTCAAAGCTCCTGGGAACAAAGCCCCTGGGCCGAGTTCATCTACAGCCCCACCTCTATCGTTGAAACAGGAATCAGTCCACCCCCCGTTGATAAGGAGCTGCGCCTTGAGCAGCTCTCCCCCGCCGGAAGCTACAATTTAGGGACCAACGTGCTGGAAGGCTCCATCACGGTACAGCGAAACGGGGTACCCGAACAGCGCTTTAGCTTTAACCCGGACACCGGAGAACTCAGCTTTTTTATCCCCCCAGGCCGGACCGAACGGGTCGATATAAAGTTTCGCACCGCCTCCGCCCGGTCGGTGGGGGGCGACATTTTTGCCGCTACGGTAAACAGCTTTACCTTCAATGAACACTGGTCTGCAAACTTCAATGCGGGGCTCCGCTGGAATGCCGATCCTAATGCCTACATTGTTGAACCGGGTGAATCGGAGGGCTCGATTCTTGCCGCCGGCCGACTTACTTATCAAAGCGACAATGTGCGCTTTGAGCTTGAATCGGGGCTTAATGTACGCAGCCCCAACACTACCGGTCGTCTGCGTCTCTTTGGAATGGACGACAGCGCATTTCCTGTACAGATACATCCCGAGCTGATGTATCCGGGGGCCCCGGTTACCACCGGTACTACCGGAGCCTACGAGACGCTGCCCGAGGGTTTGGGGGAGAGTCCAGGAGGTGAGGGTCTGCCCCATTCATCAAGGGGCGCCCTCTTTTACAGCGACTATTACAATTACAGCTTCGCCGGCGGGTATGAACTAAAGCACTACAGCTGGGACCCTCCCGACGATCAGAAGTACCCCTATGCAGACCCCGATGTACAAAGCGGAAGGGAAAACCGCACCGGCCCCTATATCGCCGGCACCGGCAATGAAACCGAGGGAAACGCCATGGTCCTTGAATACTCTCTGGAAATCGATGAATGGGTTGGAGGGACCATCCCGATTGCCGACCGGGGAGGAGCAAAGGACCTCTCCCATGTAAGGGCTATTACCCTGCTGGTGAAACACATCGGTCGCAACACCCCCTCTCCCACAGGGCAAATAGATATGCACCTGCTCATCGGCCGTTTGAATGAAGACCTTGATGCGGATTCAAGCCTCGATGAAGAGGATTCACCCCTCGACAAGGGCTTTGACTTCAACATTTCATACAATTCCCACGATTTTATTTTACCGGTAGCCCCTCCTCTTATATGGTCGCCCTCCGAAAGCAGGGTAAACAGCGAAGACCTGGACGGAAATGACGTACTAGAGGGCAGCCGCGGGTCTTTATCCGAGCCGGTAGTGAAAAGTATCGCCCCCGCAAGCGGGACAACCGCCGACGACAGCAGTACCTCCTGGCGCCGAATTACCATTCCCCTTACCCCGGAGGACCGGGAGCGTCTTAAAGCCGGTACCGGAATCGAATTTATTGTGAAGGCCCTCGAAGGAACTTCGGCGGAGGGAAGAGCGGAGGGGAGGCTTCTGATTGCCGATATCGACCTGCAGGGAAGCCCTTTTACCGGCTCTACCGCCGAGGGTACCGGCTTTTCAGTATTCACCCGCGCCCTTGATCCCGGGGCCGGCAGCTATGATTCGCTCATGGACAGGTCCGAGGCGAAACTGCTGAATGAAAAATCGGTGTTCAACACAAAGGTCCTGCGGCTCCAATGGGAGGGGCCCACAGCTGCCGACTCCGAGGACCAATGGACAGTGACCGCTTATCATACTCCCCTGAGCCTGGATGAATACGGCTCTCTTTCCTTTTTTCTTCGTACCCCCTCGGGTCCTCCTCCGGAGAGGCCTCCGGAGAGGCTGATCCTTTCGCTGCACAACCCCCAAAACGAGGGTATGGCGGTTGCCTTTAAGCCCCCCGAAAACTCTGAAGAAGATTCAAAGTGGCGCCGATATACTTGGGACCTGCATACCTCCGATAATGAGAGGCGGATCACCGTCGACGGCAATCCGATACCGGGAGGCGGTGAGCTGGTAGGCTCAAGCCGGGGAATAGACCACAACAGCTCCGCCTCTGGGGTGAATACCCTTACCCTTTCAGGGGACATACGCGAAGCGGGGGCCTGTGAAATCGACGAAATCTATTTACACGATCCGCGTCTGGATATCGGTGCGGGGGGACGCAGCGCCTTAGAGTACCGGCACCAGGGGGCGCTGATTAGTATCGCTGAGGTGCCCCTGCTTCACAAAATTCACTTCCGGCAAACCGTCTATGGACGTCAGGAGGGATATCAGGGCGGTTTAAGCCCGGCCCCCGCCTCCAGGCTTGCCTTTACCAATGAACTCGGGTTTCATTTTCTGCAGAGCACGATAGACCTTCATTACAACGGCCAATGGGATGAGCTCAATTATCTTCCCGCCGGCGGGTACGGCATCAGTATTCCCCTGGGGGGAAAACTCCTTCAGATCAATGATTCTTATCGGGAACAACATATCAACACCGCCGATACCGATTCTGCCGTTGATATCTCGCGAACAGCCGGAGTGAGTGCGGAAAGCCCCCAGCAGAGCGGGGCTGATTTCACAAGCAGCCTGCTTTGGGAGAATGCGGTACTGGACCGCCGGTGGGACTTCTCAGCCCGGTTTCAGGAGTACGAGGGGTTCCGGCTTTCCCTAAATTCCGGCTATCAAAGCCGTAATTCCGATATTTCGCCGGATGAGGAGAGTCTCGGCGCCCGCTATGTACGCTTTACCGAGCTTATTCTACCCTCCCATACTTCAGGGCCCCGGTTTAGAAAAACAGACCACGAGCTACGCATCTCCGCCCAGAAGTCCGGGCTCTCGGCACATCTATCCCACTCTCTGGGCACCGCTACTTCGCCCCAGCACTCCCCCTTCAGCTTGATTATCCAAGGGGGCTGGAATATGCAGTTAAAAGCCGTGGTAGGAGAACTTTCGGGACGTACAATCAGCATTACCCATCGCTATAAGAGAAGCGGTGATTTTGAACAAGCCTACGGAGAAAAAAAGGACTTTTCAGATGATCTTGCCACTCTACCGGATAGATTAGGCGCCTCTCCCCTCATATGGACGCATATTCCCTACCTAGAACTGTGGGACCACACTCTTGAAACCGAGTTTGAAGACAAGACCCTCAATCAAATTGAATCGACCTATTCCGGAAGAAGTGAACTGTCCATAGACAGGACCCCCGGTTCCATGCTCTACGACCTATTCGCCCCAACCCGGTTCTCCTTCGGAATTGAGAGAAATCTTAAAAGGGAACTCGAAAGTATTCACGACCGGTATCTTATAGACGGCTTGTATCGGGCAACGGCCCTTAACCTTTTCGGGCGACTGGGGCGTTATCCGCTATTCAAAGGGTACCGAACTGAAGAAGTGAGCCATTCGCTCCTCTATTCAGGCTCCTTCGGCGGTGAAGAAGAATCCCATCAATTCACTCTCAGCCAGTTTCTCGAGCTTAACCTATCACAACACAATGTAATCGGGATAGATAACAGCTGGAAAGAGAGCATTGGTGAAGAGAAAAGGACTATTTCTTCACGCTTGTACCGCAAGAAAAAAAACCCCTTTACCCCAACCCTTCCCTTTGAAGATAAGCTGAAGCTGGAGGGGGAGAACCACATTGAACACACCGATGAACTGGAGTATTCTTTTTCAATCGACGGGGGAACTGTTTTTACCCACAGGATAACAGCAGGCCATACAAGCCTGCTGACCCTGGGAGAGCGGGGGACTTTATCCGGATTTTCCCGTGTAGGATATATATGCTTAAAAAATACAGATGTGGAAGAGGAGACAGTACAGCACAATCTTGCAGTTGAAATTGGCATGGAGCTTACACTCAGCTTTTAGCTTCTAAAACTCGTTACGTATCTTACACAAATGGTTCCCATAACTTGCCTCTCTGAAAACCTGTTTTTTATCGGTTTTTGTACTATAATTAATGGAGTAGGCCAAAACGACAGTTCTTTACTTTTTTAATTTATTTAATATAATTAACAAGTCGAGAACTAAAGGAGTTGTACAATGAAACGCTTATATCCTAGCGGCGTGCTGCTATTAATTCTATTATTTACCATCACTCCACTCTTCGCTCAGGAGGAAACTGATACTCAGGAGACACAAGAGACAGCGGAAGACGTGTCCGACGGCGGCCCCGCCCCCGGTTTTAATATGACTATTGAACTAGGCGCCGAGTCCTTTAATGAGGATGGAGAGCAGGTAACCTACCAGCGCCTCGGTCTTAACCCCGAATTTGTCATGGGAAAGGTCGGAATCGGCCTAGGCCTGACTCTGCATTATCGCTTTGTTGATGATGAGGGGGACAGCACCCTTGATTTTAGAGAAGAGGACTGGATTCCCGATGAAAACAACAGTTTTCTTGATATTTACCTGCCCCTTTTCCGCTATGTGCGATACGGACAGAAGGGTCAGCCCCTTTATGCTAAAATAGGTTCTATCTCCGATGCTACCCTGGGAACCGGATTTATCATGGCAAACTATTCAAATTCACTCTTCCTACCGGAGAAGCGGATAGTCGGTCTTGCTTTTGATGTTGACGGACAGCTTGTACAGTTTCCGTACGTTGGTATTGAAACCTTTGTGGGTAACCTTGCCCAACTTGATGTAATCGGCTCCCGGGTATATGTAAGACCGCTTATTGCTACTCAGCTGCCGGTAATAAAGAATATTCAGCTTGGAATAACCGGAGCAGCCGATACTCAGCCCGATGCAAATTACGACTTTGAAAGGGGATCAGAAACCTACACCCCCGATAATGTGAGCATGTTCAGCTTTGATTTTATTCAACCCCTGCTGCAGAAACCTGTTTTCAGCCTCTCCCTCTACGGCGATAC
>CAZDFY010000011.1:17634-22492 GCA_964504785.1 uncultured Sediminispirochaeta sp. | reverse complement strand
TTATTCAACCCCTGCTGCAGAAACCTGTTTTCAGCCTCTCCCTCTACGGCGATACAGCCTTCCAGCCAGGGGGGGATGAACTAAACAACGGGGTACTGATCGGTGTAGGAGGAGAGGCCCTCTCGTTTCTCAGTTACGGTCTCAACTCGCTTTTCCTAGGGGACAATTTTGCTCCCTTCTATTTTGACGGGACCTACGACCTGTATCGCCAGTCGAAATACGATATCTATTCAGGAGCTACCGAAATTCCCGGGTACGCCGGATGGCAGGCAAGCCTGGGGTTTAATCTGCTAAGCGATACTATTGTATTTAAGACCAGCCTAGACGCGGCCTTTAAACCGGAAACCGATACACCCTCTACTCTCCCCCATCTGCGATCAACTCTCAAGGTAGGAGAGGGCTTAATACCGGGTATTTTCTTTGATGTCACCTATGACAAAAAAAACATCGGCGATTTTGAAGAGCTCTTCGATCCCGAAGATGCGGTTATTCTGGCCAATCTAAACTACAAGACCGGTCCTGCGGTAATAACTTTGGGCTATACCCTGAGGTATGTACCTGAAGACGGGTCCTGGGAAACCACGGCCAAACTGTCAAGCTCTATTTCTATGTAGGGCCCTAAGGAGGTTTGCAATGAAAAAATTTAACATACTAGTATTAATTACAATGGTCTGCCTGCCCTCCCTCCTCACAGCACAAGAGGCGGATCCGTCGGCAATTCTTGCGTACTACGAGGACGGGACGCAGATTGAAGTACTCGATACGGCCCGTGAGCCGGTGGAAGTATATTACGGAATGGAGCTTCAACCCGGCGATACGGTCAGAACTAAGGCAACAATAGCGGAGTTACAACTTGAACCGAACGGGTCCATTGTAAAGCTCTCGGACAATACCGTCTTTACGGTGGATGAACTGCAGAAGAGTGAGGACACCTCCAATAAGTTCAGCATTGCCGCCGGCAAAATGAGGGCTATTGCCGCGAGCGCGGGAATAGGGAACCGCTATCAGGTCAGCACTCCTTCAGCGGTGTGCGGTGTTCGGGGTACCGATTTCGGTATAATAGCCCTCCCCGGGGAAGAGGAAAGGGCTTTTGTTGCCCAGGGGGTGGTTGAGTTTCTGAACACCGCTACCCAGACCTCCGTGACCCTGACCCGTGGAACAACGGCAAACGCCCTTGCCGAGAGCTTTGAAGCGGTCCAGCTTTCCCGGGAGCAGATGCAGGACCTGATGCAGGGCCTGCAGTTCCAAGAGCTCAACCCCGCAGATGTTCCAGGCCATGAAGTCGACACCGAAGGGGATGAGGAAGAGTCCGCGGAAGCGGACGAAACAGCAACTGATGAAACAGCACCGGTTGATGATGGGGACGAGGAGCCCGCCGCCGAGGAAACTGTTACCGATGAAGCCGAAACAGAGGAAGATGCTGATACCCAAATTCCGGGGGCGGCAACCGGCGGGACCGCAGCAACTGCGACAACAGCCGAATCTACTGAAACCCCCGAAGCCGCCGACCAAGGTGATGCCCAGGAACAAAGCGCATTGGCCCGTGCCCTCGGTGAGATTTTCGCTTTTGAAATCGGTACGGTTACCATGGAAGGAAAGACTTTTTCAAAGGCCATAATTAAACCGCAGCTCAGCTTTGGAAAGCTCAAACTGGGTCTCTACCTTCCAATTATGTACAACGAAGATCTTTTTGATCCGGACCAATGGTATCGCCCGGAGGGTAACAATGAATGGTCCTTCGGAAGCGACTATGACTGGAGAAGCGAACCGGCGGATGCCGCCCAGGACTTGTTCACCGATTTAGCTTTGAAGATCCAATACCTTCAATGGGCTGAACAGCGGGACCCCTTCTATCTAAAGCTTGGGAACCTTCACAACATGACCATCGGCCATGGTACTATTATGGAGAATTTTGCAAATGACCTCGATTTTCCCGCAGCCAGAAGGGTCGGCCTCAACCTTGGAGTCGATCGCCCGAAAAGCGGCTTTGAAGTAGTGGTAAACGATATTGCCCAGCCTGAAATATTCGGCGGCCGAATCTATATGCGACCGATCGGCCGTTTTGCTATGGGCCTTACCTCGATTGTCGATATCGACCCGCTCTCTTCAGCGGACCAAAGCGATGGTAGTATCGTTGCCCTCGATTCAATGCGCTTTTTTACAGTCGGTGCCGATATGGAACTGCCGATATTCGAAAACGACTTTATCTCAATTATTCCTTTTGCTGATGTGGCGGCCATGCTTCCCCAGAAAAATGGTGAAATGGAATGGGATGTGGTGTATTCCTCCGACGGCGGCAACTTTATGGATTCTGCCCGCAACTACGGCCTGACCTCCGGTATCTTTGGTAATGTTCTCAATGTAGATTACGAACTGGAGTGGCGTTATTATAACGGAATCTTCCGGCCCACCTTTTTCGGCAGCACCTACGAAAGGATCAGAGGCACTATTGCAAAGGACATGACCGGATATTTAGATTATCTGGACGGAGGGGGTGAGGGCTCCAGCGACTACAGCGATTCAGTAATGGGAATCTACGGCTCGGCACATACCCTCCTCTTCGACCTTGTTGATGTAAAAGCCGGCTACATGTGGCCCTGGCGCTCTTTGGATGAACTGGAGGATAAAAGCAACTATAACGATGAGTTCAGCCTATCGGTATATCTCCTGCCTAAAGCCGCGGATTTCATTAAAGTCTATGGTGGAATTGAATATTCCCGTACCAACTTTATTCCCGCTTTTACTGAAGATGAGTTAAGCCTGTTTGATGCAAATACTTCGGTTAAGGGAGAGATTGTCTATCCCATTGCCCCTACTCTGGACATAGCCGCAATTGTAAGCACCTCCGTGAAGCATGATGAAGAGGGGAATATTGTGTATGAAGATGGGGATCCGAAAATAATACCGAACATAACGATTGAAACTCGAATACACTTTTAGTACTCTTACAGCATGGATCAAGTAAAAAATACCTCCCGGAGGATTCATCTCCTCCGGGATTCGGTAGCCCAAAAAATAGCGGCCGGCGAAGTAATCGACCGGCCGTTTTCCGTGGTCCGGGAACTGCTGGACAATTCCCTTGACTCCGGCGCGGATACCATAGACCTGTATATCGAAGGGGGAGGAATCCGCCGGATTCGGGTTCTGGACAACGGAAGCGGCATGAGCCGGGAGGACCTGGAGTTGTGTTACAGGCCCCATGCCACCAGTAAGATTTCGGCAGTTGGGGATATATACAATTTACATACCCTCGGTTTTCGCGGAGAAGCCCTGGCCAGTATCGCCGCATGCGCAAAACTTAGCATCACAAGTGCCCCCGAAGAAGGAGAACCCCATACCCTCGAGGTACGTAATGGAACTCCGATCCGCCTTGAACTTTCCCGGGGGACCCAAGGAACGGTGGTTGATGTAGCCGACCTGTTCTATGCAATGCCCGGGCGCCGCAAATTTCTAAAAAGTCCCGGAGCGGAAACATCCGCCTGCAGGCGGACTTTTTTAGAAAAGGCCCTCCCCTTTCCCGGTATCAATCTCAGATTCTTTACCGATGATCAGCTCAAGCTTTTTCTCCCCGCTTCGGACCTGCAGAGCAGGATTGTAAGCGCCTTCCCGGACCAATTTAATCCACAATTCTTAAACCAGGTTGAAGATGAGGCGGGGCACTTTAAAATCAAGGCTATTCTGGCCTCCCCCTCAATGTACCGACGGGACCGACGGTACATCCATGTCTATGTGAATAAAAGACGAATTCAAGAATACTCGCTGGTACAGGCGGTCCATTACGCCTATGAGGAGCTGCTGCCGGGGGGTGCCTTCCCCTTCGCCTTCATTTTTCTTGAAATTGACCCGGAACTGGTAGATTTTAATATTCATCCGGCAAAGCGGGAAGTAAAAATTAAGAATCTTCCGGAGATCCATCACCAGCTGGTGCATACCCTAAAGTCACACCTCAACAGAAAGTACAACGTGCCGAAAAAGACAGCCGCTCCGGCGCCGCAGGAACTCGGCGGCGGCGGCGTCTTTCGCACAACCGAACGCCCCTATTCCGTCCCCCTTGAAAAATGGAAAACCATCAGTGGGGCCGCCGCAGAACAGCCCTTCCCGGTCGACCACACAGCCGGCGACACAGAGTCCGGCAGCACATCACCCAGCGGCGGAAGGGCTGCCGAGCAGTCCGGCACCCAACGGCCGGCGGGCGGGAGTGCCCCGGAGCAGCCTACGGCCGACAGCGAAACCGCTCGACCTGAAATTGAATATCTAGGCCAGGTGTTCAACCTGTTTTTGATAGTGCGGAGGAATGACTCGGTATATATGATTGATCAACATGCCGCCCATGAGCGAATCATCTTCGAACAGCTGACCGAGGGATCGATCCAAAGCCAAAACCTGCTGGTACCCTACGAGTTTGAGGTTGAGGAGGATGTGGAGCCGCTCCTGCGGAAACGAATCGATGAATTTGAAAAGATCGGCATTCACATTGAGCAGGCCGACACCGGCCGATGGAGGATACTACGGATTCCCGCCCGTTTTGCGGGCCTTGAGGAAGAGCTGATAGAGGCGCTGCAGCTGCAGGAGGTTTCCGAAACCGGTTTTAAGGCAAAACTCTTTGCCGATCTTGCGTGTAAAGGTGCGGTGAAGGACGGAGAAAAACTCGATCCCTATTCAGCAACAGAGCTGGCTATTAGTGCTTTCGAACTGGAAGTACCCCGCTGCCCCCATGGCCGGCCGATCTGGTTTCAGATCAGCCGCAGTGAATTATTTGAACTTGTGGGGCGAACCCAATGAGTGCCGCCTGGGAATACAGCATGCGAATACAGCATGCGAATACAGCATGGGAATACAGCCTAGGAAAGCAGCTGCT
>CAZDFY010000011.1:0-17534 GCA_964504785.1 uncultured Sediminispirochaeta sp. | reverse complement strand
AGCCTAGGAAAGCAGCTGCTCTACCTCATTTCGGCGTTCGTAGTCGGGGTTCTTATCAAGTAAGCGCTCCAGAATCTGCCGAGCCTGATCGGGCCGGCCGTCGGCAAACATGAGCTCACCCAGTTTATAGTAGGCATCCCAATAATTAGGATCGATTTTAATTAGTTCGCTTAGGGAGTTCATCGCTTTTTCACGCTGCTGAGTCTCGATATAGGCGATAGCCAAATGATACCGCATCAATGTGGCGTCGGGTTTTTTGTTTATGGCCTTACTGTAGTGCTCAATACTGTCGTTGTACAGCTCGGCATGCAGATAGGCGTTACCAAGATTGTTGTTCACCGTCATTGAATCCGGGTCCACCTCATAGGCCCTCAATAAAAACTTCAGAGCCAGGTCATATTTTCCCTGCTCATCATAAATCTTACCCAAATTCACCAGAGATGAGAGATACCTTGAATCTACCTTGAGAGAACGCTGATACGCCTGGATCGCCGATTCATAATTTCCGTTTTCCTCACTTGCTTTTCCCAGAATATAGAGATTATCCGCCGAATCGGAATCGAGCTGCACCGCCTTTACCGCATAGTTGAGGGCTTCCGACTCCTGTCCCTGGTCCAGCAATACCTTTGCCAGATTATAGTTGGTGGCTGCATTATCCGGATCAATTTCCAGGGCCTGCTGATACGCCTTTGAGGACTTTTCGTAGTTATTCTGCCGGTAGTGAAGATTTCCAAGGTTCCGCCAATAGGGGGCGTTCTTTGGGGCAAGCTGAACGGCTTCCTCAAGGGCCTCTATAGCCTCGGAATAATTTTCTCGGGCCTTCTGCAGTTCGGAAATCTGAAAGAGGGCAAGGTCGTTGGTAGGATCGATGCGAACTGCACTCCTAAAGGCGCCGAGGGCGGATTTACTGCTGCCGAGCTGCCGATAGGTAAACCCGAGATTCAGGTATGCCTTTACAAACTGATTGTTGTTGTGTATTGCCGCCTCGAAGGACTGTCGGGCCTCGTCAAACCTGCCCATCCGATACTGGGCCTTCCCGAGTTCATACAGAATATCCGCATTTTCCGGATTCAAACGGGCCGCCCTTTTATACGAGTCTATAGCATTCTCCCACTGCCTCTGTGAGGAATATACCTTCCCCAGCGTATTGTGGGGCACCCAGAGGTTGGGATCAAGGTTAATCGCCTCGTTCGCATACTGAATCGCCTTGCTTATATTGTTCCTGCTGGTTTCGTCTTCCCGAAAGAAGGACTCCCCCTTTTGGGCAACCGCTTCGGCGGTATTCGGGTCCAGAGAAAGGGCTTCATCAAAATGACCGCGTGCCTGGATATACTGCTCTTCTTCCATTTCTTCAAGGCCCTGCTTTATCAGCTTTTGTATGCGGTCCTGTTTCTCCCGTTCGGCCTGCTCCATAGCTGCCCGCTCGGCCTCCTGTTGGGCACGCCGCTCCTCCGCTTCGCGCTTCTGCTGTTCCAGACGGGCGATCTCCTCCTGACGCTTGCGGTCCAGCTCCTCCTGCAGGCGCTTTGATTCTTCGCTCTGCGCCTCGCTTTGTTCCTGGCTCTGCCCTTGCCCGTCCTTTAGCGATGAGCCCAACTCGGAGAGTGTGTCAACAAGCTCTTTCTGTTTTTCTTCCTCGGCGCGCCGCTTTTCTTCGGCGGTCATAGCCTGTTGTTCCCCCTCCTCCCTTCGAGTTTTTATAATTTGGTCACGAAGAGTTCGGGCCGCTTTATCCTCCGCATTTTTTATCAATAGAGAATCCACCAGATCCAGCGCCCGTTGATACTCCCCGTTTTCATAATAATCCTCTGCTAATTTGAGGGTGTTTTGGCGTACCCGCTCAGCTTCGCTTAAGCCGGGCTCCTCCTCGGGTTCACCCCCGCCAAAGAAAAATATTCCACCGCCTACTAGGGCGATCAACAGGAGACCGCCTACCGCGTAGAGCCATTTTCTATCCATCTATCTCCCCTCCCTTATCTTAATCAACAATATCAAACTCCTGGTCATACTCTTTCACCTCGCCGGTACCGGCGGACAGATTTTTTGTCTCTTCCCCGGATTCTTCGAGGGAACTGAGGACCTGGTCCAGTAAGGCCTGCCTACGCTGCTCTTCTTCCCTTCGTTTCCGCTCTTCTTCCAGCCGCTTACGCTCGGCTTCGACTACCTTTTTATTTAACAGGGCAATCATCTGCCGGATGCTCTCTTTCTGACTGCTGTTAGGACGAAGTGAGAGGTATACCCGGTAGTCGGCCACCGCATCGCTAAACTCTCCCTGCCGGACATTTACATTGGCTCTGTTAAGATAGGCCCCCGCGAGTTCATTATTCAACTCAAGGGCCTTTTTGTACATGTCCTCCGCCCGTCCGTACTCCTCAAGACGCTGATAGTTGACACCCATATTATAATAAAAGGTCGCTTTATCGCTCCCCGCATTGGGTAAACCGTCCCGGTAGATCTGCTGGGCGGCGTGAAAATCCCCCATCTGCTCATAACAGACCGCCAGGTACAAATAGAGCCTTCCGTTCTCCGGTTCTTGGCGCAGGGCCGTCTGCAAAAGCGCTGCAGCCTCCTCGGGCTTGTTGTTCATAAATAAGTCGATGCCCTGCTCTTTCACACTCCCGGTTTGGGGGTTTTCAGCACCTACCGGCTCCCCCTCTGCTGCTGAAACCAAGGCGGCACCCAACGGGAAGAGCATCGTTATATAAAAAATAATAAAAAGCACTTTGACCTGCTTCATATTCTGTACTTCCTATCTGTAAGGTTTGACATAGCGGTATTTTCTCATTAATCTTCTCTAAGGAGAAGTATATGCCATTAATTATAGCACTTATTATATTCCTCGGCATTACACTAGGTATTATTACCTTTTTCCTGGTGAAGTCTATCATCGCACCCAAGCAGGTGGAAACCCTTTTTAAGCAGTTGAACAATGGAAAAGCGACCGCGGTTACAAGGGGTGCGAAACAGATTTTAGCCAAAAATCCGAGGAATGTGGATGCCCACTACCTGCTGGGGCAGGCCTATATGGAACAGAACAAGCCGGAACTTGCGTTGATGGAACTAAAGTCTGTAAACCAGATAGGTATTTTTGATGGGTATACGAAGGAAGATGAGTTCCGACAAAAGATTGCTACCTTGTACGAACGGTTTAACCAGCCGGAGGAAGCCCTTAAGGAATATTTGCTGCTGATCAAACTCCAGCCGAATAGTGCCGAACACTATTTGAAAGCCGGCGAGCTGTTTGAGGCGCGGAATAAGTCGGGGAAGGCCATCAATTTCTACCGTAAGGCCATCAGCCTGAACGGCCGACTGGCGGAGGCGCATCAGCGGCTGGGGTTCATTTTGTACCGCAGTAAGAAGCCGCTGGAGGCAAAGTCGGAGTTCGAAGCGGCTATTAAACACGATTCATCAAACTACAAGGCCCATTTTTATCTTGGAAAGCTGCAGAAGGAGGGCCACGATTATGTGGCGGCCCTGCTGTCCTTCGAGAAGGCCCAGCGGGACCAATCACTGAAGATCCGGGCACTTATTGAACGCGGCAGCTGCTATATGAATATGAACAATTTTGATAAGGCGGCAACCGAACTGGAAAGGGCGATTAAGTTGTCCGAGGACCCGGCTTCAAAGGAATCCCTCTATGCGCGTTATTTTCTGTCGCTTTGTTACGAGAAGGAGCGTCGTTTTGATAACGCTATTGAACAGTGGGAAAAAATCTATAAGCGAAAGCCCTCTTTTAAAGATGTTGCCGAAAAGTTAAGCCAATATCAGGAACTGAGGACTGACGACCATATGAAGGACTACCTTACCGCCGGTCCCAATGAATTTCTGGAAATTTGCAAGGCGGTAACCACCGGCCCTATGGGTTTGACGATTCGAGATACCAGTGAGATTCAAAACGGCTGTCAAATTATTGCGGTAGACAGTGATACCCGCTGGCGTAATGCGAAAAAACTCCCAAAGTTGATGTGGTTTTTAAGGGTGCCCGAATCGCTGGGAGAGTCCACTGTACGGGCGGTACATGAGAAAATGAGAAAACTCAATGTAAGTCGTGGTGTAATAATTAATTCTTCGAATTTTTCCCGCAAGGCCATTGATTATGCCGAGAGTAGACCTGTTGATTTGATTGGAAAGGAAAATTTACAGGAGCATCTGAAAAATGTCAACTTGGATGAGCTCTAAGCGGGTATAGACAAAATGTCTCTTTATAACGGGTTTCTCAATAGAGAGCCGAGGCATAGAGAGCTGGAACAAAGGAATCCGGACTTAAGGGAGCAGGTGTGTCTAAATTAAAACTTCTCTGTATATCCGACCATATTGATCCGCTTATTTATTCCAATCAGCTGAAAGAGCGTTTTTCAGAGGTTGATCTTGTTTTGAGTGCGGGAGATTTAGACCTTCCCTACTACGGGTTTATTGTCAGCACAATGAACAAACCCCTTTTATTCGTATTCGGTAATCACAATTTAAAGAGAATCGGTCATTACAGAAAGGAATACCGCGAGGATAATCTAAGAAACGTCATGAAAGATGAGTTTCTCGAACGGACCTACGGTTCAACCTACATTGGCGGCAGGGTCATACGGAAAGAAGGAATAATCATTGCCGGTTTGGGTGGAAGTATGCGTTACAATAAGGGGATGAATCAGTTTAACGAGAGGCAGATGTTTTTTAATATACTGAAACTGTTGCCTACAATGCTCTTTTACCGTATTTTTTATGGGCGTTGGGTAGATATTCTACTCACCCATGCCCCTCCCCGGGGAATTCACGATCGTGAGGATATGTGTCACCGGGGGTTTAAAAGTTTTTTGTGGTTCATGCGGCACTTCAAACCACAATTCCTTATCCACGGCCATGTTCATTTGTATGACTTAAACGAGGTGCGGGAAAGTGTGTATGAAGAAACTAAAATAGTTAACGCGTATGAACATACTATTGTAGAAATAGAGGTACCATAAGGATGCAGCAGAATTCATTTCATGTTCACAATCAGGCCCGGGATGATTTTAACAAGGCCCGATCAAAGGCCACAATCAGCCAGCTGCTCAACACCCTCACTCCCGAACGCCAACGTCTTCTCTCCCTTGAAGATGTGCGTAACTTATTAAAACCTAAAACTGAGGTCTATAAGGGAATGCAGATTGTTCCGATTGATAAAATTGTCGGGAGCGAAGGCCGTTACAATGATTTTACAAGCGCCTTTCTGCCGAAGCGGGATTTTATACGTGGCCGATGGGAGAGTGTCGACCGGGCCCATCTTTCGGATGTAATTTTGCCTGCTATTAAGCTGTATGAAATCGGCGGTGTCTATTTTGTACGTGACGGAAACCATCGCGTCTCCGTTGCCCGAATGCAGGGCACTGAAGCAATCGACGCCGAGGTTATTGAACTTGACTCACAGTTGGACCTGCAACCGGGAATGACGGTGAGCGACCTGAAAAACGCCGTTGTTGGATATGAAAAAGAAAAGGTCTTCGGCGACACCCAACTGGGCACTATAATCCCACCCGAGGAGATCGTGTTTTCCGAGCCCGGTCGTTACGTAGAGATGCTGCGCCACATCCAGGGACATAAATATTTTCTGAACCAGGGCCGAGAGGAGGAGATATCCTTCCTTGATGCCGCCTCCTCGTGGTACAACAATCTATATAAACCGATCGTGCGAATAATCGAACAAGAAAATATTATCTCCCGATTTCCGGGCCGAACTATGTCGGATTTGTACATGTGGATTATTAAGCATTGGGACGGGTTGAAGAACAAATACGGCAATAATTTTTCTTTGAAAATTGCGGCCCTTGATTATTCTGAAAAATACGGGAAAAGTCTGTGGGACCAGTTTAAGGACCTTTGCACCTCCTTGTTCAAGAAAAAGAATGAGTGAAGAGTGCTTGTGAAGCGTACACGGGCCCTGCCATACTTTATAACTCAGGGCTTTTGTGAAAGCTCTTATGAGTATCTGGATAAATTTTAGTCGGAGGAGTTCAGAGAATAGGGCCCGCGTACTAAACCGTAACCGTCGGAAGGGTGGTACTCCTGGACCCATACATACCGCGCTCCCTTCCAGTTGTTCCGCGGTTTTTTAATTGGCGTTTGTTCTTCCTCAAAGGTGAGAATTTCACTTTTCATAAAATTCTGCTCTTCCCCATACAGTGAAACCAACAATTCAGGAGAGTTGGAACTCAATTCTATCTGATCTTGGGTGACAGTGAGATGTGGAAAGCTGCTGCTTTTAATAGCGCCACGCTGCAAGCCGATTATCTCAGGGCTTATCACAAAAGAGGTCTCCACCGATTCCCCGGCCTTATCGCTGACCCTGACCCTGTATTCTCCCCGTGGAACAAGCTTAGAATATCCGCTTCGTACGCCGTTTGAGCCGAACCATGTTTCACCGTCCCGCTCGACCTTCCGCCACGAGGAGGGGGTAAATTTCCACAGCAGCTCTTGTGTGGCGTGCAGTACTTTCATCTCTTCTATATCGGATATTCCGTCCGGATCATCTAGGTGAACAAAAAGAGTCAGCTCTTCATATTGCTCTGAACTCTCAAGGTTCTCCACCACATTGAGCTGCCAGAAAAGCTGTGAAACCTCAGGGGGGGCCCCGCTGCACCCTCCTATCAACAAGATGAGCAGCAGCACAGCAGCCGAGAAAAAAAGCCCGGACCCTCCCTCACGATCAAGATTGCCCGCGCCGGATGTAAGGCCTGGAGCAGATGTGTTTTCTCTTATTGCGATTTTTTTTATTGCAGGTTTTTTATGTGACCCCATAGCTTCTACCGGCTTATACAGTTTGGATTTTTTTTCCGTGCATCATTTTATTGGCTACCGGATTCGCATACGCTTCCAGCAGAATTGTCCTGACCTGCTTTGAAAGGCGATGAAATCGCAGGAAAAACCGCTGTTTTTCAAACTCCGAGTAGGTTTGCTCAAAGAGATTAGTGTCATGAATAACGTCATAAGCTATAAAATTGGTGGACCAAAGCTTATAGCCGTGCTGAATTCGCTCGTCAATTGCCGCCACAAGCTCTTTCTCATCCTTATATTCCGGCTCCATCGGCGCATTAAAATGGTAATGGACCTTGCCCTTGAAGCCCTTAATTCCGGCCATTATGCTCACAAGGTCTTCATATTTGCGCTTTTTATGTTCCCCCCGGGTGCGCTTACGATGTATTTCCCAGGCCTTCATGCGATCGCAGGGGTCATACTGATAGGATATGGCAATCGGTACAATTTTAGTGCGCTTCAAAAACTCGCGAAAATTGAGTTTGTCCCTTTTAAAGGCAAAGTACAGCATCTTCATAATTGCCGGATTGGTAATATCCATCCCGTCTTTTGAACGGCCCGCCGACTGGGCGATCCAGATGGATTCCCCCTCCTCCAGGGTTTTTCGAATGTAGTTTGAAAGTTTCATGCTGGCGGCATACTGGTCCCGGGGAGGCAGGTTACGCTTCACAATAACCCCACGATTAATCCTGATAAGGTCGGATATTACATCATTGATTAGCAAATTGTCGCCGAAAGCAACCTGGGCCATATCAAAGCCGTTTTTTGTGAGGATATAATCCAGAAGGGCCGGATCAAGGATAATATCCCGGTGGTTCGACAAAAACAGATAATTTTGTTTCGGATCGAGGTTTTCTATTCCGCTGTAGCTGAGACCGCTGCTGGTCTTTTTTACAATCGGGTGCAGAAGAGTATCAACAATTATCTTTCTTTGAAACGCATCAACTTTCTGAATATTGCCCAGTTTCAAACCCAGATATGTTTTGAGGATTTTGTCTACCAGCGGAGCAAATATACGCGGAGTTTTCGGTAAAAATACCGTTCTGAGGCCCGACATGAGCCACCGGCTGTTTTTCAGGCGCTGCAGTACCTGCGGTACTTCATCGTCACGATACGGGCGTATATCGTCATAGTTCTCTTCAGTTGTCATACCACCACCTTGAACTTCAAGAATAACCCATTATACCCCTCAAAGTAAAGGCGGCCCGGATTTTGAGAAAAATTATATCAATTCCTTATTGTCTACTCATATTTCACGCGATATACTGTTTAGGCTAGTTCTATAGCAAAATCTCAAAGGAGGACAAAAAAATGGATAGAAAAAGAGCTCTTTTTCTTGTATTGATCACCCTGTTAATTACATCCGTTGCCTTTGCAGGCGGACAAAAGGAACAGGCCCTGGGGACAGAGGACAATCCGATTATCTGGTCGTTCGTTCCCTCAGGCGAAATGGAACGGGTTGCCGCCGGAGCCGAAGAGGTTGCGGATATGCTGCATGAGGAGACCGGTTACTATTTCAAAACCAATGTTGCCACCGAATATGTCGGTGTTGTTGAAGCGTTGTCCAGTGACCCCCCCAAG
Source organism: uncultured Sediminispirochaeta sp. (assembly GCA_964504785.1). GTDB lineage: Bacteria > Spirochaetota > Spirochaetia > DSM-16054 > Sediminispirochaetaceae > DSBN01. The sequence goes on along the minus strand of CAZDFY010000011.1, from coordinate 9,170 downwards.
GCCCATATGGCATCACTGGCCACCTTCTCGTACATTATGGCCGCCGACCGCGGCGTAGCTGAGGCGGAGCTGGTTGCAGTCCGTTACGGAAGCCCCACCTACAACGGCCAATTCATTACCCGCAGGGACAGCGGCATCAGCGAAGTCGCCGATTTCGAGGGTAAAACCTTCGCCCGGGCCGATCCGCTTTCGACCAGCAGCTGGATTATCCCCATGATCCAAATGAAGGCTGAAGGGATCAATCCCGAAACTGATCTGGCCAACATTGTTGATGCAGGCAGCCACGATACAGTTGTTTCAGCGGTGTACAACGGAGATGCCGACGTGGGCGCCACCTACGTAGATGCCCGTACCCGTATTGAAGAAGACTACCCTGATGTAATGGAAGAGGTAGTTGTGATTGGTGTTACCACCGATATTCCCAACGACGGCGTACAGTTTCATCCCTCAATTTCCGAGGAAATGCGCTCAACCATTGTTGACGCGCTGCTGAAAATTGTTGCAACTGAAGAGGGGAAAGAGGCGCTGAATACGGCTTATCAGTGGAACGATCTTGAAAAACACGGCGACGAGTTCTACGATCCCTTCCGTCAGGTACTGCAGGCGGCGGGTATGAGTGTTCAGGAGCTTATAGAATAAGCTTGTCGAACTGCACATAGAAATGCACACAGAGGGGGATAGAGTATCCCCCTCTTGTTGTCTACAGTAAAAATGGGGGAAATATGCTTGAAGTGAAAAACCTCACCAAAATTTATCCCGACGGTACCCTTGCCTTAAAAGATGTAAGCTTTAGCGTTGAAGATGGTGAGTTTCTCGTAGTTATCGGACTCAGCGGTTCGGGTAAGTCTACCCTTCTGCGCTGCATCAACCGGCTGATCGATCCAACGGAGGGGCAAATTCTTATGGACGGACAGGATATCACCGCCGCCGAATCCAACGAACTTCGCCTAATCCGCCGAAAAATCGGAATGATCTTTCAGCATTTCAACCTGGTTGACCGGTCCAGTGTGCTTACCAACGTATTATCCGGTAAACTGGGCTATATCAGCCCCTGGGCCAGTCTGCTGCATAAGTTTCCCGCCGGGGCCAAACGCGAAGCCATGGCGGCCCTGGAAAAGGTAGGAATCACCGATCAAGCCCACAAGCGGGCCGACGAACTGTCCGGAGGACAGCGACAGCGGGTCGGCATTGCCCGGGCCTTGATGCAGAATCCCAGCATGATGTTGGCCGACGAACCGGTGGCCAGTCTCGACCCGGTTTTGGCCCACACCATCCTCGGATATCTGGAGGAGCTGAATCATGAGTCCCACATCTCGGTAATTTGCAGCCTTCACTACCTTGACCTGGTGCAGCGATACGCTACGAAGGTAATCGGCCTGAGGGACGGAGAGGTGGTCTACCGAGGCGACCGTAAGGATATCCGAAAAATGACCGACGAGCAGTTCAAGGAAATTTACGGCGAAGAAGCCGTGAGGGTAAATGCCGGCGAGTTCGAACGAGGAGAGGAGTAGCTATGTCACAGATAATAAAACAAGAGAAAAAGCGCTCATTTGTAAAAGCTCCCACCGCTGCACTTCTTTCACTTATTTTACCCGGCCTTGGCCAAATATTGGCGCGCAGGGTCCAACGGGGTTTGCTGATGCTGGGAGCTTTAGTGAGTATAGCCGGTTTACTGATATGGCGAATTACGGTATTGGGGAGGCTTGCCGACGGTTTCTGGCCTACTCTGGTAAAATCTCTAGACAGGGCACCCTTTTTTGTGGGTTTTGGACTGCTGGCAACCGCCGGCATCTGGCTCTGGGTAGTAATTGATGCGGCAAAACAAACCAATCCGAATAAGCAGTTCGGCAATTCAATCTTTGCTTTAATTTTAATTGTTTTTTTTACCATCGGATGGCAAATCAGTGAAATTGACCTGGTCAAACTGACCAGCGATGCAAATGAAGCGTGGGTCCCTCTTTCTAAAATCTTATGGCCCTGGGAAGCGGCGGTTACCCATGAGACTGATACTGTCGAAGCCGGAGCAGAGGTCTTGGTCGATTCGGAGGGTGCGGCCCCGCCCAAACCTGAACAAACCGAAGGAGAGCCCTACCTGTGGGTCACCCCACGCAAAGGAAGCCTGTCCAAACTCGATGAGGATAACGAAGTGATCCCCGGCACAAAAATAACGGTGTACGGTGAAAACTTCGAACCAAATACCCGCACGCAAATCTGGTGGTCGGATTCCATCGGCAATGAGTTCCGTCCCCGCTATCAGGGTGAGTATGTCAGCGTTATGACCGACGAAGAGGGCTCCTTTGAGAAACAGATGATCATGCCCTACCGTCTGATACCACCCAGCGCAAAGGGACAGCAGATACATGAAGTGATGGCCCGGCAAGTAAGCGAAGTCGGCCCACCCCTTCCGAGCCAACCCCTGGTGCTGACTATTGAGCTGATCATCGAAACCATCTTCATGGGAATGATGGCCACTCTCTTCGGTATTCTGTTCTCGGTACCGGTCAGTTTCCTGGCGGCCCGTAATCTCATGTCCACCTCGTGGATTACCCTGACAATCTACTACATAACCCGTACTATTCTGAATATTGTACGGGCAATCGAACCGCTCATCTGGGCGCTGATTGCAGTTGTATGGGTAGGCTTGGGGCCCTTTGCAGGCATTGTAGCTCTGACAATCCACTCAATCGCCGCCCTAGGGAAGCTCTACTCTGAAGCCATTGAAGGCATCAACCCCGGCCCAATCGAGGCTATTCAGGCAACCGGGGCCAACAAGATTCAGACCATCATGTATGCGGTGGTGCCCCAGATGATTCCGCCCTTTGTCTCCTTTACCATCTATAGATGGGACATCAACGTGCGAATGTCGACGGTTATCGGTATGGTCGGCGGCGGTGGTATCGGATTTTTACTGGTACAGTACATCCGCCTGCTTGAGTACAAATCCGCCGGAATAGCGGTATGGTTTATTGCCCTTACCGTCTCAATCCTCGACTATGTGAGTGCCGAAATCCGGCAGCGCTTTGTGTAAAAGATGAATACTATGAACAAAGAAAAGAGTGTAAAAAACATCGAAGTTCTTTTCCTCCTTGCCCGCCCCGCGGCGGGCAAGAGTGAGATAATCGATTATCTGCAGCAGATGGATCCGAAGGCCCGCCCGCAGAGGATGCGGCTGGCCTCGGACTTGCAGGTCTTAGACGATTTTCCCATGTTGTGGACCTGGTTTGAGGAGGATGCCCTGTTGGAGGAGATGGGTAAGCCTCGGCTTCACACCGACGGCGAAGGTAATTTTGCTTCTCCCCACCTGTGGAACCTGCTCATACGCCGTCTCTGCCTGGACTACCGTAAGGCCCTCCGGGACCGCGCCGATAGCGGGGCGCCCTTCTCGGCTATTATTGAATTTTCCCGTGGAAGGGAACACGGCGGTTACAAAGAAGCTTTTAGGCACGTAGATGAGGATATACTAAAAAAAGCGGCCATCCTCTATGTAGAGGTGAGCTTCGAAGAGTCCCTGCGGAAAAACCGCCGGCGCTTCAATCCGGACAAACCCGACAGTATTCTGGAACACGGGCTGCCGGATGAAAAGCTTATTTCACTCTACAAAGAAATAGACTGGGAGGAGTTTCGCGGAGGGGAGGCTTCCGAGTACATCGAGATTAAGGGCATCCCCGTTCCCTATGCTGTATTCAAAAATGAGGATGATGTAACTACCCCCCGGGGGCCTGAACTCGGCGAGAGGCTTGAAGGGGTGTTGAATTTGCTCACCCAGCGCTATAACAGGCTGAAATAGTCTAGGGCGGACAAGGACCGTCACCGTGCTCCGGTGAGCTTATTCGATCCCCACCAGCGCTTTAATGTATTGCGACCGCTCGTAGGCTTCCGGATGTTCCACCGACTCCTGACTCATTTTGCCTCGAAAGTCGGATAGTTTTTCAAAGCCCTTGCGCTGCATCCACTCTTCTATTTCATTCAAATACGTTTCTATTACGTTAATACCGTTTTTCATAAAAATAGAACACATTTCAACCGCATGGGCCCCGGCCAAAACCTGTTTAATTACATCCTTACTGGAATGAATACCCGTGGTGGCAGCCAGGTCGGCTTTTACCTTCCCCGCAAGGATCGCCATCCATTGTAAAGTAAAAGCCATCTCTTCGGGGGCGCTAAATACGTAGGAGGACTTTATCTTGAAGTCTTCAATATCGATGTCGGGTTTATAAAACCGATTGAACAATACCAGTCCGTCGGCCCCTTCCTCTCCAAAACGGCGCATCATGTTGGCCATCCCTGAGAACTGGCTGCCGAGCTTTAGGGCCACCGGAATACTTACCTTTTTTTTCACTTTCTTTAAGATATCGACATATTTATCCTCAATGAGAGTACCGGAGGTCTCTTCATCAGCGGGGATAATGAATATATTCAGTTCCAGGGCATCCGCGCCTACTTTCTCAAAACGCTCGGCGTATTCAATCCAGTTACCATCGGAGACGCAGTTTACACTCGCAATTACCGGAATGGACAAATTTTTCTTCGCCTGTTCAACTAAATCAAGATACTCATTGAGGTAATAGTCACGGCTGGTTTCCGTAAAATAATCATATGCATCAGCATAGGCATCAAAATTCAGATCACCGACCATACGGTCCGATTCCACGTTTATCTGCTCTTCAAATAGAGACTTCAATACCACAGCACCTGCACCGGCCGCCTCGCATTGCTTCAGACGATCTATATCATAGGTAAGACGTGAACTGGAAACTATGATGGGATTTTTTAACATCAGCCCCATGAAAGTTGTTGATAAATCGCTCATTTGACGATCCCCCTTTTAGTGTTACGTTTCTATTCTAATAAGAATATCCTATGGTGACAAGCTTATTATCCCGGTTGCTTATTAACCAGGTTGAGTGATGACCGGCACTTCATTGGGAGCAGGTCTATTAAAATTAGGTCCATTGGGATTAGGTACTCTTATAAAAGGGGGTTTTTACGAGTTTTGCCCGCTTTCGCTTTTTATTCATTTCAATTTCTATTTCAGCACCAATTTTTAAGCCTATGCCTCTTTTTATCAGCACAAGGCCGCAAAATTTATCAAGCATGATCGATTTGGAACCGCTGGTAACATATCCGATTTCATCGCCTTCGGTAGAAAAAACTTTGTAGTGTTCCCGGGGTACTCCCCTATCTAACATTTCACAACCCCGTAATGAACGAGGGACTCCCTCTTCCTTCTGTTTTACCAGGGCCTCTTTTCCGCAGAAATCATCACCTTCGAGCTTTACAAACACCGACAAATTAGCCTCCAACGGGCTAATGTCCTTGGTGAGTTCATGACCGTACAGCGGCAGTTTCGCCTCAAATCGAAGGGTATCCCTGGCACCCAGTCCGCAGGGCAACACACCCTTTTCTGAAAAGGCGTCCATCAAGGTGTTCCACACATCCGCCGCAACTGAGCTGTCGCAGTAAATCTCGAAACCGTCTTCTCCGGTATATCCGGTTCGACTCACGATACACTCATGACCGCCGATTTTTATGGAGCCCTTAAAGCGGAAAAATTTTATTTCATCCACCACCGGCCCAACCAGTTCCTTCAAGTACGCATTTGCCTTCGGACCCTGTAAAGCAATCTGTCCATACTCTTCGGACACATTCTTAATTGCAGGGGCATTATTATCCTGATTCTTGATCCACTCAAAATCCTTATCGGTATTGGCGGCATTCACTACAAGAAGGTATTTTTCCGGTGAGTAGCGGTAGATCATCAGGTCGTCAACTACCCCGCCGTCGGGATAGCACATCGGGCTATATAGGCACTGATAATCATCCATAGACTTTACATCGTTTGTAACCAGCTGGTCTACAAAGGCCTCGCTGCCGGGCCCTTCTATTATGATTTCACCCATATGGGATACATCGAAGAGGCCTGCATTCTTACGCACGGCAAGGTGTTCTTCAATGATACCCTTCTCAAAGTGTACGGGCAGTTCCCAACCGCCGAAATCGACAAGTTTTACCCCTTCGTACTCTTTATATACTTCATACAAAGGTGTTCTCTTTAGCATACTCTCTCCTTCTATACATTATAGGCTATAAAATATAGGGCACCCGAAGATTATACCCCTGGTACACAACGAAAGTTTCAACTTCCTGTATTTCACCTATCCGTGAAAGTTCTTCCGTAAAAAACTCCAGCAACCCGAACCCTTCATTCTCATTAAGCAAGACCTGTACGATAAGATCATACCTGCCGGTCACAACGCTTACCGACACTACACCGCGGAGATGATTGAACTCCTTACCCATCCGAACCAGTTCGACGGTTGTGAGTTTTACCCCGATGATAATCATACGATGCCCAGGGAGGGACTCCGGGTCGACAAGACCGGATATTTCAAGGATCCCCTCTTCTACAAGCTTATTTACCCTTGAACGAACAGTATTCTCCGTGATGGAGAGGGCCTCAGCAATTGAGCTGAAGGATTTTCTCCCATCACGAAGGTGTTTAATTATTTCTATATTGGTTTCGTCAATTTTCATAAGCTTATCTGCTTACTCTATCCTTGCTTCTTCGCAAAAGTTCTCATGAACTCGGCAAGTGCTTCTACGTCTTTTGTAGGCAGGCTATTGTAAATAGATGCTCGACATCCGCCGACGCTTCTGTGCCCCTTCAGGCCAAGCATTCCCAGGCCTTCCGCCTCTTTAATAAACTGGGCTTCAAGCTCTTCACTCGGCAAACGAAAGACTACGTTCATTGTTGAGCGATAGTTAGGATCAACGGGACATCGATAAAAGCCGTCGCTCTTTTCAATGGTACTGTACAGAATCTGCGATTTTTCCCTTGAGCGCTCAGCCATCGCTGAAGCTCCACCCAGTTTTTTAATCCATTTCAATACAAGGTTGATTCCCCATATTGAGAACACCGGGGGGGTGTTATACAACGAGTTTTTCTCCGCATGGGTTTTATAGCTGAGATAGGCGGTGAGATCGGAGGGAGAATTTTTCCATACATCATCCCGGATTATTACGATAGTAGCTCCGGCGGGACCCAGGTTTTTCTGGGCACCTGCATAGATAAGTGCAAATTTATCAACAGGAACAGGTCTGCTGAGAATATCACTGGACATATCGGCTACAAGAGGAGTGTCTCCGGTTGAAGGCCAATCCTTCCACTGAAGACCACCGATGGTTTCGTTTGAGGTAATATGCACATACGCCGAATTGTCGGAGGGTTTAATATCCGAGGGGGAGGGCAAGGTTGAGTAGTTTGAATCTTTTCCATCAAACAGCACATGTACTTTCCCGATTTTTTCGGCGTCCTTCACCGCTTTTCCGCCCCAGGCACCGCTGTTTACATAGTCTGCGGTTTTCCCGGCGCCCAGCATATTCATGGGAATCATAGAAAACTGGAGGGTTGCACCGCCGCCCAAAAAGAGAACGGAGTACCCCTCAGGGATGCCCAGCAGCTCTTTAAGGAGCGCAACAGTTTCATTGTGCAGGTCATCGTAAACTTTCCCACGATGGCTGGCTTCTACAAGTGAATAGCCTTCACCATGATAATCTGCAATATTATTTTTTAGCTCTTCCAAAACCTCGACCGGAAGGGTCGAAGGTCCCGCATAGAAATTTAGTTTTCGACTCATAGTTTTCCTCCATCAACAGCTTCTTTAATTATGCCGTAGGCTTCATCACCTATTCTCAATAGGTTTTCCTCGCTGTTTGCGCCAATATGGGGCGTCATTAGGGTATTAGGGGCCTGTAAAATCGGATCATCACTCGGCGGGGGATCACTCGGCCATACATCAGTAGCAAAAAAGCTTACATTACCCTTTTCAAGGGCTTCTTTGATGTCCTGTGCATCGGTTGTAGGCCCGCGTCCGGTGTTGATTATTACCGGCTTTTTATTAAATGCCGCGATTACATCCTTATTGATAATTTTTTCGGTACTTTCAGTAAGGGGAAGATGAAGTGAAATATAATCTGCATCTTTCACCGCTTCTTTCAGGGAAGGCTTCATTTCAGCCCACTTGCTTTCCTGTACGAATTTGTCGTAAGCGACTACCTTCATTCCAAAAGCGGCTGCCCGTTTTGCAACTTCAGTTGCTATGTTGCCGATGCCGACCAAACAAAGTGTTTTTCCGTATAACTCTGTCCGCTTTAGCTTCTTTTTAAGCCATTCTCCCTTTTGCATACTGTTGTGTCCGACAACAATATGGTTGGGGATGCTTAACATGAGGGCAAAAGCCAGCTCCGCTACAGCAATAGAGGAAGCGTTGGGAGTATTTCGTACTTGAATTCCCTTGCTTTCGGCATACCCTTTGTCGATATTGTCGATCCCTACTCCACCACGAATAATAAGTTTTAGTTTGGGCGCAGAGTCTATGTATTCACGGGTACATTTAGTTTTACTGCGCACAAGTACCACTTCAGCCTCAGAAAGACGCTCTTTATCTGTAGTTACTTCTCCAAAGGTTTTCAACTTATCCGGTAGTGACGGATCAAAGGCATCAGAGATAAGAATCAGCATAGTGCCTCCTTAAAATTTTGTCTTTTTATCCTACTCTATCCTTTTGAATGTGTCAAACATGAAATGCATTTTTTATGTTTTCAGAAAAATTTTTTAATATATGTTGGCTTTCACGTAAATACAACAAATCGCAACAGCAGGCCTTATAACACGACCCAGCAGTGAGAATTACCGGCGGCAGATCCGAATGCCACATAAAAATGCCACATAAAAAGGGGTGCCTATGATTATCAATCATAACACCCCTCCATGCGACTATCTAAAACAGTTGCAATTAGTACAGCGATTCTAAATTTGAAATTTTTTTAAAATTTTCAAATTTAGAATGGTCACATTTTCTTTAAGATAAGTTACTTAGGTTAAATTTTTTGAGTTTATTCTAATTTTGGAAGTCATAAGACTTCCAAAATTAGGATTCCTGCAATTAGTAGTTTTTCATTGACTGCAGCTTTCGCAGTTTCTTCATCTGCTTGCGCTCGAGGGCCTTTCTTTTGCGGTTTTTAATAGTAGAGGGTTTTTCGAAGTATTCACGTTTTTTCCATTCACGGATAATACCCTCTTTTTCAACCATTCGTTTAAAACGTTTGAGCGCTTTTTCCAGCGGTTCGGTTTCATCTACTCTTATGTAGGCGATTGTCATCACCCCCTT
>CAZDFY010000010.1:59206-60598 GCA_964504785.1 uncultured Sediminispirochaeta sp. | reverse complement strand
GCTGAGGGTTCCGGGCCGACCCGCCTTGTCCTCGGGAGTGCATACGCTCCACCTCACTGCTGTCGGGGCCTGCGGATGTCTGTAAGAGTGCATTTTTAAAAAAAAATCCCCGATAGTTGAAGCAGGGGGGCTACCCGCCTTGTTATTAATAGTGATAGCCCAAATGAGGAGGGGTCTATGGTGCTCAGTTTTTATCGCAGGGGTATGTGCGAACGGAGGGAGGCGTGTGTGGAATTTGAGAGTAGGTGCGGCGGCTGCAGGCAGCTGTTGCTGGGGTTTGAGGAGGACCGGGTGTGTGTGGTGCGGGAGGTGCAGCGGCAGGGTTGTATCGGCGGGTCTCGTCCGTGGACGGCGGCGGAGCGGCGGGTGTGGCCTGGGGAGAGGGGTAAGGCGGGGCTGGTCGAGGGGTATGGGATTGAGGGGCAGCGGGAGTGCGCTGAGGAGGGCAGGCCCGAGGATTGCGCTTAGGGGCGATTGCGCCTAGGAGGCGATGGAACAGCAGCCCCGCTAGGCAAAATATCAACGGCATGTTGGCCGGCTGTACTGTAAACTTGTAATTGTGCCTCACTTAATCTACTATAATTGTATAGTAGTGCTGTTTAGGGAGGTGCGGAATGATAAATACAATTATACACGGCTGTAATGGTAAGATGGGGCGAACTTTGGTGTCGAGTGTCGAGGAGAATGCGGATTTTCAGATAGTGGCAGGGGTTGATTCGGTGCTTGATGTAAAACCTGAGTTGGGTTTTCCTGTGTATGCTTCGTTGGCTGAGGTGAAAGAGCAGGCTGATGTGGTGATCGATTTTTCTGTTGCTGCTGCGGTTGATGGGATGCTTGATGCTGCGGTCGAAAAGGGGCTGGCGGTGGTTGTTGCGACGACGGGCTTGAGTGAGGCACAGTTTGAGCATCTCCGTGAGTGTTCGGGTCGCATTCCAATTTTTCAGGCGGCGAATATGTCTCTGGGGGTAAACCTGCTGAAGGAGCTCATCAGGCAGGCTGCGGCGCTGTTGGGAACGGCCTTTGATATGGAGATTATCGAGAAGCACCACAATACAAAGAGAGACTCGCCCAGCGGTACGGCCCTGGCACTGGCTGATACGCTGAGAGAGGCATCGGGCCGGCCGATGGAGTATGTGCATGGCCGAGAGGAGAAGAATAAGCTGCGTGGAAAGGAAGAGATCGGGATCCATGCGGTGCGGGGTGGAAACATCGTCGGCGAGCATGATGTGATTTTTGCCGGGCAGGATGAACGGCTAACCCTCAGCCATGCGGCGTATTCGAAGGCCCTATTTGCAACTGGTGCGATTAAGGCTGCTGCTTTTGTGGCGGGTAAGAATCCCGGGTATTATCATATGGAAGAGATGATCGCCGAGTCGATCGGGTAAGCCCGGC
>CAZDFY010000010.1:36643-59106 GCA_964504785.1 uncultured Sediminispirochaeta sp. | reverse complement strand
CACTTAGTTTGTAAAATCCTTGTACAGCATGCTGGGCTGAATGTCCTTGTTGGCCTGGTACTTTCCGCCGGTGTACTCTTGGTGGTCCGGGGAGATTTCGTGGTAGTAGACTTGGCAAATTTCAACGTCGGGGTAGATTACGATGGGCTGTACACAGAAGATTTCCAAGGTCCAGTAGCCTTTGAAGCCTACATCGCCGAATCCGGCGGTGACGTGGATAAACAGGCCAAGCCGTCCCACCGATGAGCGTCCTTCAAGCATGGGCACGGCGTTGTGGGTTTCGGTGTATTCAACGGTGCGGCCGAGATAGAGCCTGCCGGGGTACAGCATGAGTCCTTTTTCGGGGATGGTGATTTCCCGGGTAGGGTTGTTCAGCTTCATGTCGAGTTCGGCCCCGGTGTAGGAGAGCAGCTTGTTGTGCAGACGCAGGTTGTAACTGTTTGGGTTGAGTTGGTCCTTGGTAAAGGGGTCAATGACAATGTCCTTACCGAGGCGTTTCTCGATTTCCTTTCCCGATAGAATCATTTTCAACCTCCCGGAAGTACACGTTCTTTTATTCGGCATTGCCCGCTATTTTTGGCTGCCCGAAGGGGCTGCTTGAATAGGCTTAATTAAAGTGTAATGAGATTTATGTGCAAAGGCAATGGTGGGAGTACATGGGGGATGCTAAAATGAGTAAGGATAAAAGAGAATACGGGAGGTCGTTATGTCGAAAAATGAGTATCCTTTTCACCATGTCGGGATTCCCACCGTAGAGCCCAAGCCGGGTGAGAAATATATGGATGACGTGAAGGTGCATGTGACCGGTTTTGATGCCAACGAGTTTGGCATCGAATGGCTGCGCTTTGAGCCCGGGACGCCGATGCCGGAGCTGGTGCAGACAACGGCCCATGTTGCTTTTAAGGTGGAAGACCTGGATGCGGCCGTGCAGGGGCGCAGGGTGATTTTCGGGCCCCATGAAAGTGGTGACGGGATCAGGTTTGTGTATATTGAATCGGACGGTGCACCTGTAGAACTGATTGAGTTAAGTTAAAGCTTCCCCGGCGGGCCGGCACTACGGCAAGGTAATGACATCGCCGGTGCGATTGCCGGTGAGGTTGGAGATCACCGGCTCGTAGGGATAATTTGCATCCGGCGTATTGTCGTCAAGGTCGTAGTCGTCGTTATTGTCGTATCCTACATAGAGCTGCATGTTGGGGCCGAAGGCCTTGGCGGTGAATGTGCCGCTGCTGCCGGTGGTAGAGCCCAGTCCGAAATCCCGCCAGGCGAGCTGGACTTTTACGCCCTGTACCGGGGTGCCGGCATTGTCTTCTACAGTTCCATCTACGGTGTATGCTTCAGAAAAGGTGCGCCTGTCGATAATTTGAAAGGTCACACGAGTGAAGTCTGAACGGTTAAAAAGGAGTTCTACGATACCTACTCCGGGGCTGATGATGTAATACCCCCGCCCTTTCAGGTACTCGTTTTCGGATGTATCGTTTTGGATTTCGATTTTAATACAGTCCGGGTAGAGGGTCCCCCCTACTTCATAATCCCCCTCTTCCTTTACAGAATATAAAAAGAGTCCGTCTTCTTCTCTGTCGTAGCTCCAGCTTTCGGGAATTGAAAAGTTGGTGGGAAGCATTGCCATCCTGAAAAAGTTGGATTGGTTGCGGACCCGCATTCCGCTGTTGTACCAATGAAATGTGCCTTCCGAGCTTGTATGTTCTTTGTAACCGGCCAGTGCGGAGCTTGCAAAGGTGCCGCTGCTTTCTGTGTCGGCGACGAGGGTGGTAAAGAAGTCGTAGTTTCTTCCGGAGGGAGAATCGGCTAAGCTCTGGTGTACCGCCCATACGGTTGCATCAAGATCATCGTAGGTATCGGTGATATGGTACTGTATTCCGTAGCCGGGGGGTGTGTTGAAATAGTCGGCGGCGCTGTAATCGCCGGTTTCCCCATTTGTGGTGGGTGGGGTTTCTCCCTGATCTTCTTCCTCATCCTCCAATAGGCCTTGTTCCCGGGCAATGCTTATGCCGGACATTATGCAGCCGGTGTACAGAAATACCGCACTTGTGATGAGCCACGCGATACCTAGTGAAAAAAGAATGCCCTGGTTTTTACAGTTTCTTTTCATGATGCTCTCTTCATTGTATATAGAAACTGGGTAAAAGTAAAAGAGATTCTATTCCTGCTTTATTATACGTTTTGCCCAAAGCACTCTGGAAGCTTGCTTGCTAAAATTCTTTTCAGATGTGCTCTGTTCCGCGGCTTTGATGAGGTGTGAGGGATAAGGTGTGAGGCTGGTACTGGAAGGACTTATGGGAAAGAGAGAGCGATATAATGGACGGGGTGGGAGAATACTTTAAAGGCATTGGGGTTTGAGGGAGTATGGAAATTCTGCCGAATTTTGCCGGCAAGCTCGATGGCTATATGGTGGGGCGTGAACCGGCGGTCCTGGGAGTAACACTTTTCCCTTGAACCCGGCAGCTTGAAAGAGGTATCTTGTACCTATGGATTTGTTGCAACCGCTGGCGGAAGCCGGTTTTACTACATATATTGTAGGGCCTTCGGCCCTTGATATTTATTTTGGACAGCGCAAAGGGAGAAAGGGTACTGCGGGGGGAATCTCAATCCGGGATGTTCATATTCTCTGGGTTGAGACCGAAGCTTCCCTTGTGGATTTGAGCAGGCTTTTTGATGGTATTTCTTTTCCGGGGGCCGAGTTCTTCGATGCGATGCTTGATGAAGAAGGTTGTCTGGTTATGTTCCACTGTATAGAGCCAGGAGAGCTTGGACAACCCGGCGAGGCGAGTGAGTTGGGGGCTGCGGGTAAGGCTGGTACCACCGCACAAAACTCTATACAAGGCACCCGTCAGAGCACTCTACAGGGGGCTTTTCGTTTTGAATTGTGCAGGGGGGTGTTCCAGGATCCTTATGGGGCTTATCCCTATCTTCGGGGCCGGGAGTTAAGGGTCCCTGAGGGGGCCGATATGTATGCTTCGGCTTTTTCCATTATGGAGGCGGCACTCCTTATGGCCCGATTCGGGTATACACTCCCGGGTGCCGAAACAGCAGCCGAAACTGCAGGTAGATCTGCAGCCGGAACTGCAGCCGAAACAGCAGGCAAAAATTCAGTCGGTTCTGCAGGCGTAACATCAGCGGGGACAGCATTTGATAAGCAAGGGGCTGCAGGTCGGCTTTCTGCGATGGAGCAGCGCTTTTTACTTACGGGGATTATTACTGGAGCCCATAGTGCTTCGGCTTTGCAGTTTTTAATGGACAGCGGCTTTATTGCTGCCCATTGGCCATTATTAGCGGAAATGGACTCAGTTCACCATTCAAAGGAGTTCCACCCTGAGGGGAATGTGTGGAAGCATACTCTCGAGACTTTTTCCCATCGGAAGGTGTATGAGCTTGCCCTTGGACTTGGCTTACTGCTCCATGACTGCGGAAAGTCCTATGCTCAACCCCAGGGGGGCAATCGTTTTGACCAGCATGCGCAGATTGGATCCCATAAGGCCGGGGATTTTCTCTATAAGATGCAGTTTCCCCATGATGTAATAGAAGCGGTTGAGTATTTAGTGCGGCATCATATGATGCCTTCGGCGGTGGAGAGTCTTCCAACTTTTCGCACTGAAGAGGTAATGGCTTCGCCTCTTTTTCCTGAACTCCTCGAATTGTATCGTTGTGATGTATCTTCGACTTTTCGTGGTCCCGACGGTTATTATCAGGCGTGTAAAACCTATCGCAGCTTTTTGAAGAACCGGCGCAATCCCTTTCGGACTTCCGATGGTAAAAAGCGATTACGCCTGCTGGTAGAATAGAAAAGTAATGGATAATTTTACCCTCTGCTGTTAGTATAGTGACAATAGGAGGGTTGGGTGAGTTTTATTCGCGCTGGTGTCCGGCCTGAATTCTTTGAAACCCGCTTGGCGAGAAACTTAGGTAGGCGCTTGTGGAGATACTTAGGTAGAGTCTTGGGCCGGCACCTAGAGAGAGGGGCCGCTTTTTCTCTTTTCGATGCGCTTCTAATTTTGTTTTGTGTTTTTCTGCTGCTTTTAAGTGTCGGATGTGCCGCTCCGGTTGGAACTTCCGAGGGAGGCCGGGCGGAATCAAAAAAAGCAGAGGCTTCTGAGGAGGATGACCAAAGAAGGGCTGAGGGAAATGTAGAACTGGAGGCTGATGGGGACGCTGCCGGGGCTGATCAGTCCGAACCGGAAAGCGAAGTTATAGAGAATACCGGCTCCCGGGGGAAGCAGCGCATTGAAATGCCTCCCAGTAAAAAGATTCCGGTCAGGCAATTGATGGAACTGGTCGGGCCGAATGTTCCTGAGCGCTTTATTTTTGTAAGTGATGATTCCGGTGATCCCCTCCGTATCTATCACGATTTGGACCAAAACGGCTATGAGGATATTTTCTTCTTGTTGGTTGAGTCTTTGGAAGAATCCGGAAAAGGGCGGCAGAAAGAAGACTCTGATGCCCAAGCGCAGGTTCAATCACAGGTCCAGCCTGATGCCCAAGCTTCGGCCCAAACACAAACACAAACACAAACACAAGGCCAGGGCACTGGGTACACACACACTAACGGCCACACTAACGGCCAGGCACAGTTGGATCCATCCGAAGGCACTGGTTCCTCCCACGCAGAGGAGCAGAGGCGTGAGCAGGGTCCTTCGTTCTCGGAGGAAGATCAATCGTCCTCACCCGGGGGCTCTCTTCCTCTTATAAGGGACCGTAGAATAGCCGCCTCGGATCTGGCCAATATGTCAAGACTTTTCTCTGATGAAATCAGACCGGGCAAATATTATGTGGCACTTTTTCTGAGGAGCCCAAGCGGGCTTGTTTCGATGTATCGGATCCCTCTCGGCAGCTGGTTTGTCTTTGAAGAGTTCAAGGGCTTCCAACTTAATGAAAAAGAGAAAATGCCCTATGCGGTGAGTATTTCCTTTCAAACCCACGAAGGGAAAGAGAGCCAGTGGGTCTGTTTTTCAAAGTATAACGAGTTTTCCTTCTTTTCTTTTAAAAATAGTATTTCGGTTTCCTCCGAGGTCCGGGACATCAACGACAATAACTTTGTCGATATAATTGAATGGCGTAAAGTGTTTGAGGAGGGGACCGGGTATGAGACCTTTCTTACCTGGTATAAATGGGACGGGTCAAAGTTTGCCCAACACGATACTACCAATATTGTTCGTAAACTCAATCAATTCCTTCACTCAACCAGTTCACTTTTGTCCATGGGGAAGTGGGAGCAGGGGTTTTCACTTATGATGGCGAAGGATTTGTTTCTTGAGATGGAACGAAAGGAAATTTCTAGGGGGAAACTTTTTCTGCGATTGTTTCCCGCCAAGCCGGGAAGGGATGATGAGCTGGAAATAGAGGACGATCAGCTTGCGGATTTGATTGATAGCGGGGATCGTGTTTTTAATTCGGTTATTGTCCCTCGGGTTCTGGAAAATCCCTTTTCCGGCAAGGGGAAACCTTCTTCTCAGAATTATCAAACCCGTTTCTCAATCCGTTTTATTTTACGGGATGGTCGCAGCAGCGTACGTGAATGCAGTGTGAAAATGAATGAAAATCCCTTCGCCCCGCAGCAGTACTTCCTTCAGCCTCTACGATAGATCCTTCATGCCCACTTGCCAAGAGCTCATCTGTACGATAGATTGACTGTATGAGCGCCTACGTTGTTGATGGTAGTTTCCCCATTAAAGGTAAAATCAGGGCAGGCGGAAATAAAAACTCGGCATTACCCTGTATTGCCGCCACCCTTTTAACTGACGAACCGGTTGTGCTGAGACGGCTGCCGGATATAGAAGATGTACATGTGATGCTGGATATTCTCACCACTCTTGGGGCTTCAATCGAAAGGTTGGGTCCGAATGAGATAAAAATCCAAGTATCCGATATTACTACTCATGAGATTCCTTCCAGACTCGCTAAAAATATTCGTGCGTCGATTCTCTTTGCCGGGTCTTTACTTGCCCGGACTGGTAAAGTGCTGTTGCCGCCTCCTGGGGGTGATGTCATCGGACGCCGCCGTCTGGATACCCATTTTCTCGCCTTCAGCGCCCTGGGTGCCAGGGTTGAAGTTGACGGGATGTTTAAGCTTACTTCGAATAAGCTTGTGGGTGAGGACATTTTTCTTGATGAAGCATCGGTAACCGCCACCGAGAATGCTATTATGGCCGCTTCGATGGCCTCGGGCACCACCATTATTCGGAATGCCGCCAGTGAACCCCATGTGCAGGACCTGTGTCATATGTTAAACGCGATGGGGGCCGGGATCACCGGTATCGGTTCCAACATTTTGACTATAGAAGGGGCCAAAAAACTCGGGGGTACGGAGTTTACAATCGGAGCCGATTTTATGGAGGTTGGCTCTTATATTGGTTTAACCGCGGTGACCCGCGGCGAGCTGGAAATTGAAGATGCGGGCCCCGAGCATCTGCGGGCTACCCGTAATGCCTTTAATAAATTGGGGATCCACTGGGAGCGGGACGGTTCCACCATTTTTGTCCCTTCGGGCCAGGATTTGCGGGTAGTGCCCGAGATGGGCGGTATGATTCCCAAAATTGATGATGCCCCCTGGCCCGGGTTTCCCGCCGACCTTACAAGTATTACCACGGTGGTGGCCACCCAGGTGGAAGGAACCGTGCTTGTTCACGAAAAAATGTTTGAATCGCGGATGTTCTTTGTCGACAAATTGATCGGCATGGGCGCCCGTATTATATTGTGCGATCCTCATCGGGCGGTTGTCAGCGGACCGTCGCGCCTGCGTGGCGGCGAACTGGTTTCTCCCGATGTAAGGGCCGGTATGGCTATGGTTATTGCAGCCCTGTGCGCCGAAGGTCGCAGTGTAATACAAAATGTGTATCAGATAGAGCGTGGGTATGAAAATCTGATAGGGCGCCTGCAGTCATTAGGGGCCCGTATAGAGTACGCGAAAGATACCTGTGAAGGAGAAACCGAAAATGGAAGCTAATTGGCTAAGCACAAGAGAAAATCTGCCCGAGGACGGAGTTCCCGTACTGGTGTGCGACAATGAAAATAATTGCTGGGTTGCCGAATATTTGCGGGAGGAGCGAATGTGGATTGCTTCACCTAAGGGAGATGTCCGCAATTTACAGGTTCGCTGGTGGACACCTCTTCCGGCCTTACCTGAGTAAGCGGCTGCCCCTTACTCACGCCCCTTACCCCCCCCCTTAACAAAACTCCATACCATTCCCCTTAACCACTTTTCTCAGAGGCCCAATTAGTCGGTATCTATTTGGGCCTTTATAATATTTTCATAGGCGGTCCTAATTCGTATAAACGCCTCTGTTGCTGCTTTTTTCTGTTCCGGATTAAGGCCGTGAAGGCTGTCCGGATGAAACTGCCCCGCCAGGGTACGGTACACCCGTTTTATTTCATCGGTGGGAGTGTCCGCCGGGACGCCGAGGACTTCATAATCGGTGGTATCCTGGTGTATCACTATACCGGCGGCAATTTTCATATATTCAGGGCGTATGCCCAGGGAACGACAGCTTTTCTGTATAAACCGTTTACCCCTATGGTGTAGATGTTTTTCCGGGCTTGAAAGGGTCGCTGCTTCGCACAGCAGGCGGGCGGCGGCCAGTTGTTCCTTCGGGGCCTGTTCAACCGGTCTACTTAAACCCCGCTCGGCCTCATAAAAGTCATTGCACCCTTCGGTATTTGATTGAAAAAAATGATGGACCGCCGATTCCCCGCGGGGGGTTAAGTGAAAATTATGTAAAACTTGTTCTTCCAGGTAGTTAATATCCGTTGGAGAAGGTGGTTCATCCAGAGAGGCCGCGCACAGGACCTTTTTTGAAAGACTTATAATGAACTCGAGTTCCGGTGGAACGTTCCCTTCTGTTGCCCAATCAGTCGAATTTCGCTGCAGAGTACGCCGCAGACGAAGTTCCTGGAGTAGTATATCTGCCAGGGCCCCGAGCAATATGCCGAATATGAGGCCGAATAGTTTGAGGCCTAGTGCAATACCGACCACGGCGCCGACTATTTTTCCTAGATGGGGGCGAAATAGAGATAAGCTGAAACTCATAGTTCTTTTTGCATAGCCACAGAGAAGATAGCCAGAAACAACAGTATTCCCTCTAAGACCAGCAGTCCGACCGCTCCTGTAATAAACCCGTACTGCAGTACCACAGCGGTAAACAGAAGCTGATGGAGGTATTCGTAGAGTATAATGAGCTTATCCAGTATAAAGGGAAGAAGCGGCGCCAGGAACACCACTAACCAGGGAAAGCCGGATTTATGCACCCTTGTGTGCCATCCGAAGGCAAGTGCACACACAGAGAAAATAAGAAACAGGAAAGGCTCGAGTATCCGCATCAATGTCAGTACTTCAAACTGGTAGGAGGGATAGCCGTACTGGGTAATGACCGGCTGCAGCGACAAGAGGTCCGGAAGGTTCAAACGGTTGAGGAACTCCTGCTCACGGCTGAGACGCATAAGTTGGGGTAATGAAGGGGTAATGGTAAAAACAGTCGGCAGTGAAACATCTTCATGCCCATTATAGACCACCGGTTCGATACTGTGTCCTTCTAGATTTCGGTCAATACCTCTCATAATCAGGCTTTTTCCGGCAATTTTTCCGTAGGGGGCGCTTATATGGGTGGGTACAGGTTTTTCAAGGTCCTTGTCGGAGCTTTTCTCGGAGCCCTTGTCTGAATCCTTGTAATTAAAAATCTCAATTCCGTACACCCAGCTTTCCCCGTTTTCAATGATCAATTTCTCGATAAAAACGAGGTTATTATTTTCATCCGTATACACAATTTTACGGGTACCAGGATTTGACCTGAATCGCTTTGCCTCATCGATAAAATAAGATACCCTCCGGGCTTGTTCTACACTTTCTTTATAGTATTTCTTTACATCCCTGTCTCCAGGCTTTTCCTCAAGAAGTTCTTTAAAAATGTAGTACGCTTTCACGGGTTGTCGGCGGGTAAGGGCCTGATATCCACTCACTTTTTTATTATAGAATTGATATGCCCGTTGTTCTTCCCTATTCGGTTCTAAAGAGCCAATTTCCTCCCACGCCTTGGCGGCAAGTCTTTTTGCATCTTCCCGGCTTTCATTCTCCTGCTGTGCGACCCTCTGAGCAAGAAGGGCCATATAGTGGGCGGTGAAGGGGTCTTCCTGGTGTAAGGCTTTTTCCGCCGCTTCGACAAGCTGGGCGGCGCTCATATTACGGTATTTGTCATGCAGAAGGGGATCCTGCGGTTCTCCTTCGGTACTTTTTTTCTTTTTTTGCGCTTCCTGAAGGGTGACCTGTCCTTCCAGGTAATTCACCTTGTCTTTTATTTCCCGGTTCTTAGTATCAATACTCAAATAGTCTTTATAGAGGGTATATGCTTCATTCACATTGCCCTCCGCTTCGGCAGTTTCAGCTTGTTGGAGGTAGCTTTGGGCCAGGTTGCTTTCATAAATACGGTTATGACGATGTTCATAAAGCGAGGGAAGGAGACCGATGCTGAGAACTGAATAGATAAGTGTTAAAATTAAGAATAAAATTATTGTCCGGCTGGTAGAACCGGAAATTACTCCCGTTCCTTCAAAAAGTTCCGTCTGCTCCGCCGGATATGTTGAGAATGCTAATAAAACTCCGCTTGTCGTGAGTACCGGAAAATGAGTAATGAACAAGCGTAGGGCTTCTTCAAATATCCAGGGTACTTTGTAAAAGTACAACAGGGTTTCCTCGGGGTACTGAAGCAGCTGGAGTACAAAGAAAAAAAGGTAGGCCAGTACATATACCCCTGCTAAAAATAGTACACTGCGGAGAGCCCACTTATTCATTCTTTGCTCCCTTCGGGGCCGGATTGTGCACTAAGCCCCACAGGGCAAATAGCAAGGCCATCACTATAAAGGCGATAGAGGGTGCGAGGAACACATAACTTTCAAGGGAAAGCACCTGGAGTAGTTCTGCAAAGATGCCGCTGTGAAAGGCTGCATTGAGGAAGAAAAACCCCCTTAGAAAAAGAAGCGCCAGAAGGGCGTTCAGCAAAGGCCAGCGGCTGCTGCGGATGAGAGACCAGCTGGCTGTTAAAAAAAGTACATGAGCGGCGCTTGTAATTAGTAGGTATATCCATCCCTTGTCTATACTCTGACGCAGAGATTCGACGATTCCCCCCACTTCCTGGACCAGGGTACGAATAAACTCCGGGGGCTCTGCAAAGGCGTAAAAGGGGCTGGTAGAGGAGGTGTATTCAAAAATGCGATTTTCCTGATCATCCCTTATGACCTGCTGTTCCGGAAAAGCCCAGCCCTCCGGATAAAAGGAAAACCGCGGCGGTTGTTGTGTGTTCATGTCCACCGTCAGCAAGGGGGTTATCAACGCTGAATCTTGTTCCCCCGAGTGTGCTGCCTGGGCTTGGGGGGACACATTGATCTGCCCGGTATATAAAATAGTTCTCCCAATTTGAGCAAGGCGCTGCTGATAAAACGGCAGGGCATGAGAATCGGTGGATGCTGTGGTTTTTGACATATGCAGCAGAAACATCCCTCCACCGGCGTAAAGGGCAATAGCCAGAATACTTATTGCAATACTCTGAAGAGGGGCTCTTTCCCGAGTGCGAGTCCTGAACAGAAGCACGGACATGAGGGATAAGGCTGTTGCAGCCGGGAGAGAATACAAGAGTGTTTTTATCAACGGTTGAAAAAAAGACTGAGATTGGTATTCGGGTGAGTAATTGCTTATCCAGGTATAAATAAGCACTAAAGCACCGAGGAGAGTGAGGCTAATAAGAAAAAATCCTACATATGCCGCAGAAATCACTACAGCTTTTTTCACAGGCCCAATCCTTTGTCTGTGCCATATAGTAGCATGAAGCTAAGTGCCTCGCAACTGTAAACAGTAACAGAGTTTATCCTCTGTGCTATAAGTACTGCACAACTTGTCCACAAGATGTGGAATTTTATCCACTGGAGCTTTTTGAGTCTTATGAGCAAATAATAGACCCAACTGTGTCATAATTTACTCTCACAACTAGATAATATTGTACATAATGTGTTGTAATGTATATAGATAGAATGTTTTAACACAACCACTCCTTTTTCTGACAATAGTGTACTATGAAACAGTGATACTCTCACAGTGAAGTAAACCGGAAAACAGGGTACTTATCCAAAATTCTCTCACAAGTTATCCACAATTTGAATAATTTGTGTGTTACTTGTGGATAAATGTATATCCATACCCGTATACGCTCCTAATTGGATGCGGGGTAAGTGAATAACCCGCCAGTTGATTTAATTTTTTCCTTAAAGCAGAGATATGTACATCCACAGCACGGCTTGCAGCTTGTGGATTATCCCACAAGGCGCATTGAAGACATTTCCGTGAAACCGGTGTGCCCCTCCGCAAAAGGAGCATCCTGAGAATAGCTGCTTCAGGGGGATTGAGGAGGAGTGTTTTCGGCTGGGGCTTTTGGACCTGCAGGCGTTCTTTTTGAAAGGTGATGGTACCCCACTCTAGGACAATGCGCTTCGCCGGAAGCAGGCGAAGGCTCCGGGCCTTCAATTCGAATATATCCCAGGGTTCGCGAAGATAGTCGCAGCAGCCGCAGTCAAAGGCCAGGGGCAGAAGACACGGCGGCCCGTAGGCTATAACGGGATGTGCGCCGGTTACAATATGTTCCCATTGCCGCGTGGCGCCTCTTACAGGAAGGATGTAAAGATCTGTCCGATCGGCGGGTAGCGGCTCTGTGGAGAGGCATATCTCTATTGCGGAATGAATACTGTTGGGTAACTTTGGAGGCCCCCGGTGTTCACAGGTATCCCCGGGGGCTTCGTTTGCATTCTTTTTGTATACATAATTAATGAGATTTTTGGCGGCGGTGTCTTGAAGACTCACCTCACTACCCGTTACTTTTTGAACCGTTTTCATCCTTCATTCGCTGTTTAAGGTCTTCCAGCATAAGGTCGGCCGATGAATTTGAGTTTTCCAGCTTGGCAAACTCCTCTTCAAGTTCATCGGTGGCCCCGGTGGATTCCATCTCCTCTAAGGCTTCGTTTCTTGCCTCTTTGTCTTCAATGTCCCGGGTCATGCGGTCAAAGGCTTCAAAGGCGGAATTGTTGTCGAGGTTTCCAATTGTTTCCTGAATTTGCCGCTGGGCGTCGGCCCGTTTAGAGCGGGCGATCAGCAGGTTTTTCTTTCTCTGGGCCTCTTCTATCTTTTGTTGTAGCTGCCGCAGGGCCTGTTTGAGTTTTTCCACCGACTCGTGCTGAGATTCCCACTGTTCGCGGTACTGCTGGGCCTGGGAGTCGAATTCCTGTTTGCGTACCAGCGCCTGCTTGGCCAGATCGTCCTTGCCGGCCTTTACGGCGGTACGGGCTTTTTCGTCCCATTCACGGGACTGGGCGAGGGCATTGTTCATCAGCCGCTCAAGCTTTTTTTCATCGGCGATTGCCGAGGCAACGCTCTTTTTCGACTCTACCAGCTGCTGGTTCATATCGGTAATCAACTGATTCAGCATTTTTTCGGGATTTTCGGCCCGGCTGATCATCTGGTTGAGATTGCTTTTTATCATCCGCTTAAATCTTTCTAAAAATCCCATGTGTGTTCCTCTGTGTACTAGGGGTTTCGGAAGCTGGAGAGCAGCGAGTAGTGCTCGGTAAGGGCCAGACTAATAGCGTCGATAGTAGCCTGGAAGTCTTCCAAATCCATTGTTTCGTAATTTAATGTATCGATGAGAATAACGTCATTTTCTACCACCGCGTATGCCCCGTGAATAAGGTCGGACCCGTTGATCTGCAGCAGTTTGAGGAAGAACTCCTCCCGCTTGTGTTCCGGCACGCCCATGACCTTGACCCGGACTACTACCAAAGGTTCGTTTACCGCCACCGCCACCTGTTCCAGACCATTTTCAGGGTCGTTGAGTATCCACGTATTCTCTCCTATTTCCTCATAGGTTAAACCAAGATTGATGAGATAGCTTTCAATTTTGTTCATAAATGCACTCTCCCCTTTTATAGATGGGCGTGAATGCTAACCTAGAAAAACCTGTCCTGAATTGTCGATTGCTAAAATGGTTTTACATTCGCTGCATCGAAAACGTCCAGGTTTGGTAGCCTTTAGTTTTTTTGAGCAGATTGGGCATTTAAATATTTTTGGAAAGACATCGGTAGAGCCGGTTTTTCCGGCGGAGTTGAAGAACTCGATCGCTTCTTGCAGGTTATCTTTTATGTTAAAAAATTGAGAGAACCCAAGCAGCTGGAATACTTCATACACCTTCGGCTGAATATCCAGCAGAACGATGTCGCCCCCCCGTGGTTTTACCGCTTTTAAGAAGGCGGTAAATGAACCTATACCCGTACTGGACACGTAGTTTAGCCCGGCACAGTTAAAGATAAGACGGGAAAAGCCATTCTCAACGGCTTTGCTAACTCTCTTCTGAAAGAAATTTGAGTTATACGTATCGATGTACCCTGTCAGATACAATACGAGGCAGCCTTCAACTTTATCGATTTTTTCAAGACGAATTTTTAGACTATCATCTTTCTCATCGTCAAAGCCTTGTACAATATCGTTGTTATTCATGGAACCTCTCAATCTTACGATACTTTCTCACGGTCACTACAATCTTATTCAGGTAATCAATCTTTGTCAAACCTTTATCCTTAAAAAGACCCTTTTCATATGTGCTTTATTAGGACAATATAACTCAATTACCATAAAATTTGTATAGTATTTCTCTTATTTTTATCGACAATAATACTTAAAAAATCAAATATATTTACAGGTATTCTGATTTTGGAAGTCTTATGACTAGCAAAATCAGAATACCCACACCATCTTTAAGATAAACTTCCTAGCTTAAACAAAATGTGAGCATTCGCATGGTGAAAAATTTTTGAAATTTTTCACCATGCAAGTGCTGATATTTTTATACTAAACTTGACCACTCAAAGATTACGCCATACAATCAAGGTAGAATGAAGTATTTTTACAGTTTTATAGGTATAATGATGATTTCTTTTCTATCATTTTTACCTGCACAAGAGCAACGCAATCAAACGACAAGGGTGCTTCCCGAATTTAAGGATGTAGTTGCCTTTGATCTTACACTTGAACGGCTTGCAGCCCAGGTAGAGGCCGGTGATGTGATGGGTATTCCCAAGGACCGCTACCTCACAATCAACGGTATGGTTTCTTCCCGCCAGTTGGTAAGTGAAGCCGAGAATGAATATCTGGGTATTCTGGAGCTTTCTTCTGGAAATTGGATCGACGGAGAAGACCTGGAAGTGTATCGCTGTTATGTTCAACTGAGGGGTCCCGATTTTTTCGGGACGGTCCCCAAACCCCGCAGTCGGGAGAAGTCTGAAAATGAAATCCCCCTGCACGCTCATGTACTTATAGTAGGTCGGTATTTAGGGTATGGGCAGGACCAGGAGGGAAACCGGTTCCCGGTTCTTCAGGCGGTAGATTTTAGAGTGCTCGGTAAATAAAGTAAATCATCTACTTCATCCCCGTTCTTTCATCACACCTCCACGCTGTCGTTTATTGAATGTGCCTTGTTTACATATGAAACTCGGATATGTTCCGCTTTTATAGTGTTTCCCCGGGAGAGTACCTGTGCCAGTTCAAGGGTATTGCGCAGTTCCCGCACGTTTCCCGGCCATTCATACTGGGAAAGTTTTATCAAGGCTGAGTAAGTAATTGGCGGGTCCGGCATTTCCGGCCCCTGCAAAAATTGCTGTAGAAACTGAAGAGCCAGGGCGGGAATGTCCTCTTTTCTCTCTCTGAGCGGAGGCAGAGTAATAGGAAGTGTGTGGATCCTGAAGTAAAGGTCAGCCCGAAACCTTCCTTGTGAGACAAGTTCATTGATGTCCCTGTTAGTTGCACAAATGATTCTTACATCGATAGGGATAAGCCGTCTGCCGCCGATTCTGGTAATATGCTGGGCCTCTATGATCCTCAGAAGCTTCATCTGTCCCTCTTGGGACATCTCTCCTATTTCATCAAGAAAAAGAGTACCCCCGTGGGCCTGTTCAAAATGGCCCGGCCGTCGTACGGCCCCGGTAAAAGCTCCCGGTTCGCTGCCGTACAGTTCCGCCTCAAGCAGACTCATGGGAATGGCACCGCAATGAACTGTTTTAAAGGGTCCGTTTTTTCGGGATGAGAGCTTATGAAGGGTATGGGCGGTCAGCTCTTTCCCGCTGCCGCTTTCTCCGGTGATAAGTACTGGGGCTTCGGCTTCCGCGAAAAGGCGTATGGAATACTTTAAACTACCGAGGACTTTTGATTTTCCTGCAAACTGTTCGAGAAGATCTTCCTCCGCCGAAAGGAGTGCTTTCTCCTGCAGTGCGTATAGAAGGGTTACTAGTTCATGAATGTTTTCCCGGAGCTGTTCGGGGTTGAAGGGCTTTGGAAAAAAGTATTCAGCTCCAATTCTTAAAGCCCGTACGATATTGTAGGAAGAACTTTGGGCGCTGATTACAATTACCGGTGGATGGGCGGCGTGGTGGACTAGTTGTTCCAAAAATGTAAACCCGCAGAGGTCGGGAAATTCAATTTCTGTAATGATGATGTCCGGAGCGAGATTTTTTATTTTTAAAAATCCTTCAGCAGTGGAATAGGCAGAACTGATTGAAAAGCTGGGGAGGGTGGTACGCAACAGTTCGTGACTCGGCCCGTGGGTGTCGATATAAAGAATTGAAGTCACCGGGGAATCCTCTTTTTTTTAATTGTAGCACAGGAACTTTTTGCGATCTTATAGTACGGGTTTCTTCTTTCTCTGGGAACATACAATTGGAGAGTTTATATAAAATAAACTCGCTACAAGCCCCTTGTGAATGGATTGTGCCTGTGGTAATCTCTTGCTACTATGTTGGAAATTCGTTCGTTGATGCGGTTTTTAGACAGTGGGTTTATCCTCAGGATACTCTATTTAATACTTCTCTTCTCCCTTGTACCTATCGCGGACATGTACGTACTGCTTCAGCTGGTAGAGCTTGTTCCGAAGCATATTCTTATGGCCGTTGTAACTGCAACGGGGGTGTTTGGGCTTTTTTTGGTTTTTCTGGTCATACGCAGCGTGTTGGAAACCATGCATGGTCGAATAAAAGACGGGTATTATCCGGGGGTCGAGTTTTTTGAACTGGCCGGTTTGCTGATAGCAGGGGTGTTGCTTATTACCCCCGGCTTTGTCGGGGATGTAGTGGGGCTTTTACTGCTGCTGCCTGCTCTTCGACGGGCGATAGGACGGCTTGTGGCCGGCTCTATGGAGGAACGGTTCAAGGAACTGTACGAGTACTTAAAACTTTACGAACTTTAAGCCAAAGTGTAGTCCAAGCCCGCAAAGCACTTAAGCCCGATCAACCCAATCTTTTAAAGCCCCAAAGTATAGACACGAAAAAGTCAATCCCAGAAATAATACCAGAAACAAACCCAGCAAAGTTCGCCGGCGGAGTGCAGAAAATACCATCCCGCCTATACCGCCGGCCTTGCCCCATCCATTGTATTTCAGGAATCTTTGATCCGGTATATCAATAGGAGCAGCAGGAAATAGCTGTAGTAGAACACACGCAGGATTGTCCAGGGGCGGCGAATTATATCTCTCAGCCAGTAGGTTCCCCGGTTCCAGCTTTTTTCTGCCGGCTTACTCCGTTTCCCACTGAAAATTTCAAAACATTCGCCGCACCAGAGGGCTAAACCGGGGGGCAGCTCTTTACGGTGCTTGCGAAACCAGAGCCTGCCCTTTTTTACACCGGGACCGGCTAAAACTAAGGAAGGGCCGGCCTTTTTAATGGCGGTTACCACATCCTTTTCGCGTTCATTTGAGAAGAAGCCGGCGTATCTGCCTACAATTTGAAGCCCGGGGAAGCTGTCCCGCAGGTTTGCCGATGCAATATGCAGCGCCTCCGGATGGAGCCCCACTAAATACACGCTCTTCCCGTGTTTTTCAAGTACTCCTAAGAGTCGTATTACGAAGGCGAAGGGCATATATCTGACCGGCTCCCGGAGTCCCAAAAACCGGGCTGCTTTTTTGATACTCTTTGAGGTGGGGATTACAAGACCCGCCTCGCGCACGGTGCGGGCAAAATCGCTGTTTCCGCGGGAACGAAGCAAGTCCCACAGAGTGAGGAATACTATCTGATGTTTACCTTGATCATCGAGATAGTTTCCGATTGTTTCCTCAATGTCTTTTTCCGGAAGCACATCGATGGGTACACCGATTATTGATACTCTGCTGTGTCCGTCGCTTCCTGAAATTGGGGTACGTGTTTCCACTGATTTATCTCCCCTGCAATTGATTGTACGGCCCCGATTGCGTATACGGCGGCAGTTTCAGACCTTAAAATATTAGTCTGCAGTTGCACCGGCCGGCACCCGATGCCGTGAAGTAGTTCAACTTCAGCTGCGGATAATCCCCCCTCCGGACCAATGAAAAGTGCTATCCTTTGAGGGCAACTGGAAAGATACCTGTGAAGCGAGCCATTTTCAAGGGGTTTCTCATGGAAAAAGAGCCCTAAAGTTGAACTAAATCGGCTTTTTTTTAAATTCTGAAGCTGTTCCGTCGAATGCAATTGGGTGATAACGGTACTGCCGCTTTGCTGGAGGGCCTCTTTTATAACAGAGTTCCAACGGGCCAGTTTTTTTTCTTCCCGCTGGGTGGTTTCAATTTTAGCTACCGTGTGCTCGGTGACTAGGGGGATTATGTGGTGAATGCCGGTTGCCGCAGCCTGACGAATAACGCTGTCCATCTTTTTACCCTTCAGCAGGGCCTGGTAAAGATAAAAGGTGGGGCGATTTCCGTCGTCCCCCGAAGTACCGTCATCGGGGCTTTTCGGCTGCAGATGCAATGTCAGAGAGTTAGGGGTAACTTCGGTGATTTCCAGGTTATACAAAAACCCCCGCCGGTCTATCCCCTCAAAGCGGGAGCCCTTTTCGTAACGTAATACATGAATAAGGTAATGAAATTCCTCCCCCCTCACCTTCACTTCTGAAAAGGATCCTGGGCCGGAAGGGTCAAAATAACCAGAATGGCCGGAAGGGCCTGGACCGGACTCCTCGGAGGGGCCGGGGACCCCGGTGAAGCCGGTTGTATTTACCTCATCGGGCAGTAGATAGCGGCGCACGGGGGACTACTCTCCCACGGAAACAACCGTTTTTCGGCTGCGGGGACCGTCGAATTCGCAGAGATATATCCCCTGCCAGGTCCCCAGCATCATACGGCCCCCGCTGACCGGAATAGTCACGCTAAATCCCATCAGTGAGGACTTAATATGGGCTGCTGAATTTCCCTCCATATGAGCATATCCATCGTTCAGGGGAATTACTTTGTTCAGTTCTTTGAGAATATCTTTCTTTACCGAGGGGTCGGCGTTTTCGTTGATAGTGACCCCGCAGGTAGTATGGGGGATATACACAGTACAGCAGCCTTCCTGGACACCGCTTTCATGTACCACTTTAGCTACCTGGGAGGTAATATCATTGAGCTCGGTATGTGCCCCCGTTCGCACTTGCAATGTGGAGTGTTTCATGGTTTTGCCTTCTCCTTGGGTTCCGATCCGGAGCCCGGCCTGGAGCTCGACCCGCTAGAAGGGAAATCAAAAAGATCGAAGTTTATCGCGCCGTTTTCAGCGGCTTTGCGTGCCGGTGCGTTTTTTTGTGAATCTTCTATCATCTCTGAGATAGTGCCGTTCTTCAACATATCTACGGCCTTTTGCAGGGGTTGATCGTATTTGAGGTCGTATACCGGTGGAAAATCCATACGGCGTTGGTACTCATTGCGAATCAGTTTTTGAAGGACCCTGTCCTCCAAATTGATATCATACTCTCTCTGCAGCTGTTCAACAAACTCGTTTCTTCGTTCTTCCGAGGCCTCGGGATTTTTATCTACAAAATTTGAAATGAGCCGTTGTTCGAAAATCGCCTTGAGGTCCTCGTTGTCTTTTTCCGAAAGCTCGGGTTCCTTTACCTCTACATCCGGGTCGATACCTACTTTATCGATGTTCACACCACTGGGGGTGTAATACCGGGAAATAGTTAGCTTAAACCCGCTGTTGCCAAAGGGAATGATTTTTTGCACGGATCCTTTCCCAAAGCTGGTTTCACCGATTAGTATACCCCGACCGGTGTCTTTCAATGCTCCCGCCAATATTTCCGATGCGGAGGCTGATCCCTTATCTATCAGTACTACTATTGGAATGTCGCCGGATACTTCCCGGGCAGGATCGGCGGTAAATACCTCGTTTTCCTGGGCTATTCGGGACCGGGTGCTTACGATTGTTCCTTCCGCCTGAATTAGATCGACCGTGTCGGTGACGGAAGTTAAAAGGCCGCCCGGATTCTGACGGACATCAATTATCAGCTTAGAGTAATTTTTTTGCTTAAACTCATCTAGTGCTTCTCTTACTCTGTCGTCGGTATAAGGGGTAAACTGAATAATTCGGATATACCCGATATCTCCGTTAATCATATCGTGTTTCACTGTCGGTATCTCGATGATTGCTCGGGTAATATCTACGTCGAAGGTGATGTCTTTTCCCCGAAGGATGGTTACTGTGACCGTGCTTCCGGGTTCTCCCCTCAGGCGGTCCACTACATCGTCGACCGTAAGTTTCTTGGTAGATTCATCCTCAATTTTTGTAATGTAGTCCCCCGCATGAATTCCCGCACGATAGGCGGGGGTGTCTTCGATGGGTGCTACCACCTTGATGTAGGCGTCCCTACCGTTATTCCCTTGAGAATCCCCTTCAGATTCAGCGGGTTTGCTGATGTAAAGACCGACTCCACCGAACTTTCCGGTGGTTGTATCTGTTAAGTCTTCCATATCACTTGCCGTCAGGTAATATGAGTAGGGGTCGTCAAGACTTTCAAAGAGCCCCTGCATCGCCCCCTCGTATAGCTGTTCCGGTGGTATCTCTTCAACATAGTTTTGCATTATAAAATTGAAAGCGTATTGAATGCGGTCAATATACTGTTGTGTCGCCTGGGCGGACTGTTCGGCTTCAACACGCGGGGTAAAGGTAACCACCATCGTGAAAATAAATGCCGCACATGCTGCTCCGATCCAGGTGAGTTTGTCGCCGTTTTTCATGTAAACCTCTCTATATCTTCATTCTCTAGGTTTCCACTCGTTTGTCAAGATAATATCTTATCCTATCAGTTACCCTATTACTATTGACCTCGCCCTATACTGTGCGTACACTTTGCTGTAGATGAGACAACGTATTGTTCCCTGTATAGCCTGTGTGTGGGAAATCGGCCGATATATTCTGCTGGTGAACATTCTGCATACGTATTTAAATCCATTGCAGTCCCAGGAATATCAGTTTTTCTTCTTTTGGCTGCTCTCATATGCATCTGCGACACTGCTTGGTACGGCGCTTCCGGCGGTTCGACCGGTCAGGTTTGCCGGTGTTGCCCGGCTGGTCGGTGCGACAAAAATTCTTCAAGGACTTGCGGGCCTTCTGTTTTTGTTGTATGAGCTGGGTGTCATTCCGGTACTGCTGTCCTATTTGAATTCCTCGGCACATATGGTCATTCCGGCTACTATTTTTGGGGGAATAATGCCGTTATTGCTGTTGATTACCGGTATTGATTTGATTGCAGCTGTTTTTTTGATAAAATTTACACCGGAACGGCAGGTTTCAAGGAAGGAACGGCAGGCCGCAACACCGGAACGGCAGGTGCCGCAGCAGGAGCAGACTGCCAAACACCACAAAGGTGCCCCTCAACCGGAACAGGTAGAGGTCGATATTACTGATGTTGATACGGTCGATATCAGTGACGAGGAGAAGTAGATGCAAATAATCCCAATCGCCAGCGGTAAGGGCGGGGTCGGCAAGACCCTGGTGGCTACGAATCTGGCGGTTGCATTGGCGCGTTACGGGAAACGGGTTGTATTGGTCGATCTCGACCTGGGGGGCAGTAACTTGCATCTTACCCTTGGGCAGAGCGGGGTTCGTACCGGAATCGGGACATTTCTCCTGGACTCTTCTGTTAAATTCGATGATATCATTCTTCCCACCGATTACGAGAACCTGCGCTTTATTCCGGGGGATGCCGAAATTCCCGGGATGGCGAACCTCAAAGGCGGACAAAAATCCAAGCTGATACGGCGACTCTACGGGGTAGATGCGGATTATCTGGTAGCCGATTTAGGGGCGGGCACAAACTTCAATACGTTGGATTTTTTTCTCACCTCCTCCCGCGGAATGGTGGTAACTACTCCCACCCTTACGGCAACGCTTAATGCGTACCTTTTTCTAAAAAACACGGTGTTTCGAGTTATGGGAAACTCCTTTAAAAAGGGCTCAGCAGCTGCCGAATACCTGAACAGCCTTAAAAAAGAGGGGGGGCATCTGCAGCGGGTGTACATTCCACGCCTGTTGGAGAGAATCTCCCGGGAAGATCCCGAGAGTTACGAGCGTTTTCATGAAACCATGGGTGTCTTTCGCCCAATGATGGTAATGAATATGCTGGAAGACCCCAAGGATGCAAAAAAGGCGGAAAAGTTACGCCGTTCCTGCAGGGAATATCTTGGCATCGATATGGAGCATATGGGGGTGGTGTATTTCGATCATCTCCAGGAAGTTGCCCTGGGTTCGCGAATTCCCCTGGTTGCATATAAACCCAATTCAGTTTTGAGCCAGGGAATCTTTAGAGTTGCCGACAAAATTATCCAGCATCAGGAAGAAGATCAAGCCGGTTTGCTGGATTTTGATAACATTGAACAGACCTATGAAACTGCGGAAATGGAAGCGGAGGTAGACTTTGATTCGAAAGTCCAGGACCTTGAGAATCTGTTGCACAGCGGTGCGCTCACCCGAGGGGACCTTATCGATACGATTCGCGCGCAACAGTATGACATTGGAGCCTTGAAAAAAGAGAATCAACTCCTTAAAAGCAAACTGCTGAAGGCGATGGAACAGGGATATAAAGTGTAGATGTCATGCAAACGAAGGGCAGACTCAAAATTGAAGTTGATAAAAACCATCTAAAAGCCACTCTTGTTTTTACGGCGGATCCCCATGGTAAGGTGTGGTCCGTACCGAAAATAAAAAACCTGCTTGAAGAGAAGGGGATTGTAGAAGGGGTACAGGAGGAAGTTCTGGAGTCGGTGGTGGAAAAGTTCCATCAGGCCGGTGAGGAGCCGGTAGAAGAGGTTGTTGCCGAGGGAATTCCTCCAGCCCCTCCCGAACCGCCCTCCTATTCATGGAAACTGAAGCCTGTACCGGAGGAACTAAAGCAGGATGCCGACTGGATTTTAAAAAAAGCACCCGAGCCCCGAATCACCGTAAAGAAACAAGAGCGGGTTCAGGTAGAAAAAGAAGTAAAGAAGAAAAATAAACTCCCCTTCGGCAAATCTAAGGTGGAAACCGTAAAAAAATGGGAAACCCGCGAAAAGGAAGAACCGGTAAAGGTGGATCCTGGGGTGGTAGAATCCGGATGGGCCGAAGCACAGGATGTTGTCGCAGAGATAAGCACCGGCGGTGAGGGCAAAGGTGAGGGCAAA
>CAZDFY010000010.1:14711-36543 GCA_964504785.1 uncultured Sediminispirochaeta sp. | reverse complement strand
GGTGAGGGCAAAGGTGAGGGCAAAATGGGTCGCTCGGTATACGGCAAGCCTATTGCCGCGAAAGAGAAGACCCATATTGGGGTATATCCGGGGAAAGGGATTAAAGCAACTGCGGAGGCTTTGATTGCTGAGCACTCGGGCTTAGTTCGACGGGGTGAGAATTGGGTAGAAGTAATTCCCTTTCAGCATCACAAGTGGGAGCTTACGGTTTCCAAGGACAAGGCAACCTGCCTGCTGCAGTTTTCTCCCGGCAAGAAAGACGCACGGCCTCCGAAAGCTGAAAACATAATTGCCGCCGCAAAGGAGAAGGGGTTTACCGATGAAGAGCTGGCTCCGGCCCAGAAAATCACCCAGGCTGTTTCTCTTTCAATCCAGCGTCAAAAGCCGCTGAAAGATGTTCCTATCACCGAAGACCGGGACGGCTGGTTTAAGGTTGAGGCAAGTTCCGATCATCTTAAGGGTACTTTATCGGCGGTGAAAGGGAGCGGGCGCGGTAAGCCGCTGGTGCTGAAAGAAGTAGGAGCGGCGATAAAGAAGAGCGGCTTTAAAGAGCTGGACTTTGATAAAATCAAAGGGGACCTTCTTGAATTCTACCGCAGCCGCCGGCTGGAACTCAAAGACTATGTATTAGCCGAAGGCAAAGCGCCGACCCGGGGTTCCGAACGCACCCTGGAGTTTAGCTGTTCCTTTATGAAGGAAGAGGAACTTGAGGCCCGCCAGCAGGACACCGAAGTTTCCGAAGAGGGGGAGCAGCGTGTTCCAAGTATAACGGACTATCCCCTGCAGGTGGTAAACCGAATGTCCTATGTGAAGGCCGGTAATATTGTCGCAGACATCACTTCTACCGATGCCGGCGAAGAGGGGGTGGATATTTATGGAAAAGTACTGCCCGGTTTGCCGGGAAATGATCCGCCGATGTCCCTTCAGGAAAATATATTACTAAAAGAAGACCAGCTGGTAGCCCAGGAAACGGGTATTCTGGATGTGATTGACGGTGATGAGAGCACGCTGCTGCGGGTCCGTCCCTATCGCGAGGCAAAAATTGAGGTAGAAGTTGCTCCTGATAAAATGGCGGCCTATATCACTTTGAAAGAGGCTTCCGGTTTTGCCCCTCCACTTACCATGGATAAGGTGAGCCGGGTGCTGGAAGAAAAAAAGGTGATAAAGGGTATCGACAGCTCCGCCCTCAGTGACGCGCTTCTGCAGGCGAAAGAGGGAGAGGCGGTAGAAAAGGTTGAAATTGCAGCCGGAAACCCTCCCGTAGAAAGCTCTGATTCCGGAAAAATTAAATTCCATGTACAGCTTGCCAGCGGCGACAAGGTGAAAATTGATAAAAGCGGACAGGCTGATTTTCGGACCCACGATGATATTACGGCGGTAGAGGAAAACCAGCTAATTGCCGAAATTCCCGCAGCGGGTGCCGCTAGTAAGGCCGGGTGGAACATAAGCGGAGAGACGGTAGAGGGAAAAAAGAAAGAGGATGTAGAGCTTCAAGTAGGAGATAATATCCGCCGGGAAGAAAAAGAGGACGGGACAGTCCTGTTGTATTCCGAAAAAAGTGGAGAATTGGAATACGACGGTAAGAGTATCGGCGTTCATGTGCACCATCGTGTAAAGGGAGATGTGGACATGCATACCGGTAATATCAAATTTCCCGGTACGGTAGAGATAAGCGGTAATGTTCAGCGCGGGTTTTACGTAATGGCCGGGGGTGATGTGTTGATCAACGGCACCGTAGAGGGGGCCCTCATTTCAGCGGGAAACTCGATAAAAATTGCCCAGGGCGTGGTAGGGGGTAATAAGGCGGTCATCAGGGCCAAGCGGGATATAGAGGCGATGTTTGTGGAAGAGGGCACTATGCTCTCGGTTGGCGATATTAAACTCAAAAATAACTGCCTGCGCTGCCAGGTAAAGTGTAACGGCGTACTGTATATTACCGCGGATAAGGGAAGCCTTATCGGCGGTAAGGTGTTTTCAAAACACGGTCTAGAGGCTCAGAATCTGGGGAATGAAAAGGGAACTCATACGGTTATTTCCTTCGGACAGGATTATTTAGTTGCCGATCAGATAGAGCAGCATGAAAAAGAGATAGACCGGCTAAAAGAGCAGATTACTTCCCTGGATATGGAGATGAAGCGGTTTGAAGAACAGGGCTTGAAGAATAAGCTGGAAAAGGTGCGCCGAGAGAAACTGAAAAATCTGAAGATAATAGAAAAACGCAGCATGCGTCTTTTTACCCTGCGGGAACGGTACGAGGAGCATTTCAAATCACAAATTGTAGTACGGGGGACTTTGTATCCGGGGGTGGTTATTGAAAGCCACGGCCGCTTTTACGAAGCTTCCAAACCCGAAAAAAGTATCATACTTAAGTTTAACCTGGAGAACGGTCGTATTGAGGTTGAAAAGATAGAATCTGATAAAAATCAAGCGAAGGAGTAAAGAATGCCGGCATATCTTCAATACCCGGAGTGGATAAGTCCTGTAATTATACCAGGACTGCCCTTTCATTGGTACGGCGTGATGTATTTGGTAGCGTTCGGTATTACCTATGTATTGTTCCGATTTCAAGTGAAACGGGAAAGCCTTGAGATAAGTGATGATGATATTGTAAATATCTTTTTCTGGACGATCCTCGGCTTGCTGCTCGGGGCCCGCCTGTTTGCAGCGCTGGTGTATGATCCTACGGGGTATTACCTGCAAAAACCATGGAAGATTTTCTGGCCCTTTGATGAGCAGATGAATCTGGTGGGCTTGCAGGGAATGAGCTATCACGGTGGTCTGATTGGAGCGGTTATCGGGGGCTTTACGTACTGCCGGATAAAGAAGTTTAACTTTTTGCGGATTACCGACCTGGTGGTAGCGGGCATACCCCTGGGGTATACCTTTGGCCGGCTTGGAAACTTCATCAACGGAGAGCTGTGGGGCAGAGTTACCACAAGCCCGATCGGGATGATCTTTCCCAATGCTCCAGCCTATTCCACTCGACATGAATGGGTGCAGAGGGTTGCCGATCAAGTAGGGATATCCTATGAATCCGGGGAGTTGATTCAGCTGCCCCGCCATCCCTCCCAGTTGTACGAGGCGTTTTTCGAGGGGATAGTACTCTGGCTGGTTCTCTGGTGTGTGTTCCGGCCGCGGAAAAAGTATAACGGGTGGATCCTGGGCACCTATCTTATCGGCTACGGCTTGGTGCGCTTTATTATTGAGTACTTCAGAGAGCCGGATATAGGTATCGGCTATCCAATTCAGCTTGCCGCCGAATCCTATCCTCAGGCACTCTTTGTTTCTCCTTTAAACTTCACCACAGGACAGATCCTCTGTTTTATAATGATTGTAGGCGGTGCGCTCTTACTCTGGGTACAAAAACGCCGCAGCTCCAGGACTTGACCAAAGCGACTTTACTAAGGAGGCGATTAGGCCTGTGTAGTGTCGACGGTGGGCTCTTCGGAGTAGGTGTTATGGATTTCTCTGATTTCATCGATGTGGGCAAGAAAGGCGTCCACCACCTCTGGGTCAAAGTGTTCTTCCCGCTCCGATTTAAGTAGTTCTACAGCGTCCGAAAAGTTCCACGGCTTTTTGTAGGGGCGCAGCGAGGTAAGGGCGTCAAACACATCGGTAATTGCTACAATTCGACCACTGAGAGGTGTTTCTTTTTTAGAAAGGCCTTTGGGGTATCCTTTCCCGTTCCACTTTTCATGATGGGTTAAAGCAATTTGCGCCCCTGTTTTAAGGTAGGGGCTCTCAGCACCTTTCATTATTTCATATCCCATGAGGGAATGCTTTTTTATTTCATCATACTCAGCGGCGGTGAGTTTCGCCGGTTTTAGAAGGATTGTGTCGGGCACTCCTATCTTGCCGATGTCATGCAGCGGGGCCGCCCTGAAAATTCGCTGACGTAAGTCCTCATCCTCAGTAAGCTCCTCGGCAATAATACGGGAATAATGGGCAACCCTTAAGATATGTTCACCCGTTTCCGGGTCCTTATACTCAGCAGCGCTGCCGAGTACCCTTAGGGTCTCATCCTCCCGCGAGGAGATATCGTTGGTCGCTTTATCTACTTCGGTTCTCAGCACATCCGCCCAGTTCTTATAGAGGAGCTGGCTTTCCCTTAATGTTTTCAGATTATTCACCCGTGCAGAGAATTCCGGCAGGTTCAGGGGTTTTGAAAGAAAATCGGTTGCTCCGCTCTCAAGGGCCCTCAACTTCAAATTGTTGTCTGAAGTGACCGCCGTAATCATTACAATTGGAATATCCGAGTAGTAGCGTCTTGCTTCCTGTATAAGGGTGATCCCGTCTTTTTCCGGCATCATGTAGTCTACAAAAATCATATCTACTGAATTGTGTGTGAGGTGTTCAAGGGCCTCATTGGGGTCGGTAAAACTGTAAATTTCTAAATCCAGTTTACGACCCATTTCTTCAATCAACACAAGATTCAGATATTCATCATCAATCGACAATGCTTTCAGTTGTCTCATCATACGACAGTCTCCATATACACACATTAGTATAATAGAGTGAGAGTGCGGGGGCAAATAATTCGTACAAACTAAAATGAATTTTATAGACTTGACAGTTATTTCCGCCGTTTACTACTATTTAAGTATAAGTATATGAATATACGATTAACCGTTAATGACAAAAGGTGAAAAAATGAAAGAAAAAAAGTATGATTCTACTGTATGTGGTCCCAGTTTAGAGGATAGTATGCTGGAAAGTGATTTATTCCATCTTAAAGAGGCTGAGGAAGCCCTTCTCATCGATAAACACACAATTCTGGAGCTGGTGCGCCAGTTTTTACAGGATAGGGCCCACTATGTCGAGCCCCTGAAAACTTCTCTATCCCAAAGAGATTGGAACAATCTGAGTGCCTACGCCCATCGATTGAAGGGGGCGGCGGGCAACCTTCGTGTGTCCGGTATCGCCGAGCCGGCCCTTGTGTTGGAGAGCGCCGCAAAGGAGAAACAGGCGAATAAATGCGAAGATCAATTAGAATTAATAGAACAGCGGTTTTCTGTGATTGTGGATTTAGTGAATCAAATATAAGTTCAAAGGTGCAGTAATTCGCAATGTGAAAATTTTTGTTTAAGGTAAGCAGTTTATCTTAAAGCTGATGCGGGGGTTATATGTGCAACGGGTGGAAGGGTAGGCTCGTCTATCAGTTCGATGAAAGTGGTGCCGAACAAGAGCTTTTGATCCATGATAATGGAGTAGCTGAGAACTCTGATCTTAGTATAAGAAAGGAGTGGACGGAGGGTGAAGGGTTCTCCCTGTTACGACTGAAACTGGGGCCACGGCAAAAAATCAAACTAAAAAATCTATATATTGAGCGCAGATTTTCAGAGGAGCAGGTAGAGTCTCTTCATATGAACGGCTTTCAATCCTGGACGGAAAGCAGGGAATGGAAATCAACGGAACCGATGAAGGGATTGCGGAGGCTGTTCTTTCCCTGGATCAATAAATATCATCTTGATAAATACGGTGATTACAGTTTTACCCACTACCAGCCCGATCGGATTCACGGGTATTCATGGACGTATCTACGGACTAGCGAAGAGTGTATTTTCTTTGGCAGTCTTTCGGAAAAGTACGGATATACACGGTTTTATTGGTACAGAAAGAAGTCTGTGCTTCGGATAGAGCGGGAGTGTGAGGGCTTGGACGTACAGGAAACTGTACCGCTGCTGCAGATTTTAATTACCCGCGGGGATGAAGCCGGGGTATTTGCTACCTACTGTAGTGCAATGAACCTTCACAGTACGGCACCCTTTATAAGCGGGTGGACCAGTTGGTATTCCCATTATACCGGGGTTACCGCGGATATCGTCCGTAAAAATCTTCATGAATTCCAGAGATTAAAGATCCCTATTCAGGTTTTTCAGATTGATGATGGATGGGAGCGGGCAATTGGAGACTGGCTGGAGCCCGATGAGAGCTTTGAAGGGCAGATGCAGGCTTTGGCGGAGGAAATATCCTCCGCCGGATACACCCCGGGTCTGTGGCTGGCACCTTTTATAGTTGAAGGGGCCTCCCATATTTTTCAAAAACACCCTGAGTGGTGTGTAAAGGACGAGGGAGGGCGTCCCCTGGTCCTTGGCTACAACCCCTTTCAATGGAAAGGTCTTTTTTATGCTCTAGATATCTACCATTCAGATGTTCGTGAGTACCTGCGGGAGGTCTTTTATCGGATAAAGGATGTATGGGGCTTCCGCTTTCTTAAGCTTGACTTTCTGTACGGAGCGGCTAGAGTGCCCCATTCAGGGCGAAGCCGCGGAATGATTATGGATGAGGGGATGGAGTTTTTGCACTCTTTAAGCGACGGCGCAGGTACCCTTGGATGCGGGGTCCCCTTAGCTGCGGCGGCGGGCCGGGTAGATTACTGCAGGATCGGTGCGGACGTCGCTCCAATGTGGGAGGACCGCCGTCTAAAGGCGGCGGGGTATCGGGAGCGGATCTCCACGGTCAATTCTCTCAGAAGCACTATCGGCCGCAGGCAGTTGAACGGCCGTGCCTTTGTAAACGATCCTGACGTGTATATCCTGAGATCGGATGCCCAAAGATTAAGCTGGGAGGAGAAGTATACTCTTCTCCTGGTAAACCGCGTATATGGGGGGCTGCTGTTTACAAGCGATAATCCCGGCGAATACAGCCGGAGGCAGATGGAGCTTTATCTTTCGCAGTTTCCCCTACGAGAGCTTATGCTGGTAAGTTCAAATCAGGAGAAGACGCGTTTTTGCATAGAAGAGAGGGAATATCTTCTTTTTCATAATCTGAATGGACAAGGGGCAGAATATTTTATGGAGCCCGGCCTGTAT
Organism: uncultured Sediminispirochaeta sp.; assembly: GCA_964504785.1. GTDB lineage: Bacteria > Spirochaetota > Spirochaetia > DSM-16054 > Sediminispirochaetaceae > DSBN01. The sequence goes on along the minus strand of CAZDFY010000010.1, from coordinate 29,731 downwards.
TATTCACCCTTGCAGGGTTTCACTACCGGAGGTACGATTGCAGTACCTCCCCATGGCTCCCGCTGTTTTCTGAAAGTGGGGGATGATGCCTATGAAGTTGCCGGTTCAACCGGACAGCTGCTGCCGGGATCGGAAATCGTCGGCTTTCGGGTTACTAAGGAGGGAATTGAGTATTCAGTCCATCCTGATACGAGAAACCGGGGCGTTATATATGTAAAAGTTCCTTCCCATATTTCTACATGCAGGGTAAACGGTGTGCCGGTTGAGGCGGAAGAAAAGGTAGATATGAACTTGTTGGTTATCGAACGGCTATAAGGGATTCCCCTATATCATGTCTCAAAACATCCTTATTGTGAGATTAATTATCCCGTTGCATAGTGATCATGCATTCATGATTGGTAAGGGGTTAATTATGGAAGAAGAAGTCTACTCAGAAAATCCAGTAGAAGTTGATTTGTATTCAGCCTCCGACGGGGGACACGAGATGGATCCGCTGTCTCTGTATCTAAAACAAATTTCATCCTATCCGCTCCTTTCAAAGGAGCAAGAGCTTGAAATTGGTGAGTACATTCAGACCTACAAGCGCAGTCTCAGGGAACTGGACGAAGAATTCCAAGCGGAACAGCTGAATCGGCAGGAGTACCTTAAGACGAAGAAAGAGCTTGAGGGAATGCTTGAACACTATCGAAATCGGATGATTACTTCTAATCTACGCTTGGTGGTATCGATAGCAAAGAAGTACCAGCACCGTGGTTTGAGCCTCCTTGATCTCATAGACGAGGGAAACATAGGACTAATTGAAGCGGTAGAGCGCTTTGATTACACCCGTAAATGCAAGTTTTCTACCTATGGTACCTGGTGGATACAACAGGCGGTAATAAAATCTATTGCTGATAAGGGAAGGACTATCAGAATTCCCATTCATGTGTTGAACATTATCCGTAAAACTTTTTCTGTGGCAAAACACCTTACCCAGGAGTTTGGACGCGAGCCGAACTACGAAGAAATTGCGGAATACATGGATACTACTTCCGAACATGTCGAAAATATTATGAAATATTCCGGTGAAACAGCTTCTCTGGATGTAACGGTGGACGATGAGAACGTCACTACCCTGTCTGATTTAATTTTTAGTGATGAATATGAAGAACCCTTTGACAGTATGTTTTATGTAAACCTGCAGGACATCTTGGACCGTTCTATGGATGAACTAAGCGAAAGGGAACGAAAAATCATTACTCTCCGTTTCGGCTTGTCCGGGTTTAGTCCCCTTACACTTGAGGAAATTGGAAAAATACTAGGTATTACCCGAGAAAGGGTGCGACAAATACAAAACAAGGCTATCACCAGGATGCGGGACATTGCTATGATCCGTGAACTGGAATCTGTTATATAAGGAAAGAATGGGGCCGGGTTTAGTGCAGATGGGCGACAGTGTAGCGGTGCTTTAGCAGCCAAAGCATAAGTGAAGTATGAAGTGCCGCCAAGACGGAGAGCACATATTTGAAGAGCGTATGTGCTCCCTTTAACCCTTCACTTCCTCCAGAAGGGCCTGAAAAGTCTGATTTTTTCGCAACTGTCCCCATTCTTTTCCTTATTCTTCTTCCTATACAATCCCCAGCAGCAATCCCCCCCAGCGTACAAAGAAGGCGATTATCCAGGCTAAAGCTATCTGGTAGCCCAGAGAGAAGAGGGACCACTTCCATGATTGTATTTCCCGAATAAGGGTAACCAGAGCAACAATACAGGGAGTGTACAGCATGACGAAGAAGAGAAAAGCCATGGCGGTAAGGGGAGTATAAGTACGGCGGAGTGCCGATTGTAGGGCCTCCGATTCTTCATCGTCTTCACCACCGACTGTGAAGAGCACGCCAAGGGTGCTTACTACTACCTCCTTTGCCACAAATCCTGTGATAAGGCTGACATTCATTCGCCAATCAAATCCCAGGGGGTCCATAACCGGAGTAATGAGCTGCCCTGCCCGGCCGATGTAGGTGTTTTTTATTGTTACACGGTGTTTTTCAAAACGGAGTTCTTCTATCTCATCGCTTAATCTGTTTTGAGTTGTCGGATCATCGGTGAGTTCGATTCTTGACTGCAGTTGTTGTATTTCCTGATCATATTCACTCATTGTTTCAGTTTGCAGGGGAAAATTGCTTAAAAACCAAATCACAATTGAAAATATTAATACAACCCCTCCCATTTTTTGCAGGTAGTGTTTAGCCTTCTCCCACATGTGAATGAGCGAACTTTTGAAGGTAGGGATTCTATAGGGGGGCAATTCCATTACAAAGGGGTATTCTTCACCTCGGAAGAGAGTTTTTTTAAACAGAAGACCCATAAAAAATGCAAAGAAAAAGCTGAAAAAGTAGAGCATAAAGATGATATTACCCGCATTGTTGGGGAAGAAGGTCCCCGCAAAAAGGATATACACGGGTAATCGGGCACTACAGGTAATAAGCGGCGCTATGAGAATAGTTAAAATGCGGTCGCGGTTTGATTCTAAGGTGCGTGCGGCCATAATGGCCGGTACATTACACCCGATACCCATTATTAGTGGAATAAAGCTTTTTCCATGCAGCCCGATACGATGCATCAGCTTATCCATGATGAAGGCGATCCTTGCCATATAGCCCGTATCTTCAAGGATAGAAATTCCAAAAAAGAGTATCAGAATATTCGGCAGAAAAACCACAACCCCGCCGACCCCGCCTATTATACCGTCTACCAGCAAACTCCGGAACATGGAGGGACCCAGCGACCCCTGCACCAGTGCCCCGAGCCATCCGACTCCGGTCTCGATCCATTCCATTGGATAGGCGCCGAGGCTGAAGGTAGCCTGAAACAGCAGCCACATAAAAGCGGCGAATATAGGGTAGGCAAGAAAGCGGTTGGTCATTATTCCGTCGATCTTCTCCGACAGGTTAATTCGGTCGACCGGGGTCCGTTTGACCGTCTCTCCCATCGCACCTAGAATAAAACCGTAACGCTTTTCACTAATGAGGGTGGCTGCATCCTCGTGGTAGAGGGCCTCGATCCGCTCAAGTTGTTGTTGCTGTTCTTCCAGTACTTTCTCACCGCCGGTGGTATCCTTTACTTGCTGGGTGATGAGGTCGTCGTCCTCCAGAAGTTTGAGTGCATACCAGCGCATATGAATTCCCCGCTGTTGAAAATCAATTTCTTCAAGGAGGGAACTCAGTTTTGCTATAGCTGTCTCCAGATCGTGACCGTATTGAACGTTCACAGGGTGTTGCCTCGAATACTTTTCCCGGGCAATTGTAACGGAGGTGTCGAGTAGTTCCTCTATTCCCTTGCCGGTACGACCGACGGTGTAGCAAATGGGAGCTCCAAGAAGGTGACTGAGCTGGTCGGTATCGATTTGGGTGCCTGAGCGGGCAAGTTCGTCGTACATATTAAAGGCCAGCACCAGGGGTTTCCCCAATTCAATCAGTTGTACCGCCAAATAGAGGTTCCGCTCAAGATTAGTTGAATCAACCACATCGATTATTACGTCGGTATTGCCGTTGATGATATAATCCCGGGCGACTATTTCTTCCATCGTATATGCGCTAAGAGAATAAGTACCTGGTATATCGGTAAAATAGAGTTTGGAATCTGTCCTGCGAACACTACCGGTTTTTACATCAACCGTAACCCCGCCCCAGTTACCCACCTTCTGGTTGGCCCCGGTAATCTCATTAAAGATGGATGTTTTTCCGCAATTTGGATTACCGGTGAGGGCAAAGGTATATGAGTCCGTGGGGTTCGAATTATTCGCCATGATGTGTTTTCTGATCAGAGACTTCTATATGTTCCGCCTCTTCAACTCGGAGGGATATGTGATTGCCGGAGAGCTCGACCTCCATTGGGTCCCGGAGGGGGGCATAGCGGACCACAGTGAGCTCTTTACCCTTGCGGAACCCCATGTCGAGCAATCGCTTTTTAAAACCACCGTGTCCAGTTAGCTTTTTTATTATAACCTGATCGCCTTCTCGGCAAAGACTTAAGGGAGTGCTCATAGTGTTGTTGTCCTTGCTATGAAACGTATCATAGCCCTGGGAGAAAGACAAGTTGGAATCTTGAGGACTTGTTAAGTGTAGCATAGATACTCCTCGCTACTCCTTTTTGGTAGCTGTCTATAATTTAAATAGACTGGACTAATTTGTCAATAAGAAGCAATATGAGTATCTTATTGACATAAAATGCGTATTACTGCCACTATTGGAGCAATAGATGGATACCTACAACCTGAATGAAATGCGCCGTGGAGCTGTGGTTCACGTAGTTGCAATCAGCGGCGGCCGTATGGCCCGTACTAAACTTATGGATCTTGGGATCATTCCCGGAGAACGCCTCTCTATCGTGAAGAATGACGGAAACGGGCCCCTTTTGGTTGAGCACCACGGCTCTAAGGTTGTGGTGGGTACCGGGCTGGCGGGCAAGGTCCGGGTTGCCCCAGTGTAAGGATAAAAAAAGTAGTGGTACGAACCTTTCGGGTTTTGTACCAGTAGTTATTGTAAAAAACGCCGCCCCTTTTCGGTGAGGGTAAGTGCATGCTGAATCGGTGTCTTTTCTCCGCATGCCATCGGGCAGCCGGAACATTTTGTTTCACCGCAGCCGTTCATAGTTTTCTGCAAATACCCTAAACGCTGCAGCTCCCACACCATCTGATGGACCATGCCCTCGGGGATATCTAGGGACTTGGATATCTCACTGTATTTTATAGCCCCTTCACCGATAATCTGTGACAATACTCTTCTTAACATATTATTAAATTAGTAATCTTTTTCCCTTTAGGCAAGCGCCGCACGCATCACAAGTACCTCGGGCAGTAACTTTAGGCAAGCGGTAAAAAGTGTGCTATCTTATACACATGAATGAAAAAGAGTTGATAGACCGTACCGGTGATAGACCGATTACCCGGGAGAGGCTTCAGTCCGACTTAATGAAACTGCCCATAGAGCCCGGATGCTCACTGCTGGTGCACTCCTCGCTGTCTTCCCTCGGTTGGGTGTGTGGAGGGGCAGGGACTCTTATTCAGGCCCTGCAGGAGGTGGTCCGTCCATGGGGGACCCTCCTTATGCCGGCCCATTCCGGGGATTTGTCCGACCCGGCGGGCTGGCAGCACCCTCCGGTACCGAGGGAGTGGTGGGAGACAATTCGAGCATCAATGCCGGCGTATAATCCTGAGACCACACAGACCCGCGGTATCGGTGTGGTGGCTGAGTTATTCAGGACCTTCCCCGAAGTAGTAAGAAGCGCCCATCCACAGCTTTCATTTTCCGCCTGGGGTGAAGGTGCCTTGGATATTGTGGGGGAACACTCCCTTGAGTATTCCCTGGGAGAAAAATCCCCTCTGGCAAAATTGTACGAAAGGGACGGGTATGTCCTGTTACTGGGGGCCGGATACGAAAGTAATACCTCCTTTCACCTGGCGGAGTACCGGGCCGACTTTCCAAAAAAGAGGAAAGTGGATGCAGGGGCTCCAGTCATGGTTGATGGACACCGCCGCTGGAAATGGTTTAAGGACATTGATATCGATTCGGAAGATTTTGGGCAAATCGGACATGATTTTGAAAAGAAACACTCCGATGAAATTACCCTCGGAAAGGTGGGATTGGCTGCCGCCGCACTTTTTCGTCAGCGCCTCTGTGTAGATTTTGCGGTACACTGGATGGAGCGGCATCGATTATAAGGGGGGGGCGGTTTTATTTTTGGCCCCAGGGGCCTCTGGGGGCCTGGCCCCTGGGGCTTGGGGTCCCTGGGGAAATATCTTTTTTTGATGTGCTGAATGGGATATAGTAGTACTATGCGTGACGGAGGTCGGATGGACCCGGGGTACCGTGAATTGATCGCCGCGGTTACGGGGAATTTAAAGAGGTATAAAAAGTTGCTGGCCAGGTTGAAAAAGCGGGCCCCCCGGGATTTGGACGGGGTTTTTCAATCGGCCCACGAACAGGCCTTCGAAGAAATTGATTGTCTTCACTGCGCGAATTGTTGTGTGACCACGGGGCCCGGATTACTGGAGAGGGACATTGAAAGAATTGCGGGGGCTTTGCGGATGAGGCCTGTAGAGTTTACCCGGCGATACCTGCGAAGGGATGAGGAAAACGACTGGATATTTAAGAAGATGCCCTGTCCTTTTCTTGGTGCTGATAACTACTGTGCCGTATATGTCGATCGGCCCAAGGCATGCCGGGAATACCCCCACACCGACAGGAAAAATATACACCAGCTTTTTCCGAAGACCCTGAAAAATGCTGCTATTTGCCCAATTGCGGCACGGGTGCTGCAACTGGTAGAAAAACACTATGGAGGAAATGTATGAGTTCGACACAGGCGATACAGGAAAGAATTGATGCCCTGCGGGAGGAGATGAAAGCAGCACGGATTGACGGATACCTGATTTTCGGTACCGATCCGCATATGAGCGAATATGTGGCCCAGCGGTGGCGCGACAGGGCCTGGATATCCGGTTTTACCGGTTCCGCCGGTACTGTGGTATGTACCGGAGAGAAAGTCGGCCTGTGGACCGACTCTCGCTACTATGTGCAGGGGGCCCAACAGCTAAAGGGCAGTACTATAAGGCTTTTTCGACAGGAGGAGTCGGATGTGCCGGATATGTGTGAGTGGCTTGGACGGGAGCTGCCGAAGGGTTCGGTGGTCGGAGTGTATGGGTGGACAATTTCGGAGGATATGTTTGAGGATGTGCGCCGGAAGCTGGCCGTATATGGCGTGAAACTCCATGCTTCGGCGGACCTGCTGGAAAACATTTGGGAAGACCGGCCGGGGCTGCCGGAGGAGGATGTGTACCAGCATGATGTTCGTTATGCCGGCCTGTCGCGGCAGGAGAAAATTGAGCATCTTCAGAAGAATCTGTGGAGCATGAGGGCGGACTATCAGCTTTTGGCTTCCCTCTCCGATATTGCCTGGCTGTTTAACCTCCGGGGCAACGATATTTCATATAACCCCCTTTTCCTCAGCTATGCCTTTATTGGGAAGGAGGAGGTACACCTCTGTGTCGACCGGCAGAAACTTTCCGAGGAGTTAACCTCCCTTCTTGAGGAAGATGGAATAAAGATTGTCCCTTACCAGAGCATAGGGGATCTTATAGAAAAGCAAGTACGCTCCGACGACCGGGTGTTATATGATCCCGCCTCCGTAAATTATGCCCTGGCCGAAATTCTAGGATCCCACGCTCGAGGGGTCCACACGGCCGATGTAACCCGACGGGCAAAGGCGGTAAAAAATTCAACCGAAATAGAGGGCATACGTAACGCCCTGGTGAAAGACGGCGTGGCGATGGTGCAGTTTCTGTACTGGCTCAAAAATACCTGGGAACGGGGAAATCTGAATGAATATTCAGTGGGGGCGGCGTTACCCCAGTTTCGCAGCCGGCAAGCCGGCTTTATGGGGGAAAGTTTTAGCCCAATAGTGGGTTTTCGTGATCATGGGGCGGTTATTCACTACAGTGCAACCGAAAGTTCCGCCTATAAGCTGGATGGAGACGGCGTGCTGTTGGTAGACTCGGGGGCCCATTATCTCGACGGTACTACGGATATCACCCGCACAGTTGCCCTCGGGGAAGTAAGCCCTCAACAGCGGGAGGACTACACAAATGTACTAAAAAGCCACATCAGTTTGGCCCAGGCCCGGTTTCCCCGGGGGACCCGGGGTATACAGCTGGATAGTATTGCCAAACGCCCAATGTGGGCCCGCGGCCTTTCCTATACCCACGGCACCGGCCATGGGGTCGGGTGTTTCTTAAATGTCCACGAAGGGCCCCAGAGTATCAGCAGACGATTGGTCGATGCGGAAATTGAACCGGCCATGGTCAATTCCAACGAACCCGGGCTGTATCGAGAGGGGGCCTACGGCATCCGTATAGAAAACCTAATTCTTACAAAAGAAGAGTTCGAAACCCCCTTCGGTCGGTTTTACGGGTTTGAGACCATCACATTATGTCCGCTGGAGCCTGCGCTGATTGATCCGTCGCTGCTCAATTCGGAACAGCTGCGGTGGGTGAATGAGTATCACCAGAGGGTCTATAGCAGCCTCTCCCCCTACTTAAAACCGGAGGAACGTCGTTGGCTGGAGGAGGAAACCGCATTAATCAAGCATTAATCTAGCATTAATCAAGTAGAAAATTACTATAATAAAGAGATTTGTTATGTTATAATTTCGATTTTAAGATGAAACACAAAAAAGAAACCTTAGAACTTAGTTCCGTAAATTTTGATACCCGTCGATTGATGTCGATTCGAAATGGGGAGAGTTGGCTTATTACCGGCAATGGTATGGAACCAGACCGCAGGGAAGATATCCCTGAGGGGGTAAAAACGGCGGTAAAAATTTCAAATATCTTCAAAGAGTTCGGCTACATATTTATTGGGGATTCGGAGGAATATCAGGAGTTTTTCTCATTCCTGGATGAATCCGACGAGGCTGTTGCTCTATTTGATTCTAAGGGTGATTTTCAATGGATAAATACTGCGTGGGAAGATCAATTCGGATTTGCCCTGCAGGAGGTGGAAAAAAGCAATTTTCTTTCCATTGTGTTACCTGAATATCATGAAATTGCCCAGAAAAAAATAGAAGATGGCGTTCACGGCCTTGCCCTAGGGGCATTAAGAACTCAATCTACCCCCTTTGTAATGCGCTGCAGAAACGGCTTTGGAGGCCTGAATTCTTATGAATGTTCTTTTCATGCGTACTGGTGTGACGGGCTGGTATCGCTGATCTGTTTAATGCGGGATATTACCTATCATCAGGAGGTAGTTGAACGCTTGAGCCGGCTGGAAAAGCACTACAATGTACTTACTGAAACGGTGAATGAGGCTATCATCCGAATTGATGAGAACTTCAACATTGTATTTGCCAATACCGCGGTGAAGGGGACCTTCGGATATACGAAGGAAGAGCTCATGGGGGAGGATTTCAGTATGCTCTTTCCCCCCGAAATTTACAAAAGACATGAAGATGACTTTAAAAAGTATTTTATTGTTGATGAGGAACACCGAAAGACCCTAGGCCTAAAGGGGAGTTTAGAGGTGTTAGGGAAGCATAAAAGCCGGGGTGTTTCGCCGATGGAAATGTCCTTTGGGAATTCCTCGGATTTTCAGGGCCGCACCCTCACTTGCATTATCCGTGATATAACCCAGCGTAAAAATATAGAGCGGAAGCTGCGAAAATTGGCATACCACGACAGACTGACTAACTTGGGTAACCGCGATCTGTTTAACAACGACATGAAGGAAGTCCTCGCCCAGTTGGAAAAGTTTCCGATGCTTCGGGGAGCGCTTATGTTTCTTGACCTCGACGGCTTCAAGCAGATAAACGATACCCTGGGACATAAGGTAGGGGATGAGTTATTGATTGAAACCGGAGGGCGACTGCGGGAGTGTTTACGCGAAAGTGATTCCATCTATCGCTTCGGCGGAGACGAGTTTGTAATTATGCTGCCCCAGGTTGAAGCGCAGAAGGATGCAGAGGTAGTGGCGCAAAAAATTCTTTCGGCTATTCGCAGCCCCTACTACCTTCATACGGAGGAGACAAAAAAGGAAACCTCCATGGTGACCATCGGCGTGAGTATTGGAATCGCCATGTTCCCCTCCCACGGGAATACTATTGAAACGCTTATTCAAAATGCCGACCTTGCAATGTATGAATCTAAGAGTTTGGGTAAGAACTGTTATACCCTGTATCATGAATCGATGGTTTCAAAGGCAACTATGCAGTTGAAAATTGAGCAGGGCTTGAAGAACGCCCTGCATGACAACATTTTTCAGCTGCACTATCAGCCGCTGGTTGATTTGAGGGGTGAAGTAAAGGGGGTGGAGGCGCTTTTACGGTGGCATGATGAAGAACTTGGGGATATTTCTCCCTCCAGTTTCATTCCGATCGCCGAAGAAAAGGGCCTAATTGTACCCTTGGGCAATTGGGTCCTTGAACGGGCCTGTCATGATATGGCAAAGCTGGAGAGAGACCGAGGTAAGGGCCTGTATGTGTCGATTAATGTTTCACCCATTCAGCTAAAAGAGAAAAAATTTGTCTCCACCGTTGTAAAAATTATCGATCGGACGGGAATATCCCCCCATCTGGTAAAGTTGGAAATTACGGAGTTCAGCTTGATGCGCAACCCCGACGAAACAATTGAAAAGCTGTTAAAACTCAAGGAGTTGCGTCCCGGCCTGAGTATTGTAATTGACGATTTCGGTACCGGTTATTCTTCCTTAAGCTATCTTTCTAAACTTCCGGCGGACAGTTTGAAGGTCGATATCTCCTTTGTGGCGAAAATTAATGAAATACATAACCAGAAAATAGTAGGAACAATGGTGAATCTGGCGGAAAGCCTCGACCTGGATGTAGTTGTTGAGGGTATCGAAACCAAACAGCAGTGGGATTACTTTAAGAATGTGCACTGCTCAACCCTGCAGGGGTTTCATTTTAGCCGCCCGGTCCCCCTTGAAAAACTTAAAAAAGAGATGAGTTAACATACTAGTACAGTTTTCAAAGCCTCCTGTAATGATTACATTTAGAGTAATGGAAAAAGAAGTCTCACGCTCAAAAATTATTGCCCGGGCCTCCTGGATTGGAATATTCGGCAATGGAACATTGGCCGTCTTGAAAATTGGTGTGGGACTGTGGGGTAATTCCCTGGTGCTGATCGGGGCCGGCATAGATACTGTATCCGATGTGGTTACCTCCTTGGTGACGCTATTAACCGGAAGAATCATAGACCGCCCCCCGGACAAAGACCACCCCTATGGGCACGGCCGGGCCGAAACGATTGCCACCAAACTGCTTTCATTTATCATTTTTTTTGCGGGGGCGCAGCTTGTGTTCTCCACGGTTGAACAGCTTTTTTCCGGGGTGGAGCGAGGGGTCCCCTCTCCCCTTACCATGGTGGTGGCATTAGTTGCGATACTTGGTAAAATTGTACTGGCCCTTGTAAAGGGGCGGGCCGGGAAAAAAGCACGGAGCTCTATGCTGACGGCCGACGCAAAGAACATGAAAATGGACGTGTTGATCTCCGGCGGCGCTCTTATTGGAATATTTTTTACCATTCGGCTTCATATGCCCATTGTTGATACCCTTTTAGGTTTGGCGGTCGGTGTTTGGATCATGTGGGTAGCCTACGGAATCTTTATGGAGACCAACGTCGAGCTGATGGACGGATTGGAAGACCACAGCTTATACCTGCAGGTGTGCCGGGCAGCATTAGATGTTGAAGGGGTCGATAATCCCCATAAGATGCGGATACGTCAGTTGAACACCCGCTATGTAATAGATATGGATATAGAAGTCGACGGGCGCCTCAGCGTAAATGAGGGGCACCGAATTGCTATGGAAGTACAAAAAAGCATTCATTCTAAAGTAGAAAATGTGTATGATGTGCACATACACGTTGAGCCTGTAGGAAACAAGGAACAGCGTGAGAGATACGGTCTTTCCCAAAAAAGTCTTCAGAAAAACAGCGGAGAAAACAGCGGAGAAAACAGCTTAGAAAGCAGTGGAGAAGAGAGCGGGAAAGCCGAGCAATAGCACAAGTAAATATTTTGAGGAGAGGAGTTACTATGGTAGATCCATTGAAAAAGAAAGAATCATTTACACCGCGCCGAGGGCCGGTAGTCCTGGCGATTATGGACGGTGTCGGTATTGGAAAATATAAAGAGGGGGACGGTTTTGCCGAAGCCCGCACGGAAACCCTCGATGAGCTCCGGGCACATTGGCCTACCACCCAGCTTAAGGCCCATGGAGTTGCCGTCGGTTTGCCCGATGACGGAGACATGGGAAACAGCGAGGTAGGGCACAATGCCATCGGCTGCGGACGGGTGTACGCCCAGGGGGCGAAGCGGGTAAACCAAGCTATTAAGGAGGGGACAATCTACGAAGGCGAGGTATGGAAAAAGCTGGTGGATACGGTGAAGGACTCCGGTGGGACCATGCATTTTCTCGGCCTTCTGTCGGATGGAAACGTACACTCCCATATGGACCACATTAGGTCCCTCGTGAAGCAGGCGAAACAGGAGGGGGTAAAACGGGTCCGGGTCCATGCCCTTCTGGACGGCCGGGATGTCGGCGAGACCTCTGCGCTGGAGTATTTCGATCCCTTTGCAGATTTCTTGAAGGAACTTTCCGACGACTCCTTTGACGCGCGGATCGCCTCCGGCGGCGGGAGAATGAAAATTACCATGGACCGGTATAATGCCGATTGGGATATGGTGAAAAAGGGCTGGGAAACCCACGTGCTCGGCGAGGGCCGTACCTTTCCAAGTGCCCATGAGGCAATTGAAACCCTGCGGGAAGAAACAGGGGCTATCGATCAGGACCTGCCCCCCTTTGTAATTGCGGATGAAAAGGGCGCGCCGGTGGGAACAGTTGAAGACGGGGACAGTTTTGTTCTGTTTAATTTTCGCGGAGACCGTGCCCTGGAAATTACCAAGGCCTTTGAGTCGGGGGAGGACTTTGCGGAGTTCGACCGCAAGAGAATGCCGAAGGTGGAGTATGCCGGAATAATGGAGTATGATGGAGACCTGCATATTCCAAAGCAGTTTCTCGTACCCCCACCTTCCATTGAGCGGACCATGACGGAGTACCTTGTGGCGGGCGGAGTAACCCAGTATTCGATAAGCGAGACCCAGAAGTTTGGCCACGTAACCTACTTCTTCAACGGGAACCGTACCGACAAATTCAGTGAGAAGCTGGAGACCTATGAAGAGGTCAAATCGGATAATGTGCCCTTTGAACAACGCCCCTGGATGAAAGCCGCCGAAATTACCGACAAGGTGATTGCCGCCATAGAGAGCGGTGATTACGATTTTATCAAGTTTAACTATCCCAACGGGGATATGGTAGGACACACCGGTATTTACGAGGCGGTGTTATGCGCGATGTCGGCGTTGGACCTCTCCCTGGCGCGAATCAAAACCGCCGTTGAAAAGGCCGGCGGAGTTATGGTGGTGAGCGCCGATCACGGAAACTCGGACGACATGTATGCCCGTGATAAAAAGAGCGGCGAGGTAAAATACAAGGCCAACGGCAAGCCCCAGGCAAAAACCAGCCACTCCCTGAATCCGGTTCCCTGCATCATCTATGATCCTGAGTATAAGGATGAGTATTCCAAGGAGTTGCGCAGCGGATTGGGCATCTCTTCGCTGGCGGCTACCTGTATAGAGTTTCTCGGTTACGAACCCCCGGAGGACTACGACCCAAGTGTGATTGAATGGAAATAGTCCGGCACAGGCCTTAGGGCCCTTGTGACACAAATTTTCCGGCACAAATTCTCGTTATAAAAAGCGTCTTCGGCCTCACACCGGCGGCGCTTTTTTTTTACTCTTCCAGTACCTTACGGGCTTGGGCGGCCACCGCCCTCGGGACCGGCCGGCGGTCAAAATTATACGAAGCAGGATCAAAATCCTCGATCCCCGATTGTTCATACAGTCTTATCACGTAGCGAAGGTCCTCACTTCCGACTTCTATCGCCTGCCTTTTTATATCTTTGATGGTAAATACTCCAGGAAGCGCCCGTCCTACCTGCAGGGAGGTGGTTCCGCGGAGAAATCTGATAAGCCAATCCGGGTGTTTTTCGGGGATTGATTGCAGTTCCTCCTCCATTTTTTTTAGGTTGGAGACGCCGAATATGGTCCTGATACCTGCGACAAATGCGTGGGCCATACCGAGGTGGACGGTGAAAAGTTCTTGATCGTCGAAGCCCTCTTGCACTGTTTCCAGTAAGTCCTTTGACCTGAAGGCGTCGTCTTTTTTTTCCGTGCGGATGTAGCGATAGCTGTGCAGTACACCGGCGGCATATCTCACGAGATCAAGCTCACCCTTTGAAGTGTTGGAGCCAGGGGACTCTAAAAATGCTTCGAGTCTCCGTATCTCCTGGTCTATCTGTTCCTGTTCCGCAGCAAGAAGATAGCTAAGGCAGTACCGATGGTCGACTATCGGTATGCCCCCGGGGCTTTGCGAAAACAGCACAGGGCTTATTAAGAGCATCTGCATAAAAAGAATTAGGAAAAATAAAGATATCTTTTGCATATAAGTCTCCCTTCGCATATTATAGGAAATTATGGAACAGATCGCACTACTCCAACAGATTTTCTTGTGGTCGGCCCTGGTATATTGGGCGGCGGGGTTTCTATTGTTGTGGCGGATTCCCGTGCCCGGCGAGATTTCAGAGGGCGAAGGCGGACGGTCTGGGGTGGGGGACATGTCGGTTGTGGTGCCGGCGCGAAACGAGGCGGTGAATATCGGGGTGCTCCTCGATTCAATTGCCGCTCAGAGGAGCCGCCCCTTGGAAGTGATTGTGGTTGATGATCAGTCGAGTGATGGAACGGCGGAGATCGCCGACGGTTTTTCCGGGGAGGGCGTACGGGTAATCGCTGCGGGGGAGAGGCCTGAGGGCTGGACGGGGAAAAACTGGAGTTGCCATCGCGGGGCGGAGGAGGCTGCGGGGCGGTTGATTTTGTTCCTGGATGCCGATACTCGGCTGGAGGGGCCGGAGTCCCTTGTGCGCCTGGGGGCTGAACATGCGCGGTGTGGGGGGATGGTGTCGGTACAGCCCTATCACCGGGTGCGCAGGCTGTACGAGCAGCTAAGCGGCTTTTTTAATTTAATAGCGATGGTCGGCTCCGGTGCTTTTGATTTTTGGAGCAGACCTGGGGAGGCCGACGGCTGCTTCGGCCCCTGTATTCTGATGGACCGGGCTGAATACGATGCTGTCGGCGGGCACAGGGCTGTCGGCGGCCAGGTGGTAGACGACCTGGCCCTCTGCGCTTTGTACAGGGCCAAGGGACTTGGGGTCCACTGTTTTGGAGGCCGGGGGCTTATCTCTTTTCGGATGTATCCCGGCGGACTGCGCAGTTTAATAGAGGGGTGGACCAAGAATATGGCCATGGGAGCTTCCCTTTCGAAGCTGCGAAGTATTGTGCTGCTGGTCATCTGGTTTACCGGCATCAGCAACGCCGCCCTGGTGCTTACCCTCTGGCTGCGTTTTTCTGCCGGCACTTCTGTAG
>CAZDFY010000010.1:0-14611 GCA_964504785.1 uncultured Sediminispirochaeta sp. | reverse complement strand
AGGGGCTTCTGTAGGGACCGGCGTCCTTATGGTGATGGTCGCGTATGGGATCTATGTTGCCCAGGTGTTTCTCCAACTGCGGCGGGTGGGGAGCTTTTCTCTGCTTTCGGCCCTGCTGTTTCCGGTGGAGTTTCTTTTCTTTGTTGCGGTGTTTGTCCTTTCAATTATCAGGACCAGGGTTTTTGGCAGTGTATCGTGGAAGGGCCGGTCTATTAAGATAAACCAGGAGTAAAGAGCGGTATGTGGGAGAATGAACTTTTTCGAATTATTGTAATTAATTCGATTGCCTGGTTTTTGGTGATTTTTATACCCGGTACGATAATCCAGAAGCTGCCCCTCGGGCTGTTTCATGAGGAGGGTTTTTTGTTTCGCCCCCGTCGATGGGAGCGGGAGGGGCGTATCTACATGCTCCTCGGGATTAAGCGGTGGAAGGAGTTTCTTCCCGATGGGGCCGGGGTCTTTCAGGATGGTTTTAAAAAGAAGAGGATAGAGCTTCACAAGCTGAACGAGTTGTATGTGAAGCGCTTTGTTCTGGAGACCTGCCGGGCGGAGCTGGTGCACTGGGTAATAATCGCCCTTATTCCGCTTTTTTTTATCTGGAACCCGAGGGAGGTGGCGGTATGGATGGTACCCTTCGGCCTGGCGGTGAACCTTCCCTGCCTGATCACCCAGCGTTTCAACCGCCCCCGGTTGCAAAAAATTCTGGGCCGCCCCGGCTGAACCTCTTTCTGTGAGAGGTCGGTGTGTTCCGCCCAGCCTGACTCCCCTTTGAGATCGTTTGACAATCCTCAGAAAATGTATATGATTCCACTAGTATGCAAATAGAAAAAGTGCATTATCAAACCTTTAAATCCGGCAGCAAGACATATTTCAACAGCAGCCGGTTTTTTCCCCGGGAGCTCCGACGGGATGTGTTCTATCTGTACGGCTTTGTACGGAGGGCGGATGATTTTGTCGACGATATTCCCCAGGACCCGGACGGGTTTTATCGCTTTTGCGAGGCCTACCGGAGTGCCCTCGGGGGCGCTGTTTCGGGGGACCCTATAATTGACCGTTTTGTGGAGCTCGGCCGCCGTAAGGGTTTTGACCCGGCATGGACGGAGGCCTTTTTGAGTTCCATGGAAAAGGACCTTTTCAAGAAAGAGTACAACAGCTTAGAGGAGACCCTGGAGTATATCTACGGCTCCGCCGAGGTAATCGGGCTGTATATGGCTAGGATAATGGACCTGCCGGAGGAGGCCCATTATCCGGCCAGGATGCTGGGGCGGGCAATGCAGTACATCAACTTTATTCGGGATATCAAAGAGGATGTTGAGCTCGGCAGAAGGTATCTTCCCCTTACCGGTACCTCGTTAAGCAGTCTTGAGTATGATTATGTGAAACACCATTTGGCGGAGTTTCGCTCCTTTCACATGAAGCAGATAGAGGTGTATATGAAGTGGCAGCATGAGGCTGAAAGGGGGTATCGTTATATTCCCTACCGTTATTTACTGCCGATCAAAACCGCTGCGGACATGTATGTGTGGACGGCAAAGCGAATTGAGCGTAATCCGATGATCGTATACAGCCGGAAGGTAAAACCCCCGAAACCCAGGATTGTGCTGCAGGGACTGTACAACAGCGTGGCCGCCCCGATTGTAGCGGCACGCCGTCGGGCTGCGCGCCCCGACCAAGGCACGTGAGGCTATGTTCACCCGGCCACGGGCTGCCGGTAAAGAGAGGGAAGGACTATGAGTAAAGTAAAAACCGCTGTTCTTATTGGTGCCGGCTTCGGCGCTTTGTCCACCGCCATTCGGCTGGCACAAAGGGGCTGGAAGGTGGATGTGTACGAGCAGCAGTCCCATGCCGGGGGCAAAGCGGGCTCACTGCAGGTCGGGGGCTTTCGTTTTGACCGGGGGCCCTCCCTCATCACCATGCGCGAGGTGTTTGCCGAACTCTTTGAATCGGCGGGCCGCCGGCTTGAAGACTACCTGCAGTTTGAACAACTGGAGACTATTTGCACCTATTTTTTTCCGGATGGTACCGAGCTGGCCGCCCGGGGGAAGCCCGAAGAGTTTGCCCTGGAGGTCGAGGCTAAGACCGATGATACAGCTGAGGGGGTCCTGAAGTTTTTAGAGTACAGCCGTGGAATTTATAATAAAACCTCGGAACTGTTTCTGATGAACAGTCTACATGACAGAGCAACCTATTTTCGCCCGAAGGTATGGAGGGGTGTGCTTGGCCGGGGAAAACTCGATGCCCGTAGGACGATGGACGCTGCCAACCGTGATTTTTTCCAGGACCCGCGGATGGTCCAGCTGTTTAACCGCTATGCAACGTACAACGGTTCCGACCCGTATCAGGTGCCGGCTACCCTCAATATTATCCCCCATGTGGAATATAATATGGGGGCATATGCCTGTAAAACCGGTATTTACGGGATCCCCCAGGCCATGAGGACCCTGGCGGAGGAACTGGGAGTTGAGTTTCACTTTGAACAGCCGGTGGGCAGTATAACAGTTGAAAACGGACGGGCGGTCGGTGTGACTACAGCTTCCGGGGAGCACCCTGCGGATGTTGTTGTCAGCAATGTGGATGCCCGAAGGACCTATGAAACTCTGCTGATGGACCCTGAGGCGCCCTACGCACAGCGTTATCGGCAGCTCGAACCCTCTTCCAGCGGCCTCGTGTTTTTCTGGGGAATGAAGCGCTCTTTTCCCGAGCTTACGGTAAATAATATCTTCTTTTCCGAGGATTATCCTGGGGAGTTCAATTCGCTTTTTTCAGAACTCCGCTGTGCCGATGATCCTACGGTGTACGTAAATATTACCAGTAAGGTGAGTCCCGGCGACGCACCGGAGGGTGGTGAGAACTGGTTTGTTCTGGTGAATGCTCCGCGAAATAACGGACAAAATTGGGAAAGTGAAGTCTCCCGTACCAGAACAAGCGTATTAAAGCGGCTTGAAAAAGCGCTGGGAAGCTCTGTGGCCGAGGATATTGCCGTTGAAGAGGTACTGACCCCACCACAGATAGAGCAGGAGTCGGGCAGTTTTTACGGCAGCCTGTACGGTATAAGTTCAAATACAAAGACCGCCGCTTTTCTTCGCCATCCGGCCCGAAGTCGGCGTTACGGAGGACTGTATTTTTGCGGCGGCAGCGTGCATCCCGGCGGGGGTATGCCCCTGGCCGTACTGTCCGGTAAAATTGCGGCGAATATAATACAAAGAAAGGAATAAGACTATGAGTGGCTCAACAATTACGGCAAAACTAAAAAAGCTCCCCCGGGACACCCTTTTTTTACTCATAATCGCCGATTTTTATCTGTTCGGTCTGATTTTTCATGCGATACCCTTTACCCTTCCGTATATGCTGCTCTTAACTCCAGCGGTCCTCTTGATCTTTGGAGTTATGGGCTTGTACCCCCTTATGAAAGAGGGCCGTAGAAATATTTGGATATGGGGGGCGGTTACTTATATAGTGACTTTAAGTTTGGAGATTATCGGAGTGCGAACCGGCAAAATTTTCGGCGCCTATCAGTATGGTGATGTGCTGGGGCTTCAACTGGCCGAGGTTCCCCTGGTAATAGGTTTTAACTGGGTAATTGTTGTACTAGGGGGCGCACGATTCAGTGAGAGACTCACCGCATCGCCCCTTTTATCGGCACTTATCGTAGGTGTTATGTGCGTGCTCTACGATTATGCCCTAGAACCGGTTGCTATTGGTTTGAACTACTGGCAATGGGAAGGCGGGGATATCCCTTTGCAAAATTACGCTGCATGGTTTCTCATTGCGGCAGCGGCCACCTGGATCTATAGGAAACTGGGCATTACCGCCGATTCTCGGCTGCCGGAATGGTACGTTGGAGTACAGTTTATCTTTTTTATCGGTTTACAGTTGCTGGTTGTATAAAGCTAATAAAGCTAGTAAAGCTGGTTATTTGAATTTGAGCGTGTAAATCCGGAGGACACATGAAAGAGTTTTTCGCACAGCAAAAAAAAATTATTTCCCACTATCTCGACGAATTCCTCTCAGCTAAAAGTGAAGTTCTTAATGACGTGCATTCTATGGGCGGTGACAGTACTGCCCGTATTCTTGATTTCGCCGAAAAGGGAAAGATGCTCAGAGGCGGATTGGTAGCTCTGGCCTATTTTCTGATCGCCGGAGAGGAAACACCAAAGGAAACAGAGGAGTATCCCCTTTCGCCCCGGGCAGTAAGTGCGGTCGGCGGAGCAATGGAGCTGTTTCAATCGGCTTTTCTAATTCACGACGACATCATGGACCGGGATGAAAAGCGCCGCGGAAGCCGATCGGTCTTTTCGCAGTATGTTTCTCTTGCAGAAAGCCATAAATTTCGGGACTCCTATCACACCGGTGAAGCCTTGGGAATATGTGTGGGGGATATTGCCTTTTTTCTCGCCTTTGAAATATTGGCTGAAGTTGCCCGTTCAACCGGAAACACCCAGCTCACCGCCTTATGCAGCAAAGAGCTCTCCTATGTAGGGGTTGCACAGATGCTGGACGTGTACTGGGGACAGGATCAGTCGACGATAACTGAAAAAGAGGTGTTTGATCTGTATCGCTACAAGACGGGGCGCTATACCTTTTCTCTGCCCCTGCTGAGTGGTGGATATCTGGGTGGGGCTTCTCAAAAACAACGGGATGATCTCGAGCGAATAGGTGAACTATTAGGAATTGTGTTTCAGTTGAAGGACGATGAACTGGGCCTCTTTGGAGATGAAGAACAACTCGGTAAGCCGATCGGATCCGATATTTCAGAAGGGAAGAAGACCCTTTTTTATGTAGCATTGATGGAACGGGCTGGTCCGGAGGAGAAGGAAAAGCTGAGTAAGCTTTTCGGGAAGAGCGATGTTTCCGGCGATGAGGTGGAGTATGTACGTCGAGTTTCACTTCGATATGATATCCGTACATGGGTTCTGGATATATGCCGGCGCTATGCCGATGAAGCCCGGGAATTAATCGAGGGTATGGAGGGAGTGAAGGCCCCGTATCAGCGAATTCTCATTGACCTGCTGGATTACAGCCTCGAGAGGACCAGTTAAACCTATTTAAAAGATGGAATATCTACAAACAGGCTTAGCACAAAAGCAGCGATGCTTGCCGCACTTACGCTGAGAAAGTTGACAGTATCATTTGTTATATAAGGGGATCCTTTGATCAGAAGGTTGGGGCGGTTATCGGTGGCCGGCCGTTCTGTAGTGACCCCGGTTACCGCGCAGCGGTAGCCTGCCTGTACAGTGGCCCCAAGTATACTGTCGATAAGCGCGCCCAAGACCCCGCTCACTGTAACAAGTAATCCCAGGGTGAGTGCGCCCAATAAAAGAGCTGGTGCAGTTACAAATGCAGTCGCAGCTGAAGTTGCGTGGAGGGCCCCGCTGAGGAAGAACCAGGCGGAACTCAATAGCGCGATAAAAGCGGCACCCGCGGCGGAGGCGTAAAAACCGAGCCGCGTTACACCACCGCTGGTCCCTGTCGGAAGGCGGTATCGGTGGATGATCGAAACAGGAGGCTCCTTCGAAAGCATGCCGATTTCTCCTGCCCAGGTATCGGCATTGGCGGCGGCAAAGGATGCCGCAAAAGCTGCCGCCAGGGCGGGATGGGGGTAGAAAAGATACAGTATCGCCGCCGCGGCCCCCGGACCTGCGTTGGAAAGCACCTGTATTCCATCACGCTGGTCGTGTTTTTCATGTTGGGCGGTACTTTGTGCTTTTTTATCACCCTTGAAATGGCCGAGAAGGGTGGAGGATATGAAAAAAACTCCCAGGTGCAGCCAGAACAAAACTCCGCCGCCTATAAAAATGACAAAGCCGACCATAAACCCGGTGAAAGCCCCGGAAGGGGACACCGACCGGCGCGCATACGCGGCAAGGGCCATCAGTAAATTGATACTTGCTCCCAGTAGTGTCCGAAGGAGTAACTGAGAGATACTGATGGATATTACCATATACCGAAACTCCTCATGCCGGCGGCAGCCATGTAAGTGCTGCTGTAAAAAGAAGGGCTGTTAAAATCGGGACCGTAATATTGTCTAAGCCCCGGGGGGTAGCCAACTCAATAAGGCCGGCCCCGGATGCGGTTATCAGAGCAATACCCGCGACACCGGCAACACTCGTCCCGATAGTTCTGCTCATTGTAAGGACCAGGAACACTACGATAAATGATGCTCCCACCATTGTGGTGCTTCCAAGGTAAGATTTTCCAGTGTTCCACGGGCCTATTTTTATTTTGGTTTTTCCAAAATGGACCCCTACGAGGGCGGCTAAACCGTCACCGTACCCCATTATTAAAATTCCCGCCGCCCCGGCGCTTAACGGAAGATATCCGCTGAAACAGAGAAGGACTAGGACAAACAATGAAATTGGAAAGTATATTGTACCGAGGTTGTCCCTGGGGGCATCATCCTCCATGGCGGGAAAAAGCCGCTGCTTATAGGAAATTGTGTTGATAAGTATAAAGCTGAGAGGCCCTATTACTGCTATGTAGGTATGCTCCATAAAGTTCATAGCTATCAGCCACCAATTTGAAACACCAATGTGAATAATTTTCCGGCTCACTTCACCGGATATATAATTAAAACTAAGGAGAAATGTGGCACTACCGATTATGACGAATATAAATCCGAATGAAAAAAACAGTGCGGCTATTTCATTCATTAAGGGTCTTTTCTTCCGGATAGGGGTTTATTTTATCGTAATGAAGTTTACCAATCTGATAACGTCCCTGGGGCCGATAGACCCGCACTTCAAAATGGAGGTGGGGACCAGTTGATTTTCCGGAATCTCCAATTTTACTTAAAAACTGGTTCTCCTCAAGCATATCCCCCGGTTTCACTTGGGGGTCCTGATCAAGATGGGCGTAGTAAGTGCACCATTTAACCGCATTTGGATAAGCCTTTTCAACAGCTTCAGTCAGGGGATGTTCAATCTCGAGATACCAGCCGTAGCGGTTGTTAAACCCCTTGTCGATAACAGTCCCTTCGTAGGCGGACACTACATCCCCCGGAGGATTGCCCTCTCGGATTATTTCTCCAGCCTGGTTTACGTAGGCTATATTGCTTACATTTATGATATCGACGGCAAAGTGGGGGGTCACGCCTCCGGTTCCGACGGGATCTTTCCTCCGTATCATATACCCGTCGGTAATGCGGAACCCCCGGCCGTCGTTCTTTTCGTTTTGCAGTTTTACGGGGTGCAGCATCCCTTCAAAGGCCGGCTTAAAGCTGGAGAGGGGAATAACCGTCTGTCGGTTAGTGGCCAGTAAAATTCGGGCCTGATATTCTTCAGTAGGCAGCCGGCTCATTTCATAGAACACTTCACTGTAGGTAGAAGCCTGCCGAATATTCCCTGCAATCAGGTTATAGGCTTTTTTTCGGGCGGGGAGATAGCCCGCCAGCTCTTCAGACATTCGTTTTACCGTTACATAGGCGTTCTGGCGGTCGAATTTAAAGTTTTTACGGTTTTCATGGAGATTATTGATAAGTGTAAGAATCTCATCTTCGGTACTGGAGATAAAATCCTGAACCTGATGGTCCATCTGTGAGGTGTATTCCCTAAGGGATGTGTTCATCTCCCGTTCAAGATTTTCTACACGCAGAATATGCACCCCTATCAGCAGTAGAATTCCGGTTGCCATAGCGGCGGCGGTGTATGCGACGGAATGGCGGGCAAAGGAACGGCTCAGGCGATTGAAGATACCGGTACGCTCCAGCTCTTTATCACTCGGAATTTCGATAGAGAGATGGGTTGGGGCGGAGGCGGCGGTTTCGGTAAAATAGGGCCCACTGCGGGAGCGAAGAGTCATGAGAATTTCCAGCCTGCGTTCAAAATCGTCCATTTGGGGGCGAATTGCGGTATAAGGTACCGCCCGGCTAAAATGTTCCAGTGCAGCTATAAACCAGTGAGATTCCCGGCGAAAGGTCCAGGAACGGTATACAATTTGACCTCGGACATCCGAGGAGAAAATTTCCTGAACAAAATATTCTTCCCCATGCACCTTCACCACGGAGACAAAATAGGTGGCCGGTGTGATTCCGTTGATTGTACACCTGACGGGTTTGGTAGAGAAGGCATTCTCTTCGCCAAGCCACTCCTTGAAAAGCTGTACAACCTTTTTTGTTTTTTCCTGTAAATCAATCGACATACTAATAATCCCTTATATTTTCGGGCCTTAACAGGGTTACATGAGCAGTAAATAGCTAGAATCTATTCGTGTAATCAATGTAGTAAGAGGTAACGGCTTGCTGTAGTAATAACCCTGGATGTAATCACATCCGACGGCTTTAAGATACTCAACCTGCGCTTTTGTTTCAACACCCTCGGCGACCACCTTCATACCCACTGCATGGGACATTGAGATAATTGCCTGCACAATAGCCCGATCCCCAGTTTCTTCGGGGATATCATCTATAAATGATTTGTCAATTTTGAGAATATGTGATTTGAAGCGTTTTATGTACGCAAGTGAGCTGTAGCCGGTCCCAAAATCGTCTATTGAGGTGTGAATGCCCATATGTTTTAGCTCTTCAATCATGTGAAGGGCTGATTCTACATCGGAAATTGCAATATTTTCCGTAATTTCTATGTTTATCTTCTCTGGATCAATACCAGTCTCGTCAACTACATTCTGGATCTGGTTTAGAAGCGAGGCGTCCTGAAACTGTTTCCCGGAAATATTGATCGCCACCCTTATTTCTGGGTAGCCCTGGGTGTGTAATTCGGCAATTTCGGTACAGGCCCTCTTGATTATTTGACGACCCAGGGGAAAAATCAATCCCGTCTCTTCGGCTATTGGTATAAAATCGGCCGGTGAGACAATTGTTCCCTCCCTTTCCCAGCGGGCAAGAGCTTCAACTCCCCATACTTTTCCATCCATGGGGTCGACCTTTGGTTGGTAATACAGGGTGAAATGTTCGTTCTGTAAGGCATGGCGCATTTTAGTTTCCAACTGGATACGGTTCTGTGCCTGTTGATGAAGCCCTTGGTTGAACATAGCATACCCCCCTATTTCAGAGCGTTTTGCTTTGTACATCGCCAGGTCCGCGTTTTGCAGCAATGCATGTGCCGTTTCTCCGTCCTCCGGAAAGAAAGTGACGCCGATACTTGCTGAGGGTACTAATTCCTGGGTACCGAGGGAGAGGGGGTGGGATATTGTCTCCTGTATCCGCTCCAGAATTTCAAGCACATCATTTTGGTCGTTCAGATACAAATTGATCATTGCAAACTCATCACCGCCGAGCCGGGCAATTGTATCCTCTTCACGGCATGAAATACGAAGACGTTCACCGAGTACCTGAAGGTATTTATCCCCGAGGTCATGACCGAGGCTGTCGTTGATCTTTTTGAAATTATCGATATCCAGAAGAATAACCGCAGTTTTACTGTTGTTTCTCTTTGATGAAGCTATTGCCTGCTGCAAGCGGTCGAGAAAAAGCTGGCGGTTGGGAAGGCCCGTCAGAATATCATGGTATGCCTGATGCTCAAGTTTTGCTTCGGTATACTTTATGTCGCTTATGTCATGAAAGATTGAGACGTATTTGTTTTTTACAACGCTGATCGATTGCCACACCGGTATTGCTATGCCGCTCTTTTTCCTGTTCCAGATTTCCCCTTCCCAATACCCGTTTCGGCGGATACGGGCCCACATGTTTTCATAAAACTCTCGGTCCTGCTGGTTAGATTTGAGGATCCGTGGATTTGCCCCGATAGCCTCGGCGGCGCTGTACCCCGTAATACGGGTAAAAGCCGGGTTTACCTGTTCGATAGTTCCCTTTTTATCGGTTATTAAAATTCCTTCAATCGTACGTTCAATAATGCTTTCCGTGAGGTACAGCAGATCTTCGTAGTGTCTTTCCTGGGTGATTTTCTTCCAGAAAAGGAACATCAATCCGGGGCTGTCCGTGTGGGAAGAGTGTACTCGATAGTACTCTTCTCCAAGAGGAACGTCCACGGAGCCGGTTTTTTCAAGGACAGGTTTAATATCTTTTAGAATATCCCAGGTGAGTTTCTGATACTCCTGTTCCTTAAAGCTTAGTTCCGTCATCTGCTTTTCCCGACACAGTATTTGCCCTGAGGGGTTGCAGTAAAGTATTTGGCCGGAATCGTCCACAAGCATAACCGGGCTCGGATTTGCTCCGGGAAATTGAGTTAATAAGTGTGTATCCAGTTCGGTTGTGTGCTTGTATTCCATACTCTTCCCTACTACTATTATGTAGTATTACAAATTTTTAATGCAACGTCCAATCCTAAACCTGTTGAAAAAAGAAATTTTGGACTAATTTGTAAAAAAAGGACTTGATATGATACAGACTGACCGGATAAAGGCCCTCAATGATCTTCCCCCAGGGGATGGCGAATATGTGCTGTACTGGATGCAGCAGAGCGGCCGGGCCCACTATAATCATGCCCTTGAGTTTGCATTAGACCGGGCAAACTCATTGGACCTTCCTTTGCTGGTAGTATTTGTCCTGACTGATGAGTATCCGGAGGCAAATCTCCGTCACTATCGCTTTCTTCTGGAAGGACTGGAGGACACCCGGTCGCGTTTAGCCCGTCGGAGTATTCAGATGCTAATTCTGCGGGGCGAACCGGTTCCTTGTGTTACTGCAGCGGCCGGCGGGGCGGCCCTTGTGGTGTGCGATCGGGGGTATGTCCGGGTGCAGCGCCTGTGGCGGGGGGAAATTGCCCGCCGGCTTGAGTGCCCCTGTATGCAGGTGGAGACGGATGTGGTAGTTCCGGTTGAAAGGGCCTATCCGAAGGAGGCCTACAGTGCCGGTATCCTGCGTCCCAAACTACATGGGGTGCTGGAAGAATTTTTGGTTGGGCTCCCGGAGACTCCGACTACACATCCGAGTCTGAATATTGATATCGGCATTTTGGGTTTGGAGGGGCATTCCTCGAAGTGTGAGCTTGTTTCCAGCAACAGCAGCCGAACCGCGCCGGGGGAACGCCCCTTGGCTGGACCCGAGGGAGTGGAGGCGGAGCTGGATATCGACCCTTCCGTTGGCCCGGTCGGCTGGATACGGGGAGGGACCACCGCCGCCCTTACAAGACTTGAGGAGTTTCTGGCGACAAAAATCGACCACTTTCATGAACGGCGTAACGACCCCTCCGTCGATTATCTTTCGCACCTTAGCCCTTATTTGCATTTTGGCCACATCTCTCCGCTGTATGTGGTGCTGCAGGTACAGTCTCTCGGTGAAGGAGCGGCGGCGTTCATCGAAGAGTTGGTGGTCCGCCGCGAACTGGCCATGAACTTTGTCTATTACAATCCAGACTACGACAGCTATAACTGTCTGCCCGAATGGGCCCATAAGACACTGGCGGCCCATGAAGTAGACCGCCGGGACTACCTGTATTCACTCGAGCAGCTGGAGGCGGGCACAACCCACGACCCCTACTGGAACTCCGCCCAGCACGAGTTGACCGGGCGGGGCAAGATGCACGGGTACATGCGTATGTACTGGGGTAAAAAAATCCTGGAGTGGTCCCCCCAGCCCCAAGCTGCCTTCGAGCGGGCACTGTATCTGAACAACAAGTACTCCCTGGACGGGCGGGACCCCAACGGATTCGCAGGGGTAGCCTGGTGTTTTGGTAAACACGACCGGGCCTGGCCCGAGCGGCCGGTCTTCGGTAAAACCCGCTACATGAATGCCGCCGGTCTCAAGCGTAAGTTCAATATCGAGGGGTATGTGGAGAAAATGACTTGACTATTCGGGAGAATAAACCTAAAAAGTCTTGACTATTCGGGAATACGCGCTAAAATGGTTGTGTGGAGCGTAGCTTATTACCGAATATCCGGCAGGACCTTGAACAGAAAATCATTTTGCTCTCCGGCCCCAGACAAAGCGGTAAAACCACCCTGTCAAAAATGGTTACCGAGGAGTATGAGTATTTTAACTATGATTACCCCGAACACAGAGCCGATTTATTGGAGATGTCATGGGATAGGCAGAAAGATCTGGTTATTTTTGATGAGCTTCACAAAATGCCTAAATGGAAAAGCTGGATAAAAGGAATATACGATGTCGAAGGGGTTCCACCGCGTTACTTGGTCACGGGGAGTGCGAATCTGAGCACCGCCGGAAAGGCCGGTGATTCATTAGCTGGGAGGTACTTTTTATATCGCCTGCATCCTTTTGATCTCAAAGAGGTCAGCTCCGAAATTGCCCCGGAGGACGCGCTGAAAAGAGTGCTCCGGGTGGGTGGTTTTCCCGAACCCTTCCTGCAAAACGATGACATCTTCTACCGGCGCTGGAAGCGGAGTCATACCGATACAATCTTGCGGCAGGATCTGCTGGACCTCGAGTCTGTTACGGACATAATGTCGATCGAAACACTTATCGAACTCCTGCGGCGCAGAGTAGGAAGCACTGTCTCGTATTCCTCTTTGGCTCGCGATCTTAGCAGAGACCCAAAAACAGTAAAACAGTGGATTCAACATCTCGAAACACTCTATGTCCTCTTTCCGGTTCGCCCGTATTCACATAGAATTAGTCGATCTCTACGCAAAGAACCTAAATACTACCTTTTCGATACCGCCCAGGTTTCATCCGGAGAGGGAGCTCAAATTGAGAATCTAGTTGCCTGTGCGCTGCTGAAAGAGTTGCACAGGATAGAAGATACCCAGGGCTATTCAACGGCACTGCATTTCCTGCGCACCAAAGAAGGCAGGGAGGTCGACTTCGCGGTGGTGATCGAGGATGAGGTTCGTTATCTGATTGAAGTAAAAACCGGCGACTCTTCGCTCCATAAGTCTCTGGAATACTTCGGAGGTCTCTTTCCAGATGCGGTGAAACTACAACTGGTTAAAAACATCACCAGAGAAAAAACCTATCCTAAGGGTATCCAGATTCGCCGCTTATCAGATTGGCTGGCGCAGCTGCAGCTCATCTAACCGGTGTGGCGGCCGGACTCCGGCTCTGTTTCCCACTCGGCCAGAATCTGCTGATAGGCGGCGATGCGGGCCTCGTGCTCCATATCGCCGACCGCACCCCGGCCGGTCCAGTTGTTGCCCTCGTGCACATAAGCCGTTTCCAGCAGGTTCTGCAGAGATTCCTTGGTGAAGTTTGGATCTATATCCCGCAGATGCCGGATCTGATTCAGGGCATCATTAAAAGCTTCGTTATATTTTTGATTCTGCCAGTCTTTGATGGACATATGTGTCTCCTGTTTTAAGCGCCCGATATAATTGCTCTCAAATCGTTTCTTGTGTATATTATAATAACGTTTGCAGTAAAATCAAAGTTTTCAGAAACTACACCATAGTGAAACATTAATACAAAACATGGAGCATCAATGAATCAGAGCCCCGGCGCTAACCCGGTATCGCACATACCAACAGAATTGACCCAAAAACGTATTTTCCTCTTATGGCTGCCCCTGGCGGCAATGTGGCTGTTCATGGCAATAGAACAGCCTGGTATCAACGCCGTGATTGCCCGTCTGGCTAACGCCAAGCAGAACCTGGCCGCCTATGGAGTGACCCTTTCTATCTCTCTAATAATAGAGGCGCCGATTATCCAGATGCTCTCGGCGGCCACCGCCCTTACCGACGGCCGCCGCAACTACCTTAAGCTGCTTCGGTTTATGCATTTTATGGCCGCCGGACTTACCGCCGTACATGTGATTCTTGCCCTTACCCCGTTGTATACCCTTCTTTTGAGAAACGTACTTGGAGTTCCCGAGGAAATCATCGGCCCGGCGCACAGCTCCTTTATCATTATGATTCCCTGGGCCGGTACTATCGGGTACCGCCGTCTGTATCAGGGAATACTTATACGCTACGGCCGTACAAAGGAGATAAGCTATACCATGGTGATCCGGCTGGCGGTCACCCTGGGGACCCTTTTTCTGGGACACGCCTTAACCGACCTGGCCGGAGCCAACCTGGGAGCAGTGGCCCTGATTGCCGGAGTTACCGCCGGTATGACCGCCGCCTATATGTTTGCCCGGCCGGCGGTGCGCAGCCTGCAGGTCGAGGCCCCCAATAAGCAGTTCAACTGGACCTACCTGCTTACATTTTATTACCCGCTTCTACTCACCAGCTTGATCACCTTCCTCGCCCGGCCGATCCTCAATTACGGGATTGCCCATGCGGCCTTTCCCCTGGAGTCTCTGGCTGTGTGGCCGGTGGTGCTGAGCGTGATGTTCCTGTTTCGATCCCTGGCCCTCAGCTTTCAGGAGGTTGCGGTGGCTCTGCTGAAGGAAGCCGGCCACGTAGCGCCGCTGCGCCGCTTTGCCCGGCGCCTGTCCCTCGGGACCGGGCTGCTGTTTTTTGTGTTCGTATTTGCGCCGACCGGCCGGCTCTGGTTCAAGCATGTAGCCGGGTTGGAGCCCGATCTTCTCAGCTTCACCATGATACCGGCCCTCATCGTTACTCTGGTGCCGGTACTGGGCGCCTTCCTGTCCTGGTACCGCGGTCTCTTGATCTATGCCGGCAAAACAAAATACATCGCCCAGGCAGTTGCACTGAATACCGCCACCCTCACGGCAATGGTCATCTTTCTGCCGAGAATTGTAGGTCTGAGCGGGGTGATTATCGCCGCCCTGGCCTTTACGCTCTCCCAGTTTTTTGAGATTGCGTATTTGTTTTATCAGTCCCGCAGGCTCCAGGTTGG
>CAZDFY010000009.1:2109-61808 GCA_964504785.1 uncultured Sediminispirochaeta sp. | reverse complement strand
TTACTTTTCCTGTCTATTGCGAAAGGGATCGTACGGAATCCCTGTCCACTCCATACCTAAGTGGCCGGAGAACTCAAGCAAATTGAGCCTCACTCCATGAACCACTACCGACAATGCCGCCATAGCCATATTCAGACCATGTCCAATCAGCAGAATTACAATTCCCCCGATAATTCCAACAACGGTATTTCCTAAATCAGCGGCCATCGAATTGAAACTCTTTGCTATTTCTACAGTTGCAAGACCGACGGCAAATAAACGTATATAGCTGATGATATCTGAAAAGGCGGAAATTGAATCCAGGGCTTTCGGCATGAAATTGGCCAGCCCCTTCAATACACCCTTGAAAAAATTGCCCTCCTGTTCGGAAAACAGCATCACTGCAGCTAAGCCGATAAAAATCATATAAAGACTGAATTGAGGTATGGGGTATTTATTGGGGTCAAGAACCAAATACAGTACCACGTAGTACAGGCCCAGTACCATTGAAAGCCAGCCGAGTTCAGCAATTGCCTTTAAGCGGTCGTTCCTTTTCCAGCGATACAAAAAGTTCCATATATGGGCGATGCTCAGTTGAATTGTACCAATTACAAAACAGATGTGTTTTATTGTCTGCATGCTTGCTTCGCCGCCGAACCCTGAAATAGGTTCATAAATCAGCCAGGAAAAAAACGGGAGCTTTGAAATAGTAACCGAGCCGAACCATACACCACTTAGGGCACCCCAAATAACAGTTGCCCCTCCAAATACCAGCATCAACTTTTGCATTTCTGAAAGCACCCCTCCGGAGCGCTTTTTCTTAATTACTGTGTACAGGGTAGTTCCCAACAGAATTGTACCGTAACCGGCATCACCTATTATCATTGCAAAAAAGATGGTGAGAAAAAACAGCAGATAAAAGCTTATATCGTATTCGAAGTAACCAGGGACCGTACCGAGAAAGTCGAAAACTGGTTTGACGATTCTTATCGGCTTGGGATTAATTACCATAGTTGGGATTGGCTCTTCAGGATCGGGGTCCTGAATCAATAGGGCCCATCCGTGCTCCGCGGCACCCTTTTTCAGTTTTTCAACCCTTTGCTCCGGAACAAAACCGCCCAAATAAATGAGCTCATCCTCTTCATTGAGCCCCGCCCTGATTTGTTCAAACTCTATATCCTGGTCAAAACGGTCCATTGCCCTTTGCAGAAGCGGCCGGTATTCAACCAGATTTTCCATTTCCTTGTCTATTTGTTCAATTTCTTTGAGGTGCTGTGCACGCTCTTTTTCCATCTGTGAGTAGGAAAGTTCCGGCAGTTCAAAAAGGGGAAACTTCTCAAAGAGTTCGGAATACTCATCAGAGTTTTCATCGTTTTCATCAAGCACTGCAGCAAAAACAGACCTCGATTTTTCAGAAAGCACTTCAAATTTTGTAATATTCTGGGGAAACTCTCCGCGCTTTTCCTTGGTAACTATAAAAAGATGAAGATTTACCCCCTTCTCTTGCAGCATTTTGATATCCTGGGGATCAAATTCGCCGAGAGGCGCAATTCTTTCCATCTCACGTTCCAGTTTATCTGAGGCTTCCCTATGGCTGCTTTTTTGCTCCTGCTGTTGTTCAATCCGTTTTGCGATTTCAAGGGCTTCTTCAACATCTTTGGAGGAAATATTTTCTTCTTCCGAAGCGTGTTTCTTTTCTTCTTCATGTAGCGGGAGAATCAGTAAAGCCCTTTCCAGCATCGAGCGTTTCTTCTGCAGGTCGTCTAGTTCTTCGCTATGACCGCTTATCTCTTCAAGGTGAAGAACTCCAATATCACGCAGCCGTCCCAGGGTCGCCGTGCGTTTTGATTCCTGGGCCACCAGATAGGCTTTTTTCATTGTTGCTATCATAGGTTATTTCACCTTTTCGATCTTGTTCTTGGCTATTTTACCGCGAACAACCGCCGCGGTCTGTTGATCACCAAGATAAATCTCTATCTTACGGATATTTTCTTTTGTCTCAGGTATTTTTACCTTTTCAAAAAGGTTTACCCTCTGAGTAGTTATCCGTAACTCTTCACCTAACAGTTCAATTTGACGTTTTAATACTTCAATTCGCGCATCAAGCTCGGCGATCCGTTTAATTGCTTCAACCCCACGGTCGGTCCAGAGGGGTTTTATGAACAAATCGTAGGAAACTTCCTCAAACTCAAGGCTTTTGAAGGTAGGAATGTCGACACCGGCAATATTGCCGGTTTCCCGTTCAATGCTTTTTACTTTGATGAGCTCTTCCATCCCGATGTCTTCACCGAATACGGCGATCCATTTTTCGAGTTCTTCCTTAAGTGTCCGGCGTTCCTGCTCAATTTTACGAACCTTCGCCTCAACCTGCCGGATCACCATTTGCAACTGCTGTTTCTTCAGCATGAGGGTGGGCAGATATCGCTGAAAGCGCTTGAGGGCGTCTTTTTGCTTTTTCAGCTCGTTCTTTGTAAGCTTAACCTTCGCCATAAGTTAGTTTAGATCCTCTTTGTTCGGCCAGAACTGTTTCAGAAGGCCCGATCTCATGCCGGTTTCTTCCGGTGTAAAACATTCGGCCATAATTTCCCACCCCCGGTCGAGTGCTTGTTCAAGGGGGATGTTTACCGTGAGGTCCATCATACGTTCCTCAAAAATCTGCCCGTACTTGAGGAGTTTGTTGTCCCATTCGGTCATACGAAAACCCATCGACTTCTTTTCGAGGGATTCCTTGTAGTTTGCGTAGAGACGAATCATACCGTCCATAAGGGCCCGATGGTCGTCACGGGTAGAGTCATTTACCATCTGTTTTAGTCTGCTCAGAGAGCCGAAGGGTTCGATACGTCCGTTACGCAGGTAGTACTGACCTTCGGTAATATATCCCGTATTATCGGGAATCGGATGGGTCACGTCGTCGCCGGGCATGGTGGTAGCCGCCAGAATTGTGATAGAGCCGGAACCTTCAAAGTCGACCGCCTTTTCGTAGCGGGAGGCCAACTGGCTGTAGAGGTCTCCGGGATATCCGCGGTTGGAGGGTACCTGTTCCATAGTAATAGCAATTTCCTTCATTGCATCGGCGAAGTTTGTCATATCCGACAACAGTACCAGCACACGCTTGCCTTCGAGGGCAAAGCGTTCGGCCACCGCCAGGGATATGTCGGGTACAAGCAGGCATTCTACAACCGGGTCCGAGGCGGTATGCACAAAGAAGATGGTGCGACTCATAGCGCCCCCCTCTTCAAGGGCATTCTTAAAAAAGAGATAGTCGTCGTATTTAAGCCCCATACCGCCGAGGATAATCATATCGACCTCAGCCTGCATAGCTATCCGGGAAAGCAGCGGGTTATACGGCTCACCGGAGACGGAGAAAATAGGCAGTTTCTGACTTTCCACCAACGA
Source organism: uncultured Sediminispirochaeta sp. (assembly GCA_964504785.1). GTDB lineage: Bacteria > Spirochaetota > Spirochaetia > DSM-16054 > Sediminispirochaetaceae > DSBN01. The sequence goes on along the minus strand of CAZDFY010000009.1, from coordinate 58,433 downwards.
GTTAAACACATCAATCATCGGTATACCGGTGCGGATCATGTTTCTGGGAATTATACGTTTGGCAGGGTTTACAGAGGGTCCGCCGATGGGAATCATGTTTTCAGTAAGTTCGGGGCCGTTGTCTCTGGGGCGTCCGCTACCGTTAAAGATGCGGCCCAAAAGGTTTTCTGAGAATGAAACCTCCATTGAATGACCGAGAAACCGAACCTCATCACCGGTTGAAATTCCGCGTCCCCCGGCAAATACCTGCAGGGCCACTTTATTGCCCTCAAGACGAATAACATTGGCCAGGGAATCTCCGTATTTTGTGCTTACCACGGCCAGGTCGTCGTAGCGTACATTGTCGGCGGTAACGGTTATAACGTTACCGGCGATTCTTTCGATTTTACTGTATACCTTACGCATTGCTATTCTCCTTGCTCGCCGCTGCTTTTTCTGCCCGCTTCGCGTCCTCCATCAGGCCTGTTTGTTTCTTTTGAAGAAGTTTCTTAATTTTTTGCTCGTTGTCTTTGAACTCGTCGGAGTCCCACTCGGAATAGTTCCAGTCAACAAAGTGTTGGCGCAACTGATTGAAGAAATGCCGGGCATCTTCCTTGTCCTCAAGTTCAAGCTCAGAACCTAATATTTCAAACAGTTGATTGAATACGTAATTTTGACGTTCCACACTCACCGCAGCATCTACCGGGTCGAAGGAGTTCTGCTGCAGATACACCGAATCGAGGAACTCCGATTTAAGGTTTATTACATAGTCTTCCAGACTGGTACCCTCTTCACCGACAACTTTCATCATCTGCCCTACTTCGTCTCCGCGAAAGAGCATGTCCTTGGCGTATTTCACTTTAATGTCGTTTACAATGCCGGGGTATTTGCTCCAGCTTCCCAGGGGATCGATAGAGGGAAATTTACGGGCCTCGGCGCGATCACGGCTGAGGCCGTGGAAGGCGCCTACAACCTTAAGGGTTGCCTGGGTCACCGGCTCTTCAAAGTTACCCCCCGCCGGACTTACCGTACCGCCGATGGTAACTGAACCGAAGTTTCCGTCTTTTAGTCGTACCACACCGGCACGTTCGTAAAAAGCTGCGATAACCGATTCGAGGTAGGCCGGAAAGGCTTCTTCACCAGGTATTTCTTCAAGGCGTCCGGACATCTCGCGCATTGCCTGGGCCCAGCGCGATGTGGAGTCCGCAAGCAGAAGTACGTGAAGCCCCATCTGCCGGTAGTATTCGGCCAGGGTAACCGCTGTGTACACCGAAGCCTCACGGGCGGCTACCGGCATAGAACTGGTATTCGCAATAATAACGGTTCGTTCCATAAGGGTTTTACCAGTCCTCGGGTCAATCAGTTCGGGAAACTCACGGAGAGTTTCTACAACCTCACCGGCACGCTCACCGCATGCGGCAATTATTACCACATCCACATCCGCGTAACGGCTGGTAACCTGCTGAAGTACCGTTTTGCCGGCACCGAAGGGACCGGGGATACAGTATGTTCCGCCCCGGGCAACAGGGATAAAAGTATCGATAATCCTGGTCTTAGTAACCATTGAGGTATCCGGTTCAAGGCGTTCGTCGTATACGTCGATTGCCCTTTTTACCGGCCACTCGAAAACCATCGTGACCGTGTGCTGGTTTCCCTTGGAATCTTCAAGAACGGCGATTTCCTGATCTATAGTGTAATTACCCTTCTCGGTAATCTTTTTTACCGTGTAAGTACCGTGAAAGTTAAAAGGCACCATGATGCGGTGCTCAAAGATTCCCTCCGGTACAGTTCCCAGGCTATCGGCTGCGGCAACCGTATCGCCTACCTTCACTTTGGGGGTGAATTCCCATTTTGTGTCCCGCGGCAGGGCTTCCATATACAGGCCCCGCTGTAAGAAAAAACCGGCTTCCTCAGCCAATTCCGGCAGGGGATTCTGCAGTCCGTCGTATATCTGGGTAAGCAGGCCGGGGCCCAGTTCCACGGCAAGCAACTCACCGCTAAACTCAACCTCATCGCCTACACCGATACCGGAGGTCATTTCAAATACCTGCATTTCGGCGGTATCACCCTGAATTCTGATGACCTCTGATTTCAGATTTTGATTGCCTACTTTAACATATCCAACTTCATTTAACGAAATGTCGCCCTCAACCTTTACAGCGACCATATTTCCGTTAACACCAATAACTTTACCTGTAGTCTTTGTCATGAAAGTTCTCCGAATTATTCAGCGTTTTGGCAAGCCGGTCTATTAGGCCGACTCGATATCTTTACGTATATGCTGATATATGTGCTCAAACCGTTCTCTTCCTTGGTCTGTAGTAAATGTGCTCCTTCTATGAAGCAGCTGTAGTTTGAGTGCATATACTAACAGTTTTGCCGTATCGAAATAATGCCCGACTTCAAGCTCATCAAGAAAAGTCCAACGGGCTTTATTGAGGAGCTCTTCTCCCGCTAAAGGAGAATCCTGGTTTACAGCCTCCCGGGCAGTATCGGATATTCCCGGTACTACATCACCCGAACGCTTATACTTTTCCGATTCTACTCCCAATTTCTGACTGCGGAGCTTTACCAGTTCGTTCCTGAGAGAGGTCTCCCATGTATACCATTTTTCTAGAGTTTCATCGTTGCAGGTAGTCGTTGGTTCCAGGGAGGCCGTTTTCAGGAGTTCGAGGTCTTCGCTCTGGATATTGCCCCTACATGAGTAGTAGAGGTCATCGAGAGTAAGGGGGGGCTTATCTTCATACTGAAGAAGCGGGAGAGTTGCGATCACGTAATAATACTGTCGCACTTTTTTACTCCTCTTCTTTCACAGCTTCCTTCAAAATCTCGGCCAGTTTCGGATTAAGGAATTCTGATACAATCTCAGCTACACCTTCGGCAGTAAAATTAAAATATGCCGAACCATCTTTGTAGGCAACCTGGAAGCCGGCTTCTACATTTTCAAGTGGTTTTAGCTCCATTCCCTTGGCCAGTTGCGCGGAAAGTTTATCCTGCAACCCCTTTTCAAGCTTCTTTAACTCATCTTCAGCAATTAAAAGCTGAATATCAGCTACATCTTCATTCCAGTGCTCTATTAACTGCTGCACCAATTTCTTTAATAGATCACCCTTGAGAGCTTCAGCACTTTCGGTATAAATGATCGTATCAAATAACTGCTGTAATCGCTTTTCGAGACTGATCATAAGGTCCCGACCGGCTTGTTCTAGGCTTGCACGCCCGGTTTGTTCCCTGCGCTGTGCATCCTCTTCTGCCTTTTGTCGAATTTTGTCAGCCTCGGTTTCTGCATCGGAAATAATCTTTTTAGCCTTTGATTCAGCTTCTTCCACAATTTTTTGCGCCTGCTGATCTGCGCTTTCGATACCTTCCGATTTAATTCTGTCAATCAGCTCTTTTAACTGAACGTCCATACGCTTTTCCTTTCATAGCCAATGTATCAATCAATATTTATTTACCTATTTACATAGTAATACTAATGGAGCTCAAAAAAAATATCAACATACTTGTTAATTATTTCGATTTATTTTACTCGTACTACCCATCATTCTCAATATATTGCAATACCTTGTGTATTCGTTTTTCGATAAAATCAGGCACTGCTTGAGGTATACCCGACATCCCTCGAATAATTTTGTGTACAGCTTCTACCGCCTCGTCGAGGGTTTCATAATCATCAGGATTCAGTTTCTGCACCTTCTCATGCAATATTTCTATGAGTTTTTGCTCACGCTTTAGCAGTGCATTGTTCTCCGTCCACACATAACCGGTAATTTCATGTTTTCTAAACCGTTCTTCGCTGGTGTCAAGGAGCATAGTTAACCCATCCTTAATGTCATCGAATTCGATTGATAGTATTGCAAAAAATTTCCGGACCTTCTCTTTCATACAAACAGCTCCCATTTACAGTTAATTCTCTACAGTTAATCGTAGATATAATTATTATAAAGTGCAATAAAAATGAACGTATTAGTGATGATTAACGCCTTAATTTTACAATTGTTTTGCCTGTACCGCCTTGCTCGGGCCTTGAGAAGTAAAAATCTTCTACCCGGGGGGACTCTTGTAATAGGCGCTGAATGCCGGTTTGCAGTATTCCCTCGCCTTTTCCGTGGATGATTTCGAATTCATACAGGTTTGCTAAAACAGCATTATCAATTTGCCGTTTTACTCTTTCCAAGGCCTCGTCAAGCCTCTCTCCCCGTACATCCAGAGAGAATACCGCCGGGTCATGGGAAGATTCACTTGTATACCCGTAGGTCGGCGTACTTTTTTTGGTTTCTTTCGACGTTCCAATTGGCGTCAGTTCTTTTTCAGGAAGGGTAATTTTCATTGCCCCTACTTCTACAAGCCAGTGTCCCCTTTTGGCCTCTCTAATAATAGTGCCGCGGCGTCTACCCGGGCCGGTCATCACCTCCATACCTGGAGAGAACTCGTACTCCCCGCTGCGGGCAAACTCGAGCTCTTCCTGTTCTACCTCCGCCTTTTCATTTTTTTCCCTCTCCTCGATACTGCGGATAAACTCTTTTACCTTTTTAGTATCATCCTTGCCCACCCGACCCTGGGATTTAAGCTCATGTACCAGGTTTTCCAGTTCCTGACGGGATTCACGGAGAAATTTATGGAGCTCTCCGTATCCGTTCTGCTTTAGCTCATGTTCACGCTGCCGCATTCGCAGTTCCGACAAATCGTGTTCTTTTATCTGTTCTTTCAGTGTGGTCTCACGCTTTTTTAGGTCCTCCTCACGCTGTTTAAACTCGGCCTGCCTTTGCTCCAGTTCCTTTATCATGCGGCTTACTTCGCCGCTTTCGTGGGTCAAGTAGTTACGGGCGGTTTCAATAACATGAGAAGGAATGCCGCTGCGGGAGGCAATATCCAAGGCATGACTTTCGCCGGGCATTCCTACTACCACACGATAATTGGGAGTCAACGTTGAGGCATCAAAATCCATAGATGCATTCTGTACCTTCGGTGTGGTATAGCCGTAGTTTTTCAGCAGCCCGTGGTGGGAAGTTGCTAAAGTGGTGGCACCTCTTTTAAGAAACTCATCTAAAATCGACATAGCAAGGGTTGCCCCTTCGCCGGGATCGGTACCTGAACCGAGCTCATCCAAAAGTGCTAATGCATGAATATCAGCATGTTCCAGCATCTCTCCTATTTTGCTCATATGGCCGGAAAAAGTTGAAAGTGAACCTTCTATCGATTGCTCATCACCGATATCCGCATATATGCCGTTGAATACCGCAAGTTCAGTACCCTCTTCTGCCGGGACCTGTAAGCCGAATTGGTTCATCAGTGATAAAAGGCCTACAGTTTTCAGGGTAACCGTCTTACCCCCCGCATTCGGTCCGCTTATAATAAGGCTTTGTACATCGGGGGCTGTTTCAATATCAATTGGTACCGCCGATTCCCGAAGCAGGGGGTGCCGGGCCTTTTTTAATCTAAAGCCCCGTTCACGATTGAGCGGGCGCACGCATTTGTGTATTCTTGAATAACGGGCCCGACAGAGAAAACTATCTACTTCGGCAACTACTTCGACAAGACCTTCTATTTCGCTACAACGGTCTGCAAGGCTTTTAGTCAAGTCTCGCAGAATGGACAAAATTATTTCGCGAATTTCCTGCTCTACCAGGGCAATATCGTTGTTTTTCGTCATCAATTCGGGGGGTTCTATGTAGACGGTGGCCCCCCGGGCGGAACTGTAATGAATCACCCCGGAAACCATATTCTGATATTGAGCTTTTAAGGGCAATACTATCCTTCCGTCCCGTTGAGTAGGAACATCACTCTGCCAACGGTCCGAGTTTTTCTGCAAGTAGGTTTGCGCCGCCCGGTTAAGTTCATTACGCAAACGTGCAAGCTTGGCCCGTTGTGTACGAAGTTCGGGGTGACTGTCCTTTACACTGCCGTCCGGGTTGAGTACGGAAAAAATCTCCTTTGCCGAATTCCTAAAGTCTCCAATCTGTCCGCTGTAAAGGGATAAGGTTTCGTACCCGTACTCTTCAGCGTGTTTTAAATAGACGGACAAACGATGGGCCGAATTAAAATAGCGGGCAAAGCGAACAATTTCTTCTCCCTCAAGGACCATGCCCGGTTTATGAAGCTCCTGCACTTCCGATTCTAGCTCGGGAAACTCGAAGGAGGGAAACTCCTCCCGTTCCATGTACTCCCGGGCTTGTTCAACCCGGGTATGCAGCGGTTCAAGGGCATCGTGGGTATAGTAAAAGCCCTGTTCCCCTACCGCCTTGCGTCCCTCATCACTACTACAAAACTCAACCAGCTCGGACCTAATTTTTTCAAACTCTAAAACATTGATTGTGTGTTGATGCATTTTAGTTACCGTACTCCGACCTTGCTTCTATTTCGGTATAAATTCTGATGTAACTCTCAAATCTGTCCGGGTGAATGAGATTTGATTCAACAGCTGCACGTACCGCACATCCCGGTTCATGTAAGTGAGTGCAGGGCTGGAACTCACACCCCCCGATAAAAGGAATGAAATCTTTGAAATAGTGGTCGAGTTCATCGGCATTTTCAATTCCAAGTTCTATTTGCCTGATCCCAGGGGTATCAATAACATGCTGGGCATTATACTCATAAAGCCTTGCATTTTTGGTGACATGACGTCCGCGATCATATTTTTGAGAAATCTCTCCCACCTCAAGATCGATTCCCGGAAACAGGGTATTCAATAGTGAACTTTTACCCACCCCGGACTGTCCGAAAAAGGCGGTGAGCCGTTGATCAATCTTCTTATAAAGTACATCTATCCCTTCTCCGGTACTGACGGATGTTTCTAGTACCTCATAGCCCATCTCCCTGTACACCTGCATTCTCTCTTTAACTTGTTCGCTGCACTGCAGGTCAACTTTGTTAAGGGCGATAAGGACCGGTATTTCATCCGCCGCAATAAGTACGCGATCGACAAAACGGGGACGGAAGGGCGGGTTTTTTACCGATGTGACTACTACTAGAAGGTCCAGATTGGCGGCAACCGTCTGTAAGGACCTTCTTTTGCGGTTCCAACGGACAAGAGAGTTCTCACGGGGTGTGCGTTTTATAATAAGCCCTTCATTTTCGGTATGAGTATCCGGTTCAAATTCCACCTCATCCCCGGGGGCAAGGGGGTTATAAGTTTTTTCTTCCTGACGCAGTATTTTGCCCTTGAGCCGGCAATGGTAAGACTTTCCTTCTCTTCTTACAACAAAAATGTTATTAGCACCAAAGGCAACTCTACCAGATAGCACACTCACAGCAGTCCGCTCCACTCAAGTTCAAACATACCTGCAAAACGGCTGTACCGTTCATTGTCTTTTTCACTCATATCCTTTCCACTAACGAAAAACTGTCCCCTTCCCCCATTTTCGGAGGTTTCGTGTAAACCGTTTTTTTTCATAACCCTTAAGGTCTGTTTTGCTACGCCTTCACGGGAGTCGATAATTTCTGTTGTACCCTTCAGCATTGCGTGGAGTAATTCTTCCACAAAAATAAAATGTGTGCATCCCACTACCAGAGCATCTATACCGGCGGATTGAAAAAAATCAACCGCCGTGTTCAGGATTTTAGTTTTTTCATCTTGAGAACTTGTAAAGAAGTTGTGTTCAACCAGTTCAACGATTTCTGCCCCGGCATAACGCACTACCCGGCAATCGGCGGCAAAGCGATGGATCAGATTTTCAGTGTAGGGCTCTTTCACCGTTCTTCGAGTGGCCAATATACCTATAGAACGCTTTTTGGAATGCTCCGCTGCGGGTTTGACCGCAGGAACAACCCCGATGAAGGGGATGTTAAAATGGCAGCGCAATTCCGACAAAGCAACTACCGAGGCTGTATTGCAGGCAATGATCATCAGCTTAGGATTGGTTAATTGAATAAATTTGCCGACGGATTGAATTATAATGCTTCTCAGTTCCTTGTCGCTCTTTTCACCGTAAGGGAAATTTTCCCTGTCCGCCAGGTATACAAAGCTTTCCTTCGGAGTGTCTTTTCGTAAGTATTCTAAATAAGGTAAACCGCCCACCCCGGAATCAAATACTGCAATAGGCCTTTTATTCACTCGCGCAACTCCATTAGTACTTGGTAGCATACAACAAAATTGAATCTATGCAAATGATGTGAAAATGGTATTTTGAAACAGCACCTTGAAAGCCTATCAAGGGGTACTTTGAATAAAGGGCAAAGGGCGAAAGAACTGAAATTTTTTGTTGTTGTATTGACATGAATACTACAATCGGTACCCTGTAAGTATGTTCTTATTTAATAGATGTCAAAGATCGGACTGTGAACTCTTTGCGGTACATGGCGAAGAGTATTGTTTGCAGCATGTCGAGGACCCTGAAGCATGTAATAAAAAATTAGTTGCTATAATTCATGATACAAAGCGTCTGAAAGATTTAAACTCTTCCTGCATAACTGTAGAGGATATTGATTTTAGTTCTCACACCTTCATGGTGTGTAATTTTTCCGAGAGCAGCTTTAAGAACGTTGATTTTTCAAATAGTAATTTCGATCTATGCTTTCTACAATATTCAAGGTTTGAAAATTGCAAATTCACAGAAACGAATATTAAATACTCGGTTTTTGCCGGCAGTACATTTATCAATTGTGATTTTACGGAATCCGATATCGTACACACAAATTTTCTTGGAATACACGCACGGGAGTGTGTATTTAACGATTCAGATCTCTATTACTCTAACTTTACAAGCTCGATCTTGAAGGATGTAAGTTTTATCGATTGTAACCTCAAGAAGGCCGATTTTGTACACAGTGAGAGGGATACCGTAAACTTCAAATATTCGAATTATGAAGAAGCCCGTTTTCAGCAGGATACAGCGATATGAAACTTTATTTTCATTTTGCTGTAGTCGGTTTCGCGAACACATACCTTATTGGTCCTGCCGAGGGGGGAGAAGCAATTCTGGTTGATCCGGGGATTATGGATAAGGAGTTGCTCAATTTAATTGAGGGCAACCACTACTATATACGCACTATTCTGGTTACCCATCACCATAATTCCCATGTAAAAGGCATTAGAACCCTAAAAAAGATCTACGATGCCGATATATATGCCTTTTCACCCTACATTTTAGATTATCCTTCAATTCCCATTAAGGACGGTGACAAATTCGGTGCCGCCTCGGGAATAGAAGTGGAGGTGATTGAAGTTCCCGGGCACTCCTCCGATTCACTGGTCTATCACATCGGAGGGATGGTTTTTACTGGTGATGTGCTTGCAGCCGGACGGGTGGGTAATACTAAAAACAGTTTTTCAAGGGCCCTCCTCCTGCGTTCAATCAGTGAAAAACTGTTTTCCCTGCCTGATACCACTTTGATGCTGCCGGGGCACGGCCCTCCCTCAACTCTAAAAGCGGAGAAGATGTTTAATCCTGACCTTAAATTGCTTGAAAACTCGTGACTTGAAAACTCGTAACTATTGATCGTGAGATAAGAGGGGCTGCTCAAGGGGCGATTTTTTTTAATTGTTCCTTAAAGTGAGCCGGTAAATGAGCCCGAAACACCTGGGCCATCTCTTCCCCGGGCAAACGTATTTTCAGTTTGTATGCGTGCAGCATCAACGAGCAGTTGCTGTACTCGCCCCCTGTACGTCCGTAGAGGGGATCACCGATAATCGGATGTCCAAGAGATAACATATGCACCCTCAGCTGATGGGTACGACCGGTTGAGGGAGTTAAGAGGACAAAGCTTGCCTTGGAAAAGCAGCGAATAACATGATACTCGGTATACGCCGGTTTACCCGCACTGCTTTTCCAGGTAAACCGTTTCCTGTGGCGGGGGTCTCTGGCAATCGGATGTTGTACATTTCCTTCGGCCCTTCGGACTACCCCCTTCACAAGGGCAAGATACTGTTTTTTTATTGTCTTTTTCGCGAATTGACGGGATAAAAACTCAAGGGCCTCGGGGTCTTTTGCCGCCACTAGAATCCCCGAAGTATCTTTATCGAGGCGATGCACTATTCCCGGGCGCACAGGCTCTTCGGGAAAATTATCCTGCAAACCCGGAATATGCGCCGATAACGCGTGAACTAATGTTCCTGTGTAATTTCCAGCGGCGGGATGAACGACCATTCCCCTCGGTTTATCGAGTACAACACAACGGGAATTTTCATAAATGATATCTAAAGGAATATTTTCCGGCTCTAGGGTAAACTCTTTTTCCGGAGTGTAATGTATTTCGATGAGATCTCCGGTATGTACCAACTTGCTTAATTTTGCCTCCTGTCCATTGATAAAGACCGTGACCCCACGATTTTTAATTTGGCTCCTTGGACACAGCTGCAGATAATCTGATATATAGCGATCGGCACGTAGCCCTTCAGCATCAGGTCCTTCGACTCTTGCGCGTATTTTATTCTCTTGCATCTTTTGTTTTATCTAGTACCAAATCTATAACAGCAAGTACCAGAGAAAGGGAAATGCTTATACCGATTCTTTGGACCATTGTATCCTGGGTGAATTCTTCCTTTTCAGGAGAACTTCCCAGGAAAAGGGGTAAATATTCCTGACGAAACCCGCTGTCCGAATAGGCATACATGTCGAAGCCTAAAGAGGTAAAAAGAAAGGCAAAGGGGATTGAGCCGAAGAACACTGTTTCAAACCTCCTCAGAGAGTGAGCCCATTCGGGGAATTCCTCTGGCTTGTACGGCCCATATTCATCCTCCTGCCCCCATGTATACATAGGAGCGGCGGATAAAAAACTGATTATCAATATCGGTGCTATAAGATTTCGAGTGAACATAGTATTCTATCGGCTGCCGAACAAGGCGGTTCCAATACGGACCATTGTAGACCCCTCTTCAACTGCAATTTCATAATCAGAGGTCATTCCCATAGAAAGTTCGCTTAGGGGTAAGCCGGGGAAACGCTGCTTTGTTTCTTCAAATAGGGTTCTTAAAAAAGAGAAGGCCCTGCGGATTTCATCCTTGTTGTCGGTAAAGGGTCCGATTGTCATTAAGCCTTTTACGCGCAGATGGGGTAAGTTCGCTATCTGTTCAACCTCTGAAAACATTGTATCCTTTGTAAGATAACCGCTTTTTGAGTCTTCCCCTGAGGTATTAAATTCGATATACACATCCATGCTTTTATCTAAAGAAGCACATCGCTTTTCCAGTTCTTTTGCTGTTTTGAGTTTATCAATAGATTGAACGCAATCGGCAATCTCTACTGCGAATTTGGCCTTATTGCTTTGTAAATGGCCGATTAAATGAAGGACGACATCTGAATGAAAATCTTTGTATTTTTCATAGGCCTCCTGCACACGATTTTCTCCGAAAAGTCGTACCCCCGCCTGGTAGGCCGCCTCTACTTGTTCTTTACTCTTTGTTTTTGTCACAGCCATAAGCTGTACATCCTCGCCGGAGCGTCCGGACCTTTTCGCAGCTGCGTGTATCTTTTCACGAATGTCAGTTATCGTTAATGTAATATCATTCATACGAGTATAATATATCCTGGGACCGTGACTGTAAAGAGATTGCACACACTCTGCACATATAGTAGAGTTATCCTACTTATGTATACCGATACACACCTACACCGACATACACCGGGAAAGAAGGGGCCTGTTTCAAAGGATAAGGCGGCTCTGTTTATCCTGGGGTATTTTTTTATATATTGTCTCTTTTACGCTCTTACTCCCAATATTATAGGGGCGCTTACCTTCGGATGGTACCTTTCGCTGATTATTGAAGTTCCCGCCCGACAGCTCTATAAGTTCAGGTTTTTCTCTCACCGTGTGTCCGTAGCGCTTTCTGCCTTTGTAACATTTTCCCTCTTGATATTTGGAATTAGTAGAATTGTTCCCATCGTACTTGATGAGGGAAAACGCCTTTTTCCGGTATTGAGAAAGTCTGTTGAAACCTTTGAAGTCCCCGCATTCTTAACAGAAAACCGAATCGGCATGGAAATCAGCAAGGCTATTCAAGGCGCTACAGGGAAACTTGTTGAGCGCACCGCCCAGATTGGTGTGGATGTGGTAAATGCTATGTTTCAGCGCTTGCCCGATTTTACTACCGCCTTGGTTGTGTTTATTATTACCGCAGGGTATTTTACTTATCTGGTCCCGATATTTAAGGCAAATATGTGGAGATTCTTTCCCCATTCGGGAAGCGACAGGGCTATCAAATTTGTAGCGGAGGTATACGGAGATATTCGTCATTTTATTGCCGGCCAGATTATAATCGCCCTCTGCGTAGGGGTTATTGTCGGGGTAGGACTTGCAATAGCCGGTATTCCCTATTCGATTTTTCTTGGCTTTATTTCCGGATTAACCAACTTTATTCCTTACCTGGGAGTAATTGTAGCGGCGGTCCCGGCTTTAGTGCTCGGTTTGGGACATGGCGGATTTATAGGAATTATCAAGGTGTTAATTGTACTTGTTGTGGCAAATCAGATTGAGGGGTGGTTTTTAAGCCCGCGTATACAGGGAACTCGCATGAAACTAAACTGGTTTGTCATTATCTTATCAATTTTAATTAGCGGTGCAATTTTTGGTTTGGTGGGAATTCTCATAGCTATTCCCCTGCTCGTATTTTTTAAGAAATTCTGGCTCTGGTATATGCAGGATTACTTTTTGCGATCCTAGGAGGATGCGCCCTGCCGGGGGTACAATAAAAAAAGCAGCCCGGTTCAGGCTGCTTAATTCTAAATTGTTATGCAATAGGCAATTAAGAATGGGCGGTACTGGACTTGAACCAGTGACATCCTGCTTGTAAGGCAGGCGCTCTCCCAACTGAGCTAACCACCCCCAAAGTGTTGAGTGGAATCTACCAAATAGCAAAAAAAGTGTCAATACTAATAGGAATTTTTAGTAGATTATTACGGAGTGTTGGGTAAGTACTTGAGAAGTTTTACGCATCCCGCCGAAACGCAAGGTTTTCACTTTAAGATATTTTTTATATACTAAGTGAAACTGTAATAAGAGGTTATTTAATGGCACCTAAATTCATGCGCAACCTAGGAATCATGGCCCATATTGATGCGGGTAAAACCACAACAACTGAGCGTATTCTATTCTATACAGGTAAAAGTCATCGTATAGGCGAAGTAGACGACGGCGAAGCAGTAATGGACTGGATGGAACAGGAGCAAAACCGTGGAATTACCATTACTTCCGCAGCTACTACCTGTTTTTGGAAGGATTGCCAGATAAATATCATCGATACACCGGGGCATGTTGATTTTACTGCTGAAGTAGAGCGGTCCCTACGCGTTCTTGACGGAGCTATCGGTATTTTTTGTGCAGTTGGCGGAGTTGAACCACAATCGGAAACGGTATGGCATCAATCCGATTATTACAAAATACCCCGTATAGCCTATGTAAATAAAATGGACCGGCTGGGGGCTGATTTTTACGCGGTTGTGGAAGAAATTGAGAAAAAACTCAAGGCTAATCCTATCCCACTGTATCTTCCCATGGGTAAGGAGAGCGAATTTCATGGAATAATTGATCTTCTTACGATGGAGGAGCTCGCTTTTGAAGCTACAACCTATGGAAGTGAGGTAAAGCGGTCTCCTCTTACAGAGGAGTGGAAGGAAACCGCGGCAAAATGGCGAGAATATGTAATTGATAAGGTTTCCGCCCATTCGGATGAGATTACAGAATTGTACCTTGAAGGAAAGGATATTCCGGTAGACATGCTGCAAAAGGCCATCCGTGCTCAGACCCTAAATAGAACTATCGTACCGGTTTTTGTGGGTGCTTCCTTAAAAAATATAGGGGTGCAGCCGCTCTTGGACGGGGTGCTTGACTACCTTCCCTCCCCCTGGGAGGCGCCGCCGATTCACGGGATCGATGTAAAAACCGAAGAGACCGTAGTTGTCGAGGCGGATGAGAAGGAGCAGCCTTTGGGCCTTGTCTTTAAGATACAGGCCGACCGGGAAGCAGGATCCCTTAGTTTTATCCGAATGTACCGGGGTGAAATCAAGAAGGGTACTGCGATTTACAATATAACAAAAAATAAGCGGGAACGAATAAATCGGATTCTGCGGATGCATTCCAACCGAAATGAGCCCCTGGATAAGGTAAGCGCCGGGGATATAGCCGTAATTGTAGGCTTCAAAATCGCGCAGACCGGCGACACTATCGGCTCTGAAGGAAAGAAAATACTTCTTGAGGAGATGCACTTTCCTGAACCGGTTATCCATGTTGCAATAGAACCAAAAACAATGTCCGACCAGGATAAACTGAGAAAAGTACTGGAAATGCTCAAACAGGAAGACCCCACTTTTATTGTGAAAGAAAATGAGGAGACGGGACAGCTTATCATTTCCGGGATGGGAGAACTGCACCTGGATGTACTTGTAACCAGGGTTACGAGGGATTTCAAGGTAGACGCGAAAATAGGGAACCCTCAAGTTACCTATCGTGAGTCAATCTCTAAAGAAGTTACCCATACTGAAGAGTTTCATAAAATTGTTGCAGGAAAAGAAAACAATGCCAAAATCACTCTGAAGGTTGAACCCTTGACCCGGGGTGAGGGGGATCAGTACCTATGTAATATAGATGACAACGTGCTTCCCCGTGAATATAGAGATGCGGTAGAGCGGGGAATCAAAAACGCCTTTTCATCAGGTATTATGTACGGCTACCCTTCTATCGACATAAAAGCCACCCTTGTTGATGCGGAATATGACGAGCAGACAGCTACAAGTTTCGCCTATGAGGCAGCCGGTTCCCTTGGCTTCGATGCGGCGTGTAGAACCGCCGATCCTATACTTCTTGAACCGGTGATGCATGTGGATGTAATGTCGCCGAAGGAGTTTATCGGTGATGTGATGAGCCATCTTACCGGTCGAGGGGGGCTTATTGAGAGTTTAGAAAGCAAACCTACCATGGAGCATGTAAGGGCCTCGGTACCTTTGGCTCAGATGTTCGGTTATTCTACTGCTCTGCGAAGTATTACCCAGGGACGGGGTACTTTTGCAATGGAATTTTCGCATTTTTCGAAAAAGGAGGGCGGTCTGTAGGTGCAAAGGGGGGCTATATACGCTCTCTGAGATGCAACATCTCTTTTTTATTGACAAGTATCTATTCTGATTTTACAGTATATAATCCCAATTTTGTAAAAGGAGAGAATGATGAGTTTTACCACCGCTGACATCAAGAACGTAGCTATCATTGGGCATAGCGGCACTGGAAAAACCACCTTATTAGAACAGGTACTGTATAATGGAGGTGTTATTCCCAAAGCCGAGTCATTAGATACCGGAAAAACGGTAAGTGATTACACAGATGAGGAGATTGAGCGCCAGATTTCTATTCATACTGCCCTAGCGCATGTTGAATGGCATGATCACGAATTAAATCTGCTGGATACTCCGGGTATCGCGGATTTTGTTGGTGAAGTTGTTGCATCTTTAAGAGCAGCGGAGTCTGCGCTCATGGTTGTAGGAGCACGGTCCGGTGTTCAAATTGAAACAATAAAATTGTGGAGACGGCTCGACGGCAGAAAAATGCCACGAACGGTGTTTATTAACAAATTGGATCTAGAACGGGCCAGTTTTGATTCAACTTTTAACGATTTGAATGAGAAATTTAATAAAACCTTTGTGCCGGTCACAATACCTATTGGAAGTGGTACCGATTTTAAGGGCATCGTAAATCTTATTGAAAATAAAGCGTATCTTGTTCATGATAAGAACGATAAAGATCAGCCCAGTGATATTCCTGAGGATATGAAGGAACAGGTTGAAGAATATCGATTGACCATGATTGAATCCGCCGCCGAAGGTGACGACGAACTCATGGAAAAATATTTTGAAGAAGGCACCCTCACTGAAGATGAAATTAGAAAAGGTTTATTGGAAGGTCTTCGGGATAATAAGATAGTTCCGGTCCTCTGTGGAAGCGCCGAATTAAACAACGGTGTTACTTCACTGTTGAACTTTCTCATCAACAATGCACCTTCCCCTGCTACGTACAAAGAATATGCGTATGATGAAGAAGAAAACGAAATAGAAATGCCCTTCAGTCCCGAGGAACCCTTCTGCAGTATTGTATTTAAAACCAGTATTGATCAGTTCTCCGGAAAGCTTTCTTTCTTAAAGATCATAGACGGTGTACTGTCCGCTGATACCGAGGTAATCAACTACCGTGAAAAGAAAAAAGAGAAGATTACCAAGGTATTCAAAGTGAACGGCCGCAAACTTGACGAGGTGAAAGAGTTGGTCGCGGGTGATATCGGCGTAATTACGAAGGTCGAATCCTTGCATACCAACGACACCCTCTGCTCTCCCGACCGTCCGATTATGATGAAGCCCCTGGCCCTTCCCCACCCGGTGTATGCCTTGACAATGCTTGCCGCCGACAGAAAGTCGGAGGACAAGCTGAACGACTTTCTCCATCGGATTACCGAAGAAGATCTTACCTTCAACGTCTCCTTTAATGCTGAAACCAAGGAAAGCGTTATCTCCGGTATGGGAGAACTGCATATTAATATGATTCTCGATAGGATCAAAGAAAAGCAGAAGCTCAACGTCAATACAAAAACTCCCAAGGTTGCCTATAGGGAAACTATTACAAAGCCCGCCGGCGCTGAGCACACCCACAAAAAGCAGACCGGGGGCCACGGACAATTCGGCCGGGTCGTGCTGGAAATACGTCCCCTCGAGCGGGGTGAAAAGTTCAGTTTTGATAATGCTATTCGCGGACAGGCCGTATCTAAGGGATACATGCCGGGTATAGAAAAGGGCCTTCTCGAAGGCATGGAAGAAGGTTTTCTTGCGGGGTATCCCCTTGTTGATATCGGCGCCACTATTGTCGACGGAAAAGAACACCCCGTAGATAGTTCGGAGATGGCCTTCAAACAGGCCGGTAAGGGAGCACTCAAGTCTGCCCTTGAAAAAGCAGACCCTGTGCTGCTCGAGCCCATGATGAACCTCCGGGTTTTCGTCGATAATCAGTACCTTGGGGACATCCTATCCGATCTTAGCTCAAAGCGCGGTCGGGTACAGGGACAGGAAAATCTTGGCGGCGGCATAATACAGGTAAATGCCGAGGTGCCCCAGGCGGAAATGCTGCGGTATGCAATTGATTTGCGTTCCATCACTTCCGGCACCGGCTCTTTCGAGCTTGAATTTGATCATTATGAAGCTGTCCGCGGAAAAATCGCCGAAGACATTATAAAGAAATCTAAAGAAGAAGCTGAAGCAGCTGAATAGGTGTAGAAAAAAAGCTACTAAAAAAAAGGGGGCGGTGTACATAACCGCTCCCTTTTTGGTGGTGCGCCGCCCAGCGAAGGTGCCCAGCTGAGGTGCCCGGCGAATCCGCCCGGCGAAGGTGTCTGTGTGCTTCACTGTGCAGTCGAGCAAGACGGTTCCGCTTACCCGACTGCGCGGAGGCACTCCCCCTCTCTATTTCCGATCGCCGATGGGAACGTAGGTCATAGCGTCTTTTCTTATATGTTTGTAGGCGGGACGAAGAATTCTTCGTCCGTTTATAATCTCCTCGATTCTGTGTGATGCCCATCCGGAAATCCGAGCTACCGCAAAGAGGGGAGTAAACAAATCCACCGGAATATCAAGCATGTGATACACAAATCCGGAGTAAAAATCCACGTTTGTGGAAATAACCTTGTCGGAATTCTTTACCCGCCTAAATATGGAAGGAGTAAGACGCTCGATTTTATCGTAAAGCTGAAATTCCCTGGTGTACCCCTTCTCTTTGGCCAGTTCCTTTGCCTTACCCTTTAAGAGGACTGCCCTGGGATCAGAAAGGGTATATACCGCGTGCCCCATACCGTAGACCAGGCCCTTCTGATCAAAGGCTTCTTTACGCAGAATTTGTTCGATGTAGGCGGCTACTTCCTCTTCATCTTCCCACTCTTTTACATTCTGTTTGATATTATCCATCATTTGCCGCACTTTTAGGGCTGCGCCGCCGTGTTTGGTCCCCTTCAGAGAACCAACTGCCGCCGCGACTGCACTGTAGGTATCGGTATCTGATGAAGAAACTACGTGAATAGAAAAAGCAGAATTGTTTCCCCCTCCATGTTCCGCGTGAACTACCAGAGATAAATCCAGAAGCTCAGCTTCCAGTTGGGTATATGAGGCATCAGGTCTTATCAAGCGAAGAATATTTTCAGCAGTGCTCAATTCGGGATCCGGTGCATGGATATAAAGCGTTTTGTTCTCATGATAATGCTGGGCCGCTTGATACCCGTAGGCAACAAAGGTCGGAAACCGGGCAATCAATTCTATCGACTGACGCAGTACATTTTCAATTGAATTTTCTTCCGGGTTTGTATCGTAGGAATATGATGCCAGAACACTTCGGGCAAGTTTATTCATGATATTTGCACTTGGGGCGGTGAGGATCATATCCTCGGTAAACCCCGGAGGCAAAGTTCTTTTTTCTCCAAGAACTTTTTTGAACTCCTTTAGTTCATCATGGCTGGGAAGCTGTCCAAACAGAAGTAGATATACCGTTTCTTCAAAACCGAAGCGCTTTTCCTCAAGAAAACCTGAAACCAAATCCTTTAACTCGATACCACGGTAGCGAAGGCGGCCCTCAACCGGAACCCGCTCTTTTTCATCAACAATGTACCCGTGAACATCACCAATCTGAGTAAGACCAACCAAAACTCCCGTACCGTCGTTATTTCTCAAACCACGTTTTACCTCGTATCTGGTATAGTATACCGGATCGATTTGATTGTTTTTCTCTACTAAATCGGCGTAGTTGTTTAGATCAATCCATTTATCAGCGTTCATATCAGCAACCTCCTTACCCACTATGCATAATATTACACAAATGTTCAACTATTGCGGTAATTACACTTTTTCAGCCCATACTTCTCTAATTAAATGCTGTTTCTCCTCGCCCTTACGTTGAAAACTTGTTTTCGGACGCCATTCAACCGGCGGTGAAAACCCTTTATATGGGTTGGCAAGCAGCGGTTCCTGTGCAACCACCCCGAGTATCTGCTCGGCATATTCTTCCCAATCCGTCACCGCATATATATATCCCCCGGGAATCAATCGGAGGGACAGCTTTCGTACAAACTCCGCTTGAAGGAGCCTGCGCTTATGGTGCTTCTTTTTAGGCCACGGGTCGGGAAAAAACACATGAAATCCCTTTACCGTGTTTTCCGGGACCATTTTTTCCAGTACCTCCACCGCATCGTCCTGAATAATTCGCAAGTTCTTTATATCCCTTTTGTGAATCTGGTCCAGCACTTTTCCCACGCCGGGGGTATGGACCTCAATTCCCAAAAAATTGTACCCGGGAAATTTTTCTGCTAATTCAATAGTGGCGTGCCCCATGCCGAAGCCTATTTCTATTATAAGGGGATTGCTGTTTTCAAAAACTTCCAGACAGTGTAAGGGTGAGTTGTCCGTGTGTAGAGAATATAAATCACGGTATTCGGCTAGGGCCTTTTCCTGGGCCCTGCTCAAACGCCCTGAGCGTTTTACAAAACTGCGAATTTTACGCCGGTTAGCATTCATGATGGGGGATATCTTAAGAGAAAGCAAAAACTATTGCAAGTTCACTTCGATATAATCCGTAACCTCTTTGTTACTCTCAAAAGTCAACATTGTTTTAGCATAGGCTGCTGCATCTTTGACATCTATTGTGCTTATAAACGCGCGGACTTTATCCAGCATTCTTGGATCAACACTGAAGGTTCGAATACCGATACCCATAAAAAATGTGAGCATCGCAAAGTCCGCAGCGGCATCACCGCATACGGATATTAGACAATTTTCTTTTTTACCAGCATCGGCAATATTCTTAAAAGCCCGCAGTACCGCCGGATGATACACGGAATAGAGGTCGGCTACCTTTTCATTTGTCCGGTCCACCCCTAAAATATACTGGACCAAATCGTTGGAGCCTATACTAAGGAAGTCCGCTTTTTGTGCTAAAGAAGAAACCATAGTAACCGCCGACGGCAATTCTACCATCGCACCAAAATGGGGCTGTTGATTATAACTCAATTTTTCCCGGGATAATTCCCTCATGGCCTGTTCTGCGGTGTGAACAGCCTTCAGAAAATCGTCAACCCCCGCTATAAGGGGAAACATAATATTAAGGTCCGTATGGGCTCCGGCACGCAGGAGTGCCCTGAGCTGTGCCTTTAGAACACCAATATTCTTAAAAGAGTAGCGTATCGCCCGCAGCCCCATAAAAGGATTCTCTTCTTGGCCGATGTGAGCTGCCGACAACATTTTATCCCCGCCGATATCCAGGGTCCGAAAATACACCGGCTCCATCTCGTCAATAAGCTTTTTATAAATAATCAGCTGCTCTTCTTCAGGGGGAAAATCGTTTCTCACTAAAAATAGATATTCGCTGCGATAAAGTCCAACCCCGCTTGTGCCTGCTTTACGTGCGGATTTTGCATCACTTAGAAGATTAATATTTGCCAACAGCGTGATTTCCGTGCTGTCTAAACTATTGTATGTGGTTGTTGGATTTTCTACCTCTACCCGACTCCGGTTTTTCGAACTCATTTCTTCTTCAAGGGCTACATAACGGTTGATGAGTTCATTTTCCGGTTCAACAATGAGAGTCCCCTGGTACGCATCAAGGATAAGAAACTTGCCGTCTACACTCTGGTAAAATTCATTCTCGGTAAGCAGAACCGTGGGGACTTCTAAAGAACGGGCAAGTATAGAGATATGGCTTGTCTCGCCGGCCCCGTATACAACAAAGCCCTCCGTGTTCTGCGCTGCAAGCTTTACAATCTCTGATGGAAGTAAATTTCGTGCTACTACAATCTGTCCAGAATAATCACCGTCTTCTACATTTTTACCGGCGAGGTTCTTCAGAAGTCTGTGACCTAGATCCTTTACATCGTGGATCTTGTCCTGGGTGCTAAAATTGTTTGTGTTAAGAAAAAGGCTTACATATTCATTTACCACCTCTACGATCGCCTCGGCGGCGGCGGTACCTTTTTTTATTCGCTTACGCATATTTCCGGAGAACTCATCATCACTGAGCATCAGCAGATGGGAGCCGAATATAAGAGAGCCCGCCTCCGACAGTTGTTCATCCAGATGTGCCTGTATCTCTTTTAACTGATCGGTAGTACTCTTTAGCGCGTCGTCAAAGGCCTCTTCACCGTCCCGATAATTCTCGTTACCGGTGTTCATTAGTAGGTTTTCATCTTCGATTCCGCTGACAACCACCGCCTGTCCCATTGTGATACCGGAAGAGGTTGGGCGGCCTCGATAGAATCGCTGCAGGGCCTCCTGATTCAGGCTTTTATGCTGTTTCTCCTTTGTTTTGCTGCGCAATTCAATAAGCATACGGGCCTGTTCGAGGAAGGTGGCCAGCTGGCTGGCTATTGCGGATAAAGCACGGATATCCCGTTTATTGTAGTAATCCGGTCTAGAATCTTCGAGTACTATTACCCCCAGTTTTTTAGAGGATTGTAAGATCGGGACCGCCAGGAAACTCTCGAATTTTTCTTCAAATATACCATGCACATACTTGAAGTTTGGATCTTCTGAGCCGCGGGGTACACAAATCGGTTTGAGCTCTTTTAAGGAAGTACCTGTGATTCCCTCACCAATTTGCAGCCGCAGCTTACCAATCATTTCGGGGTTAAGCCCTACCGTTGCCCTTAAGACTAGAGTCTCGGAACTTTCTTCAAACAGAAAAATAGAACACGCCTCTGTTTGCATATGCCGGGAAATGATCTTTACGGTAAGATGAAGTAAACCTTTAATATTGGTACTTTTTTGAAAAAGACCGGTCAGTTCGCCGACATTGCACAGTAAATCAAACGTTTTTTTTCGCATACCGGACCTCACTGTTGTTATTATAACAGAGTCTGCAGCTTTTCTCTAATAAATTCAGATTTCTCCTTTAAACCTATGGCTTCGGTATTCATCAATAGGACATTCGGATTTTCAGGATCCAGCTTCACACTGCCCCCGCTTTCTTTAATGATACGCAACACCTTATCCACCGATATAATTGATACTTTCCCGAATTCCACGTGGACCTTACCTCGCCTCTCTTTAAGGGACCGGATGTACAGCTTTTTACACACCACTCTCAGCTCCGCGATGGAAAGCAGACTCTGTACCTCCTCCGGCATCGGCCCGAAACGGTCGGTAAGCTCTCCATAGACCCTCTCCAAGTCGTAATCAGTTTCAATGGAGGCGATCATTTTATAAATTTCCATTTTTTCAGTGGCGTCTTTTATGTAGGAATCAGGAATATAGCCCGAGTAATCGAGTTCGAGATACACCTCCGGGGCTTCATCCTTCTCACCGGACTCGCTTAGTTCAGCCACCGCCTCGTCCAACAGCCGGATGTACATATCAAAACCGACTGATAATATCTCGCCGTGCTGCTGGCGCCCAAGCAGGTTTCCAGCCCCCCGAACTTCAAGGTCCTTCATTGCTACCTTAAAGCCGGAGCCAAGATCGGTATAGTCGCTTATAATTTGAAGGCGCTTCATTGCTATTTCCGAAAGAGCGCGTCGCTCGGGAAAAAGCAGATACGCGTAAGCGGTCCGGTCTGATCTCCCTACCCGCCCGCGTAGCTGATACAGTTGACTGATTCCATACATATCGGCCCTATCAATGATGATAGTGTTTACATTTGGTATATCTATGCCGTTTTCAATTATGGTTGTAGCCACCAGGACTTGAAAAGAGCCGTGCACAAAGCGGTGCATCTTATCTTCCAGTTGACGGCTGGTCATTTGTCCATGGGCCGTTTCTACTATCACCTCAGGCAGAAGCCTTTCAAGAAACAGACGCACCTGGTTCAGCGTTTCTACCCGGTTGTGCAGGTAAAAAATCTGACCTCCACGGTGTATTTCAAAGCGAATCGCCTCTCCGATGAGTTCCTCGTTAAACTCTTCCACATGGGTTTCAATAGGCCGTCTATCCATCGGCGGCGTGGTAATGAGCGACATATCTCTTATCTTTAAAAGGGACATGTGCAGGGTCCGTGGAATCGGTGTTGCCGAAAGGGTGAGCGCGTCTACCGAAGCCCTAAGCTCCTTAAGCCGCTCTTTATCTTTTACCCCAAAGCGCTGTTCCTCATCCACTACCAGCAAGCCCAGGGATTTAAAATGGACGTCCTTTTGTAGAATTCTGTGGGTTCCGATCAAAATATCGACGTTCCCCTTTTCTACCCGTTCAATTACATTTTTTTGTTCGCTTTTCTGAATAAAACGGGAGATCATTTCAATTTTTACCGGGTATCGCTTGAAGCGCTCGGTGAAATTTTCAAAATGTTGTTCCGTCAAAATTGTGGTGGGGGCCAGAAAAGCAACCTGCTTACCCGAAACAACCGCCTTAAACGCAGCCCTCATGGCAACTTCGGTTTTTCCATACCCCACATCTCCGCACACCAGACGGTCCATGGGTGCCGGCTTTTCCATATCAGCCTTTACATCTTCAATTGCTCTGAGCTGATCCTCGGTCTCTTCGTAGGGAAACTCAGCTTCAAACTCCACCTGCCAGTCCGTATCTTGTGGAAAGGCAAGGCCCTCGGAATTTCTTCTTTTTGCGTATAAAGCAATAAGATGTTCGGCTAAATCCTCAACCGACTTTTTTACCCGGTCTTTTCTTCTTTCCCAGGATTTTCCGCCCAGGGTATCAAGACGGGGGGCGCGTCCCTCTTGTCCGATATAGCGCTGTACAAGGTTTACCTGCTCAATGGGGATAAACACCGTTTCATCTCCGGCGTATTCCAGCTGGATGTAATCACGCTCGGTCCCCGCCGCTTTAATTCGGTCGATTCCCTTGAACTTCCCAATTCCGTAGTTCACATGCACCACGTAATCCCCGGGGTTAAGCTCTACAAAGGTATCGATTATCGCGGTTTTCGCTTTTTTTACAGAGGCAGGGGGTCTGCGTCTTCGGCCGAAGATTTCATTTTCCTGAATCACCATCATCTTGAAGTCGGGAATAGAAAAACCGGAGGATATCTGAGAAGCAACTACCGACACATCAACATCCTGAAGCAGATGTTCGATCCTGTGGGCCTGGGTCTCGGTTTCGGCGCAAATGGTTATTTCGTAGTTGTTATCAATAAGCGATTCTAACTCGCTTTTTAAGTAGTTAATATTACCGAAGAAAGAGCGTGGACCCTCGTAAGAAAAGCGGATGCGCTTTTTATTCTGATTTCGCAGGACCGGTATGGAAATCGTCCTATGATGGGCCGCGTAGACATCTTCAAATCTATGAAGAATATGCTCGGGGCGGAGCGCTGGTTTACGTTTTATACGTGCTTCCCTGTAGAGTTCGTCATACTCCTTTTGTAAAGATTCGCATCCGTTTGAAAGACGGTCGTCGTATAACAAAAACTGGGTTGCCTGATGATCAAGATAATCCGCAAGGGTTGCTGTTTTTTCAAAAGTAGCGGGAAAAAAGTATACCTCGTCGTTGCAGCGTCCCTCTTCGGAAATTTGTTCGTGGAGATCCTCTTCTTTCGGAAGAAGTTCTTTCAGTGTTTCCTTCGACTTCTCATCCCACATTACCTCGCTCATCGGAAAAAGGGTCACCGCCTGCAGCTTCTCTGTTGAGTTTTGAGACAAAGGGTCGAATCGGCGTATTTCTTCTACCCGGTCCCACTCAAATACGATTCTAATTGCCTGTTCATTTCCCGGCAAAAAAAGGTCGAGCACTTCTCCCCGCAGGGCGAATTCCCCGGGGACGGTGACCCGAGGGACCCTCAAGTATCTGTACTGCTGGAGGGTATCCGTCAGTTGAATTGGATCAAACTCCTGGCCGACCTTTAGCGGAAGAAGGGTAGATTCAATAAATGCGGGCGGGGGCAGCGGAGTAAGAAATGCACGCAACGAGGTAACCGCAATAAAGGGCTCCCCCGATATCATTTGGACCAACTGGTAAATCCGGGTTCCGGCAATGCTGAGCTGGGTTTGTTTTGCCCCGTAGGGCATACTGCTCCACCATGGAAACTGATACGCCCGGTCGGTGAATAATGACAGGTCCCTCACCAGGGTTTCCGCCTCCTGTTCGGTTGGTGTAACCACTAAAAAGGGGCTTTTTGCGTAGCGAAAGAGCCGTTCAACCACCAGGGCGAAGAAAAAACCCTCGGTCCCTTCTACCTCAAGAAAGAATTCTTTCTGTCGAAAAGTGCGTAAAAGGTCGATAAAAGGATTGTAAGTATCAAGTCTCTTGTTCAGTTTATTTTGGAATAATGTTATCATTTTTTTGTACCGAAGATAGTAAAAGAGTATAGGAGAATTATCGTGAAACGAAGCTTAATCATTTATCTATATCTATTTACTTTTATTAGCGTAGTACCTCTGTTGGCCGCTACACACGGAAACGGAGTAAGCCTGCACATTAAGGAAACACAAAAGCAGATTTATACTCCCGACACCCCTATTGAACTTCAAATAAGTGTGCGTAACGAATCTCCTGAACCGTTTTTATTCGAACTTGCGGCAAATAAAGTGTTCAATCTAGAGTTGAATGTGACTAATTTGTACAATGAAACCCTTACAGCCTCCGACAAGTATATCAAAGAGAGAACTTCCAATCAACAAGTCTACTACCGTGAGATTCGTTTATTATCCGGCGAAGAGTTTTCCTTCTTTGTAGAAGCCTCGGAATTTGTTGATGTACACACACCGGGAATCTATTTTTTTCAGGCTGTGTTTTCTCCCCACATGGAAAACAAAGAAGAAATTAATTCGAATACCTTGACCCTCCATGTACAGCCTTCCCTGGAAGAAGAGAGCGAATATAAAAGTGAAATAGTCTCTACAACCAGAGATGTGCTGCAGAAGCATCAACTTCCCCCTGATCAAGTAGTGGATTACATGTTGAGTGCCCGGCAGCATAATGAATGGGAAAAGTTTTTTCTGTATCTCGATGTAGAACAGTTGATGCTGCAAAACCCCCTCAAAAAAGCTACCTACAGACGCAGTTCTGAGCGGGAGCGGGTGCGAATGGTAGAAGAATACCGGGAAATGTTAAAAAACGAAATGGTGGACACCGATATTCTTTTGAAACCTGTTGACTATACCCTTCTAAAGACCGAGTATACCCCGGATGAGGCGGAGGTCTTGGTAAATCAGGAGTTCAAGTATCCGAACTTTACAGAGAAGCGCCGTTATGTGTATTATTTACATCGACCTGAAGGCTACTGGGTGATCTACAATTATCAGGTCTTAGGCCAGGAAAGCGACTAATGAAAACAATACTTGTTATTGAGGACCAGGAAACAAAAGAACGCATCAGCCGGCATCTCATGCCCCTGGGGTTCGATTTTATTCATTACCTTAATCCTGTTAAAGCACTTGATAATATAGACGAAATAGGCCCCGATTTGGTTATTTTTAGCGCAGAAGATTTTCCACGGCACTGGAAGCCCTTTGTTCGATTGTTACGAGGGAAAAAAAACAAGGGAGAATCGGTATTTGTTTTGTTAACCGGCGATAATTTCAGTACGGAGGAAGCATCGAAAGCCACCGTGCTGGAAGTAAACGGGATGGTCAATACAAAACTTGAGGATGAGGATATTCAGCACCTCCAGGACATCTTCGCACGGTACAACGTACTATCGGAGACAAGGTCCGACCGTCGTTACCCGGGAAGCTGGGTGGAAGGGGTAGATTTTGTTTTTACCCACCCCCGTTCGTATGCCCTTATCACCGGAGAAATCACCGATATTTCCCTGGGGGGGCTCAACTTCCTTCCCGATATGCCCCAGACAACCTCCGATATAATGGAGGGTGAGGAGCTTTTCAGCTGCAGCTTA
This sequence comes from uncultured Sediminispirochaeta sp., assembly GCA_964504785.1. GTDB lineage: Bacteria > Spirochaetota > Spirochaetia > DSM-16054 > Sediminispirochaetaceae > DSBN01. The sequence continues at coordinate 31,739 of CAZDFY010000009.1, read as the reverse complement.
AGTCTTAATGAAAAAATATTTAGCATTGATGTAAAGGTAATTAGAAACAACCGCCAAATGGCTATTCAGTTTTTTGAACTTGACTCCACTTCTCACACCGCCCTCATGGAATACCTCAATCAGACAAGATACCGGCAAACCGGTTGAATTACTGGGGTAAACACCCTTGCATTATCTTCGACTGTTTTGTAATACTAGAAGTACACAGGAGGTAATGAGATGAGCATTAGAAAATATCTTGAAACCCAGCCACTTTACGAGCTTGTGAAATACGATAAACGCCCTGAATTACGCGCTGAAGCCATTTCATTTACAGGGGCCCTTCGTAAACACCCCTACGATGAGGCAAAACTGATACTGATTACAGAACCCTTCAGCTCCGATACCGAATTTTTCGAGTTCCAGATTGATGATATTGTGTATTATGAGGAACGCCCCAATATCGCTACTGATTCGGGGGAAAACCTGTTTATTGTGCAGATCTGGGTGCGTAGGGGCAGTTTGGGTATCCAATATCATCCCTTCGAAGTCTCCGATGAACTCCGTTATTTGAAGGATAGTGAAATTCTTCATCAAGTAATGTCTGAGAATAAGGAAAACCTAAATGTATGAGTTATACCTATAAATCCGGTTCTACGCTTCATTGTGTGCTCTGCCCCCACCACTGTAAAATGGAAGAGGGAGAACGCGGAAAATGCGGGGTACGGGAAAACCGCACGGGGGAACTATCTCTGCCCTTGTATGGAGTACTTTCAGCGGTATCCACCGATCCTATAGAAAAAAAGCCCCTGTACCATTTTTATCCCGGCAGCACTATTTTCTCGGTGGGTTTTTACGGCTGTTCCTTCCACTGCCCCTTCTGCCAGAACTACAGGATTGCCCAGCCGGCAGACACCGGTGGGAGGACTAAGGATGCTTCAACTGCCGGGTCGTCTGGTGCAAGCTCTGGAGGGGCCGGCTTTCCAGGGGCCGGGTTTTTGGGGGCCGGACGGTCCACCTCCCCCGAGGAGCTTGTTGAGAACGCACGGCGGCAGGGGGCGCGTTCCATAGCGTATACCTATTCAGAACCCCTGGTACATTTTGAATGGATACTTAAGGCAGCAAAAATAGCCCGCAGTTACGGCTTAAAAAACGTGTTGGTTTCCAACGGCTTTATCAATCCGAAACCTGCGGAGGAACTCCTTGAAGTAATGGACGCGGCTAATATCGACCTTAAATCTTTCAGACCTGAGTTTTATGAGGATATTGTAGGGGGAAAACTGGAACCCGTCCTCGCCTTTATAAAAAGGGCGGCGGCAACAATTCATGTTGAAGTGACGACCCTGGTAATACCGGGTTACACGGATTCACCCCGGGAAATTACCGATATAGCGAAATTTCTCGCAAATATTCACCCGGATATTCCCCTTCATTTATCCTGTTACTATCCGGCGTATAAGTTTGACGCCCCGCCCACCGAGCCTTCTGTAGTGTTTGAGCTGGCGGACACTGCAAAGGAGCACCTCAATTTTGTATATCCCGGAAATGTGGGCTTGAGCGAAATAACTACCCTTTGCCCGAAATGCGGTGCTACCCTCATTAGCCGTCGGGGCTACCGGGTAGAAATGCCTGGAATAAGTAACGGAGCCTGCAGCAGGTGCGGACACCCCGTTCCCTTTCCTCTCTAACAATTTTTCATATTGCGATTAGCTGCAGATAGTTGACATAAAATGATCTATTTTGTATAGTACACCTCGTTACGTTCCCCTGTAGCTCAGCCGGTAGAGCGGGTGACTGTTAATCACTAGGTCGGCAGTTCGAGTCTGTCCGGGGGAGCATAGTTAAATGCTTTATTTATATAGAGATAGGTTGCGTTGTGTTGTCACAATAGCAGCCTATTTTTTTGGAGGTGACAACAGAATGTTATCAAAATGTTATCACATTTTTATTAAAGTGCAGTAACAATTCTTGCCACCTTTTAAGTCCCGATTATCCTACCTAAAATAAACTTAGCTAATCAGTGGTGATCACATCTCTAATGTGTTAAACTTAAAAGAAAAAAGCAGAAGCTCAATTTACGAGGAGGCTTTTATGAAGAATATAAGGCGTTTTACGCTGTTATCCTTAGTTGTCTTTATCGGCGCGTGGTTTTTTACCTGCACCATGCCGACGGAGATGCAAGTAAAGGGTTCACCGAGTTTTGACTTGCCCGCGGGAAAGTCGACCCATACCCTAAGCGATTTGTTTGATTTTAATTCACTGCTTAGTCAATCCCTTGATGAGAGTGTAAATGTTGAGATAGATCAAAGTGAAGTTATCACGGATTTTGAATTACCGCCGGTAACACTCCCCAACCCAGTGCCGGAACCGCCTTTTGAAGCAACAATTAGTTTTACCGACGAAGATCCGAATTTTGACCCTATATCTATAGAAACTGATGCATACACTGAAATTGAGTTCTATAGTGGAATGCTTAATGTATCTATGGACTTAACGGGGCTCTCCGCCAATATAGATGTTTTTATTACTGATATAGCCATTGTTGATTCGAATAACACGGTAATTGCCGAATCGACGATTAATGAATTAGTGTACCACCAAGGATCCGGCACTCAGAATGTATTATTCGATCTTAGTGGTAAGACTCTGCCGAATGAGTTTGCCTTTACCATGGTAATGAACACAGCTAATGGTGATATTTCTAATGAGTTTAATATTGAATTAACCCCCTCAATCACCAACTATATGATCAGCAGAATAAGCGGGGTGAGTTTTGATCCTATAAGCGGCAGTGATACTGTAGACGACTTTCAGATAGATCTGCCTGAATTCCTAACAAGAGCAATAATTAATACTGGTAACCTACTGATAGGGGTAGAGACACCCGAGGATTGGGCCGGCTTTAAGCTAACTCTGAATTCTTCTATTGATGATTCAGAAGGTAACGAAAACAATGGTGTAGAAACAGAGGAAAGTACCGATACAGCACCACAATTGTCCATGCCGCTTGATAATGTTGAGTTTGGGGGTGATCCTCTTATAATCAACTGGGGTTATGATATGACAGATGTGGGAGATACTGAAACAGTATTTACCTTTGATAACGACGGTATTGCCCGCATCGACGGGTCGGTTGAGCTTGAAATTACCGATATGACTTTTTATGTAGTTGAGGACGGTATATACTGGGAAGATGAAGAAGGAAACGATACGCTTTTCGAAGCCGAAGAAGATTTATTTGAGCGGGATGCAAGTGAAATTGGAGATCCCGACGGGGATATCACACAGCTCCTCGACGGTGTTCTTAAGGCAGCAATCTATATGGAAAATATTCAAAATACTGCGGGTCTTGGTTTAAAAATTGAAATTGTCGATGAAGATGCTGATAGCGATTACCGCTTTGAGCAAATAATTGATCTAGAAGCAGATAATGAGGGTAATGTTGCAGATATAGACATCGAACTCACCGATGCGGACATAAACTATATAAAAAACAACCCCTTCACTCCGGCGGTAAAAGTTTTTATACCCGGAGGAGCACTACCCATAAACCCGGAAGGAGAACTCTCATTCACAATGTGGATGCATTTAGAAACCGACATTGATTATACTATTCCAATCGGTGAAGAGGAGGAGGAGTAAATATGAAAAATACGTATACTAAGAACAATAAAATACTCCGTACAACGGGCGTAGCGTTGATCCTGTTTCTTATGATTACAGCTGCAGGTACCGCTTTTCCCCTTCGACCCTGGAACCATACAGAAAACCCGGTCTTCCTTAGTACCGGAAACCGCCCATATTTTGAATTAGGCGCCTCATCCTCTCAGGGTTTTCAGAATAGCTATTTTACGACAGGTAAAATTTTTACTCCCACTCTGATTATAGATTTTGACGATATATACGACAGCATAGGAAAGGGCGGATTAAAGGTAGGGGCCAATTGGAACGCCGAATCACATATGACCGCTCATATCCTGGGAGTAGGGGCCGGTGTATATGCACACAGTGAAAACCTTTTTCAGGTTACCATACCCAGCGGTCTGTTTGAACTTCTTTCAAAGGGAAATGAAATAGACAAAACCGTTAGCGGTACTGGTGAAGCATTTTTGCAAAGTTATGTAGAGTACGGCGGGTACGGAAGCTACAGGTGGGAGCCTTATACCTTCGGGGCAAAGCTTGGGAAATATATTCCCCTGGCCTATTCCAGCGGTGGAGAAGCAAGGTATGAGTTTACAACCAATAAAGACGGCACTATAGACGCGACGGCTACAATTGATACAAATCTCTATTCAGCTATTGATATAGAATCTTTAACTGAAGGAGATGAGGATGTTGATCCTATGGCCGTTTTAAATGAATCCGGCGGGCTGAAAGTTGATCTTGGAGTTGTGTATAATCCCGATCGTTCTCGCCCCTTGTGGGGTGCCTCTATTACCAATATACCCCTGTATGCACCCTTTGCAGAATATGGATGGGAGTTTACCGCTGAAGGCAGTGCGAGCACTGAGGGGCTTCTGGATTCCCTTGAAGAAGATGAAGATGAAGATGGTGATGAAAGCGAGCCCTTTGACACATCATCTACCTCGGATTTTACCCCTATTGAAGATATATCCAAGCGACTGTATATGCCCTTCGGCATTAATGGATTCTATCGTTATACCCGTGTTCCCCTTATAGATATTATTGGACACGGGGGATTGGTGATAGCAAAACCCTTTCGATACAATTTAGGGGCCACTGTTGAGGGGTCGTTTTTTCCACTCTCAATACTGTCGCTCAGTTTGGCCCATGAGGATATGGCATGGCGAAGCTCTGCAGGGATCAGGATTAACCTTCGGATCCTTGAATTAGGAATACAGGCCGGCTTTAGTAGTCCCGAATTACTGGGGATGTTCTCTACACGGGGATTTACCACAAATATTGTATTGGGGATCGGCTTTTAAGAATTGAACAACATGAATTGTGAATAGTTGAAGGGTCGTCTAATAATCTCACAAATAGACGGCCCTTCTTTTTTCCTTCTTTTATTACGGATTATTATTTAGTTCTGATACTCTACGTTGGAAACCCCCTGTACCTTTAGGGTGTTTTGAGACACCCTGCCGCTGATATAGATGTTCGCAGCCCCGTTTACTTCTCCGGACAAGGTGCCGCCGTTCATTCTTATTTTTAGGTCTACTGCCCCGTTTCCTTTAATGTGAATATTATCGGCGGTAAGACCGTCCAAATCTCCCTGGATACCTCCACTCAGCTGAAGGTCAAGGTCGTTATAGGTGCAGTCCAATGCCTTTAAATGCACCCCGCCCCCGCTTTCAATGGAAAGAGAATCGCCCTCGAAACCTTTCAAGCTCGCGGTCATACCTCCCTGGGAGGTAAGGGCCTCCAAACGGGGCATCTGGATCTCCGCCTTAAAATGAGACCCCCTAAAATCAATAAGACCCGTGGTATCAAGGGAAAGAACGGAACCCTGGGAGTTGATCTTTACTTTATCCTGAAACTGCTCCGGAAAAGTAATGTTTACCATATAATCACCTTCGCGTAAGGACACGCTCCATCCACCTGTAATTTTCACATTGGAAAAATCTTCAATATCGTAGGATTGAGTGAGCATCTTTCCATCAAAGCTTTTATCATAAGATTCCACCCCTCCCCCGGCCTCTACGGCTCTATCCAAGCCCACACGGACCGAAATGAGGGAAATTATTATAAAGATAAAAAGTACGACTCCAATCGAAAGTAAAATTTTGTTGCTTGTTCGCATTATTTATTCTCCCTTTTATAAAAATCATTGTATTTCTCGTCTATTTCATCCATCGTCATCTCTAACAAGTGCATTGTTTTGAAAAAATAGGGCAGCTCCTTCTCTACAAATTCGCTGCGTTTTATCTGCTTTGCCCTCTCTCTTCCCTCGGATGAAACGAAATATCCTATCCCCCGTTGATTGTAGATCACCTCTTGGTCCTGCAGATAGTTGTATGAGCGGACTACCGTGTTGGGGTTTACTTCCAGAGAAACCGCAAGCTCCCTTACCGAGGGTATCCTTTCTTCGGACTTCCATTTTGTTTGCAGTATGTTTTCAATTATGCGGTCTACAATTTGGGCATAAATCGGTTTATCTTTATCAAACTGCATCTTTTATTTGCACCTCTCTAAAACGAAAATAGGTGATAATCCATCCTAGGGGTGCAATGATCGCCCAATAAATTACGTTGCCGAAGTTCTCAAGCAAGGTAAATCTTTCACTAAAATGAAAGGGAAGACTGTTAAACATGGATCCTATCATCTCAGGCTTATCCATTACAAACATGCCGCTAAAGTAGGGGGCAAAAATTATTCGCACAGCAAAGGCAACTACAATAGAGATAACTACCCCTATCACAAAAAGGGAAAGTAAAGTCTTAAAGAGTTGGCCCTTCCTGAAGTAGATTGAACCAACAAGAAACACCGATTGCAAAACAAAATAATGGGCAATTGACCACCAGATATCAGGCTGAAAGGGGTTTAGAAGATAATGGTGTGTACCAATAATAAGTTCGGTTATTCCTGCAGAGAGATAACTGTAGGCGGTATACCATAGTAAGGTCCCAAAAGCCCACGCTACTGTTGAAATAAGAATGCGGCTTACGGTTTTTTCGAGGGGAGATGCCGGGAGCATGATATAGCTTTGGGCGCTCTCCCTTTTATGGATCTCTTTAAAGATAGAAGCGGTTAAGATAAAACCGCCTATAAACAGTATTGTAGAAAAAGTACTTTCGTGGTGCCCTAAGCGTGGTACTTCACCAAAAAGGGTAAAGTTCAGAATATCAAAACTGAGGAGCAATGCGATAATAGCCCCGATTACAACCAGAATCCCGCCGTAGCCTCGTGGTATGTCCCGCCTAAGAAGGAGACCTATCCTCTTTATTGAAAACTTCTCTTCTCTCAAGTTCATTTTAGTGTTCCCCCTTAAAAACCTTATTCACAGATTCCGGTGCCGAAATAACGGCGTTAAATAGAGTTTCCATATCGATCACCGATTCGTCGGCACTTGTTTTTTCCGTCACAATTCTGTAGCCCCCCAGCTCTTCCTGAGAAAACAGCACCGGTGTGGTCGTAGGAATTTCCGGGACCTTTTCAATGCTCAGCCGGTTGGAAATTTGGGAATACCCCTGTTGAAATATTATTCTCCCCTCATCAATAATAATGACAGGGTCGATGAGTAACTCCATATCCCTTACCTGATGAGTAGAAATGAGGAAAAGCCTCTCCTCATTTACCGAAGAAGCGATAACCTTTCGAAACTGACTCTTTGAAGGAATATCCAATCCGTTTGTAGGCTCATCCAAAATGCACAGGGCGGTGTTGCAGGCAAGTCCAAAGGCAATTAAAAACTTCTTTTTTTGCCCATAGGAAAGCTCCGATAATTTACAGTTTCTCTCTATTTGAAACTCATCCAAATACCGCGAGAACAACTGGGTATCAAACTTAGGATAAAAGGGACTGTATATCTTCTGATACCGTACAGCCGAAATAGCCGGTAAAAAGAACTCTTCGGGAAGAAAAAAGATATCCGATAAAAGTTCTGGATTCCTCGAGGAGGGATCATGTCCCTTTACCTCGATGTGACCTTCCTTCGAGTAAAGGAGCCCGGAGAGTATCCGCAAAAGGCTTGTTTTTCCGGCTCCGTTTTTACCAAGAAGTCCGTAGACATTCCCCAACTCCAGTTGCATATCGAGATTGTTGAAAAGTGTCTGTTTTTGATTGTAGGAGAAGGTAAGTCCGCTTACCCTAACCATTCCTTGATCCATATAAACCTCCATATTAGTGTACTACTATTCTATAACACTAAGAAGCTAACACGTATATAGTGAAACGTCAAGTTTTTCTATCACTTTTATTGCACTTTCTTCCATTTCACTATAGGATGATCCTTCATTATGGGTTCCATATTCATTTCAGTTGTACACACCATGCTCCAGATTATAGTTATTATGGCCCTCGGGTTCTTTCTGCGGAGCACGCACATACTCCCCCAAAAATTCTTTGAAAATATAAGCAAATTTCTAATAAAGGGTGCCCTTCCCATATACCTGTTTAGTAAGGTGGTTGAAGCAGACAGGTCCGTTCTTGCCGGAAGCTGGATTTTTCCTATTGCCGCTGTGTGTTTACTATCAGTGGGGGTATTTATTTCCTACATTGTCTTTACTTTACTTCCCTTTACCGGTAAGGAAAAGCGGGCGGGAATAGCAATGTCAGCCTTTGGCAATTCCGCATATATTCCTTTAACTCTTATAGAAATTTTCCCCCTCACCGTACCCTTGGTAATAGAGAAATACGGCTCATCTGTACCGGCCTTGTATATTGGCATCTATGTATTAATTTTTAGCCCACTTCTTTGGAGCATAGGACATTATCTGATAACGGGAAAAAGTGAGATCTCAATTCGCACTGTAATTAATCCGCCCTTCCTGGGAATCGCCCTTGGTTTTACGGCAGTTTTTCTGCATCTGAATACCTACATCATGAACGACCAAGTATTTATTCATCATCTTTATTTGGGTTTACAAAGAATCGGCGACACGACTTTTCCTTTAATATTGATAGTGCTTGGCGCGATGATCGCCAACTTGAACTTGCATGTAGAGGGGAAATGGAGGCTCACCCAGATGGCATTGGGGGTCTTTTCAGTTCGTTTTGTACTCATGCCCGCCTTCTTTTATTTCTTGTACTTTTTTCTGTTAAGAAGGCTCGATTTTATTACCCCGGTGCATATATGGGTACTGTTTTTAGAAACCCATATTCCTCCTTCCTTAAACCTTTCAATAATGGTCTCCGAAGCGGGGGTCAATCAGGGCTATACCGCCTTCTCACTTCTTATAACCTACCTCGGATTTCTTGTAATTTTTCCGCTACATATGGTCCTTTTTCTTCAGATAGTCGGCTGATTTGTATATACCTCATCAATATTGATTACTGGAGATAACGTCCAGGCGTCCAGGAAGTGTTCAATAAAAGGAGTTGATTCAAAGGTAAAGCTGTGATATAAAATCAGTAGAGATGCTTTATATGCATCAACCGGGCGATTAACTCAGTGGGAGAGTGCTACCTTCACACGGTAGAAGTCACTGGTTCAAATCCAGTATCGCCCAGTATTTTTAATCTGAAACTTGCATTACCCTATCCCTCAGTTTATTATTTACCTATGAGCAGGCAACACCCGGGCAATGACGACAAATCTAACAATGAAGAACAAAGCCTTAACCTTGAAGAATCCCACAACAAAATGTTGATGAAGATTACTGAAGATCTTACCGGTGTCGGAGGGTGGGAGAAAGACTTAGAAGAAGGGGTTTTTCGATTAAGCCCCGGATGCCTTCACATTTACGGACTCAGTTCATCTATTGTACCGATTGAAGAGCTTGATAGCTTGGTTCACCCGGAGGAATTGGAAAGGATAAAAAAGGCCTTTAACGATGCAGTCAGCGGCAATGGTTTTTATAATATTGAACACCGGATTATACGGGCATATGATAAAGCAGAGCGGATTATCAGAACACAGGGTATTATTATCCGTGATAAAGAAAGACGACCCATAAAGATGATAGGGGCCCTTCAGGATATTACCGAACAAAAGGCCGACCACAAGAAAATAAGCAGATTTCGGCAACTCCTTGATAAAACTAACGATGCAATTGTCATTCATTCATTGGATGGCGAGAAAATAATTGATGTTAACCATACCGCATGTAAAATTATTGGATATTCCAGAGAAGAGCTTCTAAAAAAATCTATTTTTGATCTTGACCTAAAATCCGATGTTTCAGAAATTCAGCACGATATTGAAACAACAGGTTTTTCGAGGTTTGAAACAGAACATTTAGCAGCAGACGGGTCAATTGTTTATTCAGAAGTGAGCCTCTCATACCTGCAAATAGAGGAAGATTCCTTTTTGGTGGGAATAGTACGCGATATAAGTGAACGAAAAAAGCTTGAAAAGGAAAGGGAAGAGCGCCGAAAATACCTAGAGATTATACTTCAGGCTGTACCGGATGCGGTTATTGCACTGGATATAACCCATAAAGTAACTGAATGGAACCCCGGTGCTGAGAATTTGTTTCATTATACGAAAGAAGAGACTGTTGGTAAGTCGATAGATTCACTTATAGCATTCAAAAGTACCGAGGTGCTGAATGAGGCTCGCCGTTATTCTCTACAGGTTACCTCAGGGATCCCGACCTTTCTTAAAGAGATGGTCCGGTATACAAAGGAAGGTACAGCTATTGATGTGCTTATGTCGGCCGCACCAATTACCATTGATGGAAAAATAGAAGGGGCCGTTGGTGTATACGTAGATATTTCAAAGCTTAAAAAAGCTGAACAGAACATTACAAAGTTGCTCAATGAAAAGGACCAGCTTATTAAAGAAGTGCATCACCGCATAAAAAATCATATGAATACCATGTACAGTATTCTTTCTGTACAGGCATCTTACTTTTCAAATAAAGAGGTCCTCGAAGCTTTTGAGGAGGCAAAAAACCGTATCCGTCTTATGCAATCAATTTATTTCAAACTCTACTCAAAAGACGATTCCCACAGCATTGAACTTGCCCCCTTTATTGATGAGTTGGTTGGGGACTTGCACAGAGCGTATCACACTTTTGGAAACATTCGGATAGACTCTTCTATTGAAGATATCAGTGTCTCAGCTAAAGACTCCCTGCCTATTGGAATTATCGTAACCGAGCTTGTTACAAATTCACTTAAGTATGCCTTCTCGGATTCTGGGACAAGCGGACAGGAGAGACCCCAAGTTGGGTTCGAAAATGGAAAAATAAGTGTAAGTGCTAAAACTATTGAGCCGGAAACCCTTTTGTTAAAGGTTGAGGATAATGGCGTCGGCGTTCCTAAGAAAATAGTACACAGCAATAACTACGGATTCGGACTTACCCTCGTTGAAGGTTACGCACGGCAATTCGACGGTTCGCTGAGCATTACAAGTGGGCCCGGGACACACATTGAAGTGAGGCTCTCTTTAAAAACAATAAGAGAAAACCCTTAAACGGGCTGTATCATTAACTAAACAGGGTTTCAATTTCGTGCCGATACTTTTCGGCAATTACGTGTCGTTTTATTTCCTGTTTAGCTGAAAGTTCATCTCCAATTTGAAAGGGGGTTTTCAGGATAGCAAAGCGGTACACCTGCTCAAATGCACGAAATCCGGTACGAACGTTTACCAATGAATTTATCTCTCCGTCCATAAGTTCCTTTACTTCATCCGATTCCAGAAGGTCCGTTATTTGATTGTAGGGTATATGATTTTCTTCAGCAAAGTTCTCAATTGAAGCAAGATTTGGAATCAATAAAGCCGCCAGATATTTCTGGTCTTGTCCTACCACCACCGCCGTATCGATATATTCACTCTCGGTAATTTTTTGTTCAATTGGGAGGGGTTCAATATTTTCCCCGCCTAAAAGTACGATTGTATCTTTTGCACGGCCTGTTATTTTCAGCTCGCCGCGTATAGTCAGCATTCCCAAATCACCGGTATTAAACCAGCGGTCTTCAGTAAGTACTTGTGCGGTAAGCTCCGGCTTTTGATAGTATCCGCTCATTACCTGGGGGCCCCGGACATTGATAAGCCCCATGTTGCCGGCCGGTAGTATTTCACCATTTTCACCAGTAATTTTACATTCCGTACCGGAGAGCATTGGTCCTACTGTTCCCGGGACCGGATTAAACTGACTACGCACAGCAAGTACGGGTGCAGTTTCAGTAAGCCCGTAGCCCTCTAAAAGCAGAATCCCCGCGGACCCAAAAAAAGAGTCTACCGAGGGAGGGAGCGCACCGCCGCCGCTTATTCCCGCAATAAATCGGCCTCCGAGCTTGGTTTTAATTTTACTGAACACAAGCGCATTCCCAAGAAGCTTAAGAGGCCAGGTAATGATAAAGGGGAGCACAGGTACCGCAATTTCAAGCCACCGGGAACGGGGCTTGAAGTGCGGTGCTCGACCGACAATTTTATCAACCATTTTTTTATGGCTTCCTCCCACAGCAACAAAGAAATTAAACATGAGTAGTTTAATGCCCCCTTCCTGTTTTACCTTTCGGTAAATACCGGCACGCACTGCCTCCCAAATACGGGGGACCGAGGCCATCCACTGGGGTTTTATAGCTGCCATATCGGCAAGCATAATCTGGCCGATAGGTTTAGAATATGCAAGGGTGGAAGCACTGCCGAGGGCGATATACTGAACAATTCTTTCAAAAGAGTGCCACACCGGTAACACACAAATCCAAATATCGCCGGGGTTCACATCTACTACTTCGGGTATACAGCTTACCTGATGTAAAAAGTTTTGATGGGATAGGACCACCCCTTTCGGCTCTCCAGTCGTTCCTGAAGTAAAGATAATAGTTGCTGTATCATCTCCCTTCCCCTGCATGATTTCCTTTTCAATTACATCCGGTTTTTTTTCTAAAAGTTCAGCTCCTGATTCACGTACTTCAGAATACGTTGAGATTTTTATTTTGCCGGTAGATATTGTTGTATCCGGATCAAAATTAGGGTCAAGCACTAAAAAACGCTTTAGGCTTGGGATTTGATCCTTCACCGAATATATCTTCTTGAGCTGTTCCTCATTCTCAACAATTACAAGGGAACAACCGGAGAAACTGAGAATGTAGGCTAACTCTTGGGCCATACTGTCGTTTCCTCGGGGAACATCCGCCGCACCGAGGGATAACAAGGCAAGGTCTGAAACAAGCCATTCGGAACGATTTTCAGATATCAATCCTACGTGATCATTACGACGGACTTTAAGCTTTTGAAACCCTGCGGCACACTGTTGTACCTCCAGATATAGCTCGCTAAAGCTTTTAGATTGAAAGATTCCTTCTTCATCCTTACTCATTTGAGCCGCTACATCCGGGTGTTTTTCCGCCATTTCTTGTAACAATCTCGGAATTGTTTCTTCCATGTATCCCCTCTTTCTTCTTTATTTTCTATTTTGTCGGTCAAAGACCGAAATGATCAGTTAAAGATACCACGATTATCAAAAACGGGCAATTTTAAATTAGTTTTTTCTTTAATCCCTCTTTTATAAGCAATTTTTTTTAATTATATTTACAGCATGGATATACAGAGTAAGGCCGATGAAATTGGAATCAGCGTGGACGCATACAAGCGATTATGCTCGCTTTTCATCAACAATACCGACAAAGATTTAGATCTGCTCAGTACTGCAATTACAAGTAATGATATACAGATTATCTCGGATACAGCTCATCATATTAAAGGGGCCGCCTCAAATATGGAGTTTGAGACTATGGCCGATCTCGCAAAGGAGCTGCAGTTACTTGCACAGGGGCAAAAAAAATCGGATAACTCCCTGTTGGACCATTACAATAAATTGCTGAGAGAGTATCAAAGCAAAAAAACTGAAATAGAAGCCCACCTATGAAGAAAATACTAGTTGTAGATAATAACCCTGTAATGCTTGAGTTTATGAATGAGGTGTTGAGCCAAGAAGGCCACACCGTCCAAACCATTGACAACGGTGTTGAAGCCCTCGAAATCAGTGAAACCTTTATTCCTGACGTCATTTTTGTTGATCTTATTATGCCCTATATTGATGGAAAACAGTTATGCCGGCTTCTTAAAAGAAAAAAATCTCTTCAAAATAGTCGAATAGTGATTATTTCCGCAATTGCAGCCGAAGATCCTGGGTTTAATTTTAGTGAATTAGCCGATGCGTATCTTGCAAAAATGCCCTTTCGTGTAATGAAACCCTATATCATAAATCTTCTGGAAAAGCTTGATGAGGATACACACGCACTTTCAAAAGAAATTATAGGTCTAGACCAAATATATAATCGTGATATAACAAAGGAACTTCTCTTTTCCAGACAACATTTAGAAGTACTTCTATCAAGTATTACCGATGCGTTTTTTGAACTAAATCAAAATAATAGAGTAATCTATGTAAATGATGCCGGTGTTGATTTTTTCGGTATGACCCGTGAAGAGCTGCTTACTGTAAATTTCCTATCGCTGTTTTCTTCAGAATTATCAGATAAACTGCAACAGATATTACATAGTATTGATGAAAATGAAATTGAAATTGGAGTGGACCAGCCTGTTTTTGAGAATAATAAATACCTACGCCTACGATTTAACAGGGTTTCCTATAAAAACTATCGTTCCATTATTGTAGTAATACAGGATATCACTTCTCAAAAAGAAGTTGAACGTGGTGTGAAAGATGATTTAAAAGAAAAGGAGCTGCTGCTTAAAGAGGTTCATCACCGGGTAAAAAACAATCTGAACGTTGTTGCAAGTCTTTTAAACCTACAGACCACTTATCTCAAAGATGAGCCTAGTAAAAAGCACCTTACCGATAGTAAAAATCGTGTTGAGAGTATGGCCCTTATTCATGAGCAGTTATATCAAACTGAAGACCTTTCCGGGATATTTCTCGACAGTTATTTGAATGATCTGGTAGCGAAAATTATTGACATCTACAATACCCGAAGTACACCCGTCAAAACTATCATCAATATTCCTCCTCTTCATCTTAATCTTACAGTTGCGGTTCCCCTCGGTCTGATTATCAATGAAATAATCTCAAATAGTTTAGAGCATGGTCTTAAAGATGTAGAAAACGGCTGTATTGAAATACACCTAGAAGATGAGTTCCAACTGTGTCATTTAACAGTTCATGATAATGGAATCGGACTGCCGCAGAACTTTGATTTGAATAAAAATGAATCCCTCGGTTTGCTTCTTGTATCTAATTTGGCTCGTCAGTTAAAGGGAACTTTTGATCTGTATAATGACAATGGAACCACTGCTTCCTTGAAATTTAAACTGGAAGATGTCGAAAGAGAAGAAAGTTTTCAATAGAAGCGGCACATCTTAGTACTACCTCTCTTAATTATAATGTTTTCATTCTGCACTAATCAATAATCTTCTTCATGGTAAAACTTTTTTGTTATAAATTTAGTGTAATTTAGATATATAAATTATACGACACTAAATTATCTTATTAAATGTATTACATAAATTTACAGAATAAATCGGTTAAAAAGGATGTATGTGCATAATATTTCAATAATATTCGTTATTATGGCTTGACTATTACAACACTATTTATTAGAGTTGTTAATAAATATTACATCAAGTGTTTTTATTTATATTCAATTGAGTATTTTTTTGGAGGAAAGAATGGACAGACTAATTAAAACTTTTCTAGTTGTTTCTGCGTTGGCATTACTACTAACAGGAGTTGCTTTCGGAGCGGGCCAACAGGATGGCGAAGAAGTAAAAACTGCGAACTTAGCGTATGTAAACTGGGCTGAAGGTGTTGCCTATACCCATGTCGTACAGGTGGTACTGGAATCTAAAATGGGTTATGACGTTAAGATTACCGCTGCAGATGCGGCACCTGCATACACCTCAGTAGCTCAGGGTGATAACGATGTGTTTATGGAAACCTGGCCGGTATTACATGCCGACTACCTAGATCAGTATTCCGATACTCTTTATGATGTCGGCATTCTCTATGAAGGAACCCAGGTAGGATTGGTAGTTCCCCAGTATATGGTAGATGACGGGGTAAAAACAATTTCAGACTTAAAAAAGCCTGAGGTTATTGAAAAGCTTCGTGGAGAAATAACCGGTATCGATTCCGGAGCCGGAATGATGCAGGACTTAGAAAATGAAGTTATTCCAGGATATGGACTTAAGGAGGCGGGGTATAAACTTGTTGCATCAAGTGGACCTGCTATGACCTCCGCCTTAAAAAAAGCGATTGCAAATAATGAGTATATAGTAGTTGCCGGTTGGAATCCTCACTGGAAGTTCGGTGTATGGGATCTTGCCTTTCTTGAACAGGATGGACCTCAGGTATGGGGTGTAGGAAACATTCACATGTACGCCAACGTAAACATTAAGGAAAACAAGCCTGAGCTTGCCCAGTTCTTGGATAATTTCTACTTAACCGATGAAGAGATGGGAAGTCTTCTTGTAGCTTACAAGAATGCCGACGATCCATACACAATGGCCCAGGAATGGGTCGAAGAAAATCCCTCCGCATGGGAAGATTGGATTCCGTAAGCACATTACGGTATTTCACTGTTATAATAAAAGTCGCCTTAAGGGGCGGCTTTTTTGTTATTGAACGCCCGGCAGTGCGCACCACCTTTGGGGGATTATTCGATTATTTCATCAAATAATTCGAGCACCTCTTTATAATTGGACAAGGCCTCTCTGCCGGCGGGATGAAGTGTGTACACCCCACGCTTTTGACGTTCGTACCATCCATATACATTCTTTGAAAGAATAGGTTGCGTCTTTTCCGAACATCCGATTGAACGCAGATAAGCTGGAGAAGAGGGCCCTTTCTGTAAAAGTGAGTAGGCAATTCTAAGAGATTCCTGTTTATATGCGGTAATTTTTTCGCTGCATACAGTTTCTCCTCCGAGATTAAATTCGCCATACCGACCGTCAATTTCACGTAAGATTGAGCGCCTTTTTTTGTGTCCAGCCCGTGGGTTAAATGGAACTGGATGCAGCTCGATTTTAATTTTTGCCTTAGTTTTAAGAAAATCTACTAGGATACATCCAAGCTCTAAGCGGCGAAGTAATGTCTTAACCCGCTTGAAGTTTGGAGGCGAGGGTTTTCCCTCCGGAACAGGCACAGCGATATACACCGAGTCGCTTATCTCTTTACGTTCTGCCGCTTGTATTAAAAGGCTCAGACTTATTGAACTTTTCAACTCAATAATGATGAGCTCTTCCTTCTTTTTTGCGACCATGTCACAATTACGTACTTCCCCGTATACCGTATAACCTTGGCCTTCAAGATACCTTTTAATCGGAATATATAGTTCTGTCTCTTTTATCTTCATCCGGATTTATCTCTTTTAAATAATCTTTTTTCCTCACCCCGCACGAGACGTGCCAAATTTTTTCGGTGGGTAAATAGTATTAACAGGGAAATTGGAAGGGAAATCCACAAAAGCAGTGGAGATACCTCCGAAATTCCACTGCCCTTCAGCACAAAAAGTACTAGGGGAAAGAACACAGCTGCTGCCAGGGAACCGACGGATACAATTCCGGTTGTCACCAGGGTAACCGCGAAAATTATAAAGGTTATAGAAAAGCCGGCGGGATATAAAGCTGCCACCATTCCGGCGGCGGTGGCCACCCCTTTTCCTCCCCTAAAGGATGCAAATAACGTCCAAATATGGCCGCATACAGCTGATAGCCCAGCTATAAGGGCCGTTGTATCGGCAGAAAATAAAGGTGATTCCAAATTCCCCATCAGAGGCAGTCGGGAAATGAAAAGAACCGCACAAGCTCCCTTTGCAATATCGATGAAGATAACTGCAGCTCCCGCGGGCCATCCAAAAACCCGTACTGTATTTGTCCCCCCGGCGTTACCGGAACCGTACTTGCGAATATCTTTTTTAAAGAATATTTTTCCCACAAGTATGCTGGTTGGGAAGGACCCCGCAAGGTAGCTGAGAATAATAATCACGGCCAAATGAAACATCGCCATATTAATTTTCTATATATGCAACCGCCGTTGTACCAAAACCGGTATGCAGTGCAAGTGCCGGAGAGGCATCTACGACAAAGACGTCTCTGTCCGGTTCAAAGTACTCTTCGATCTTTTCCTTAAGCAGGAGTGCTGTATCTGGATTATCAACATGGGCAATTGCAAAATCTACTGCCCCAGTATTATTGAGCTTTTTTTGTAACATTGAAATTATTTTTTCTTTACCCGCTTCCGTACCGCGGACCATGGCCGCTTTAATAATTTTTCCTTGTGAATTAAGTGTCAACAGAGGCCTTAAATTAAGAATTTGTGCTACAAACCCCTTAGTTTTCCCAAGGCGACCGCTGCGCATCAAGGCATCTAATGAAGGAATGGTGATAAGCACTCGGGTCTTTTCCACAAGTGTAGAAATCAACTGTTTTACCTCGGAAATACTCTGCTTTTTTTCAATTGCCTCTGTAATCCGGCGTACGATAAGTCCGGTGCCTATCGTTACTGTTTTTGAGTCGATAATATGAACGGAATTGCGATTTTCCAGCCGTTCGAGGGCGCTTTGGGCGGATTTTATAGTACCGCTTAATGCGCCGGCCAGAGAAAGATATATTACATGACGGTAGTGGGTGGTGAGAAAAGAAAAGACCTTTTCAAAATCTCCCGGAGCCGGCTGTGATGTAGTGCCGATTACATCTGTTTTACGTCGCATGAGCCGGTAAAAATGCTGAGGCGTTAAAGCAACCTTGTCAATATAGCTTTCCTGTCCGAATAAAACCTTCACAGGGACCATATGAACAAAATGTTTTTCCAATAACTCAGAAGGAACATCGCAGGCAGAATCAACCACTAATGCTAGGTCAGAGTGCTTGCTGTGGGCAGAGGAATACTGTTTGTGCATATCATCAATTTTCTGGTCCTTTAATAGGCCGAACTGTTCGGCTACGGAAAAAACGGATTCCGGATCATCTGTGTGAATATGTACTTTGGCATGTGTACCGGAACCGGCTACAATCAGTGAATCCCCGTACAACGACAATTGTCTACGCAGCGCATCATGATCAATGCGGGGCCCCTCAATGATGCATTCTGTGCAGTACCTAAAATGCAACTCTTCCTGAATATCAGTAATTTGAGGACTCTCATTAATCTCTACATCGGAAAACTGTTCTACATCGCGAATCTTACCGCTTTCAATGAACTTTACTATTCCCTCAATCATATAGACAAAACCAAGGGCACCGGCGTCCACTACTTTTGCTTTCTTAAGGCTTGGCAGCTTTCGACGGGTTTCTGAAAGGGCTTCTTTTGCGTAGGATAAGGAATCTGTAAAAAGTTTTGCAAAATCTGCGGTTTTGCGACTCCCCTCTTCCAATTTTTCAGACCATACCCGCAGAACCGTTAAAATAGTTCCTTCTACCGGTTCGGATAGTGCATTATAAGTATAATCAACTGCCCTTTTTACTACTGCACTAAAAGTTTTTGTACTAAGCTTCCGGTGATTTTCAATTCCATTGGTGATACCATAGAAAAACTGAGAAAGTATAGTTCCACTGTTACCACGGGCCCCTGACAATGCAGATTCGGCGGCCCTTTTACTTACAACGGCTAAACTAGTATCCGATAGACCGATAACACCTTTACTCAGTGCCTTTAAGGTACTCTCCATATTTGTGCCCGTATCGCTGTCGGCAACGGGAAATACATTGATGTTATTCAGGTGTTCTCTATATGTAAAGACACGGCGACTGGCGGCGATTAGTGCACGTTTAAACCTGGGCCCGTCTAAATAAGTTATTTTCATCTTATACGCCTCCGCAGTTTTTACAGGCTATTACTATATCACATAATAGAGTATTTGCGTAGTGACTACCCCGGGTCTAAGGGCTCACCAGGAGCAGTCAGTCGAATTTGTGTATGAGTTTATTCTAGGATGTAGCATTGACGATACAGAATATTTTTCTTACCCTTCCTTAAGAGTGGTAGCTATGCAATGAAATTGTCGGTTTCCCTTAGTGTGTTGATTTTTTTTATATCTCTTTTTTCACTTCATTCGCAAATAGCAGACAATTATCACCTTCGGAGCGAGGAAATAGCCCTCCTGGATAAGTTCTTTTTAGAGATTGGCCAAAGCCCGCCCTTTTATTCACGTCCCTTTTCTCATCACCAATACCTCTTTTATCTTGAAAAGATTGAAAAAGGGAAGCACAGTTTATCCCCGGCCGGCAGGAGGATCTTTTCTAAGCTGCTGGAAAAACACCGCCGGATGTCGGAAAAAGATACTTTTCTTCTGCCGGTGCTTGAGATAAGTGCCGAGCTAAAATATCAAAACAGCAAAATACCGGATTCTCAAGAATACATCCATTACCGGGAAACTCTCGACTCGCCCGCCCTGTTGAATGTAGGATTTATTGCGGGCTATTCCCATGCTGCGGTACATGTGGAATACGATCTGCGAAAGGATTTTTTCGTATACTCACGGCGGGATGATTACTCAAACCTTCCCACTGGAGACCCCTTTGTACAGGATTTCGACTTCAATTTTCCTACCAGAAGCTATCTGAAAGTGGGGAACCTACATCTTGATCTGCTGATAGGCCGTGAACAAATGAAATGGGGCCCGGGCCACCGAAGTTCGCTGGTTGTTTCGGACAGCCCTCCCTACTACGATATGCTGCTCTTTTCATATTTTTCAGAAATTTTCAAAGCTTCTTTTTTCTTTACTGCCCTCGAAAGTTATCTGACTAATGAAGAGCTTGAAATTCAGAAAAATCTGCAGGGGGCCGGCACCATCAGCTTTGAAAAGGAGGCCGCCGACCAGTACAAGGCCCTTACGGGACACCGCTTTGAATTCAGTTTTGGGGACACCCTTCTTATAGGCATGAGCGATGTTTTGTTGTTTGGAGGACGGGCGCCAGAGCTGAATGAGATATCCCCCCTTATCCTCCTTCACAACGTATATGGCGAAAACTACAGCAACGTAATTATGGGATTTGACGCCGCCTATGTGCCCGGTCGGAATGTAAAAATATACGGAGAACTGGCTATTGATGACATTCAAAATCCCTGGGAGGCCGGCTCATCGATACCCACCACTTTAGGGATGCTGGCGGGGGTGTATGGGGGGGATACTCCTCTTCCCGGGGGGCCTGATTTCTATTTTGAATGGGCTCGGCTCGACCCTTGGATGTACAACCGCTGGCAGCCGTATTTGATTTTTTCTTCCCGTCGGAAACTTGTCTCTTTTCCAGAATCTACCAAATATTCCTCATACCTCGACTTTCCAACCGGCTATTTTTTAGGAGGGGATGTACAGTCTTTTTATTTTGAGTTGGCCTGGAATCACACCATGAAGCTACATACGTCTCTCAGCTACGAGTTTCGGCAAAAGGGGGAGATCTATTTGGATGTTCTTGACTCTGCAAGCAGATACGAAAATTACAAGGAGAATACCGAGTCTACCCCCACCGGCACCCCGATAGTGTCACATATAATTGAAGTGAAGGGGGTCTTTGAGTGTTCCCCAGGCATAACTTTTTCGGGAAATATCACTACAGGCTATCGGAAAAACATAAAACATGAATCCGGAGAGGAAGGGTTCTTTTTTGAAACAAAGCTGAACTGTAGGATTAAGCTTTTTTAATTGTTCGAACATACGAAGGCACAATATCTGCACCTCTGAGTACTTCAAAATTAGTCTACAAATTAGTTTTTTCTTTGGCAAAATTGTATTTGCACAGGTCAATAATGGCGAAGCGGTTGTCTACCCCTATTTTGTTGTAAATATTGTACAGATGAAGCTTTACTGTTGATTCTGCTATATTCAGGCGTTCTGCTATCTCACGGTTACTCGCTTTGTAAATGGACAAAATCCGAATAACCCTCTCTTCGGCGGGAGAAATCCCCACGCTTTTTAGATCATAAGGCTTTTGACTTTTTTCGATATCTGCAAGCTGTTCAGAAATTTGTCCATAGTCCATCTTCAATGCAGTATTTTCTTGCTTTAAAAGCTCTTGCTGTCGTACCATGTCCCGCCAAATAATCAAGATTATGATAATTAAAAAGAGCGAGAAGGCCAATGTAACGAGTCCTGCATATGCACCACCATGTTCCGGATGATTGATAATGGCTGAAACCTGGGAAAAACCGATTACCATCATCATGGTGATAGTATTTTTTGTTTTTGGATATGTTTCTAAAAAGCCATAGTGGCGCATAAGCAGCCATCCTGTAAGAAACATTGCCGGACCATAGAACTCCTGATAGTTGTTACTCAGAATGTTTAATCCGCCGGTAAGAAAAAATACGGTAATTTGCAATATTTTCAGCAGGCGGCTCTCTACAAAGATACTGACTATAAAGGGCGTTGTCGTAAGAAAAAGAAAGGTCACCGTAAGTGCTGATATAATCTGGTAAAAATCCTGTCCCCGCACAACTCGATAGTTGATATTGGAGAGTACCACTGTGATACCTATTAGGCTTACCAGGATGCCAATTCTCTTCTGTACCGTATCAAACTTAGCCATTGCTCTTACCTCAGTTACTACTCCGTCCAATAGCCTTTTAGGGCATCCTCCACAGTATAGACTGCGGCTATTTCCGGCGTCATAGTCTTGTTGATTCTTTGCATCAATTTTTCAGATTCAATCTCATAGTTCCACTTTTTCGAATTGATTGGGTTGTACTTACCCAGAATTTTATCTTCATCGGCGTTTTTTTTGTAGTTAGAGATCATACACAGACCCATCAGATCAAGACAGCTTTGAATTATCGAAGCATCACCGCCAATAAAATCACTTAGAGGGAAAAGGCGGCTGGCAATTTCCTTGTCATCCTCCGGCTTATGCAAAAAGAGATCTTTTGCCGATTCATGCAGTGCGATGAGGTAGATCATCAAGTGACTAAAAGCAGTCGTTTCGGGCTTTTCACATCCCGATAGATATGGAACTTCAGTTACAAGACGGGCCATCTTACAGCTCTTAAGCCATTCCTTCTCTTTAATACCGTAATTTAGGACTGCACCGGCCCTGCCGGTTAAATTACTCCATTGCTCACTTGTCATCTCACATTCCTCCTGAAAACTTATTTATATATCAATTGTGTATTAACAGTATTCTAATATGATTTGTCAGTTGTTTCTACTATATACTGTGAAATTTATCCCTGCAGGACATATAGTAAAACGAGAGTACAGCGGCGGCGATAAGATGGTGGTTGGTTGTTGATTGGCTGATTGGCTGATCAAGCGGGAAAAATCTGGACCGTACTCTAAAATCATGAGATTATAAGTACAATTTGTTCCAGCTCCAAAAGAAAACTGCTCGGCAGAGAGTACCTCTACAGAGCAGTCAAAGTGTAATACACTTACACCTCAAAGAAACTGTCGATGACGTTTTTTCAATATAACAATTTGTTTTATACTTTTTAAATATCTTTTTTTTAATCCCTTTCTACACATACCGTTTTTACTGATTATGAGTGTACCCTCTTTCCCACAGAATCACCATATAACTTTAGTATTAATCGTTTATATAACCTTGAACTATCAAACCGTTGCGCTTATATCGGTGAAACACCCCCACGTTCAAGTGCAAAAAGGTGGTACTAAAATGAAATAAGCCGTGAAATAAGCCGAAGCTTGCAGAATATACATTTTCGGGTGTAGAATATCAGCAGAGACTGGAAAAGGTAGGAAGGGAAGAAAGCGAGGAGAGATTTTGATAAAATCAAAATTTGCTGGATGGACACTACTATCTGCGTTGGTATACGGACCAGTTATGTTTGTTCTGCTTATCTTTCTTCACCTAAAGGGTTCCGGTTTTTCATTTATGACCCATGCTATGTGTAGTCTCGCGGTAGGCTCTTCCCTCTACCGGGTGCTGTTTTTTATCACAGCCTGGGGAATGGCACTCTTGCATATACCTTTTTTACTATATTGGCCGACGATAGCTCACAGTTTTTGGGGAAACAGTTCATGGCGAATACTTTTTCATATCGCAGGACTATTATTTACTCTAGGATTTTTATTTTTTCCCATTTTCACTCTTGATGCGCAGAATCTGAGCTCCTATAGAATACATCAAGTACTGGCAGCTTTCTATTTTCTTGCATGTGCAGGTATAGCCCTAGTACCATGGCGTAACCTTAAAACTTCTGGTAAAGGAAGCGCACTTTACAGTACAGTTTCGTGGCTATGGATGTGCTCATCCCTCTTGTATATTGTTCCTTTTGTAGTGTATGCGCCCTCAGCTCCACCATACCCGGGCTGGGTAAACCTGCTTAATTGGGTCTTTCTTCTCTGCTACGGTTGTTGGGCCCTTGTGTATGGTCTTCTGCTTACCGGAAAAGTAACGACTTCATAATAGAATTGCTGCAGCCTTTGGATTGAGTTTTACTAATAGCACCCACCCCGACCGAAGTACATCCGCTGGGATGTTTTCACAAGTAACTTGTGTTGTGATACTTTTTCCGTACCGTGAGCTCAAGACCCCGGCTGGTAAGATAAAAAGCCAAAAGCATTATTATGAAACCTATAAGAGGAAACAGCAGTATCCACCAGTTACCGGGTTGAATTTTGAACCTATACTGCCCGACCAGGCCGGCCCATTCATGGGTAATGCTATGATAGATTGGTGGTGCCGGAGTAAAAAGAGTTCCTCCAATAAAAATATTGAAGATACCGAGCTGACCGACCAGGGTAAGAACAGAAACGGTTTCTTGGCTGAATAGGAGGAGAATTTTCTCCTTCATATGGGGAAGAATATGGACCAGCATTATTCTCAAAGGTCCGGCACCGTTTGACCTGGCCGCGGTCACGAATTCACTTCTCTGAAGTTGTGACACGTATTCAGAAATAGAGGGTATAAGCCCCGGCACACCAAACACTACCAAAAGGAGCCACTGTAACAGAGTGAGGAGCGGTACCGATAAAGAACTGTTAAAATTTATACCATACAGAATAAAATAAATAATTATAAACTGCGGTACTGCATTGAGTCCGGTTATTGAACGGTGTAAGGAGGAACTCTTTCTCCCTATTTTAAATTTACTCCTTTTTGATAGCTTTGTGAAAAACACAGCACCAATTGCAAAGATTATTCGGAGTAGAGCCACCACTACGGTCGTTCCAAAACTAAATTTGGCTCCATGGAGCATCACACTCAAAATATCGCGCCCGTACTGGTCGATACCTAGGGGGTACTGTCTCATAGGGGGAACAGGAGAAATAAAGAGCTCCCTGCCCTTTTCGGTTTCAATATATACTAGGTTATCGGAAAAATCGCTTTCATGGGGGGCCATGTGTGAACCCATTAAGGATAACACCGCTATAGCGGCAAGCAAAAACAAACCTAGGGTAAGCTGCAAATTGAACCGTTTCATCCCTGCCTCCATCTAATGAGTTGTCGGGTAAGAAAGTCAGTTAACAAATAGACAATCCAATAGAGGATAATTAAGGCCAGAAACCCAAAAAACACTACGTTGAACTGGGTTACACTAAGGATCTTATCGGTAAGACTGTCATAACGACGCTGAAAAGAATACTCGAATAAAAAGGTGGTGATACCGGGAATCTTAAAAATTCGTTCGACAATAAAAAGATTTCCTATAATCAATGCCAGAAGTCGATGATAATCGGAACGAAGATAATGCAAAATCGGTACCAGGAGGTGAGTTGTTATCAAGGACAAATACCCTACCCCCCGGGATAGGGCATATAGGATAAACTCCTCTCCCTTGACCTTACAGGCGTAATCTTCAACACAACGAATTATGAAGACAGTTGCAGTGACGACCATTGTAACCAAGGGGAGTAGAATGCTCTGCAAATTTGTCCCTGTATAGGCTAATCTGGCTATCCGAAACTGAAAAACTTGATATATAGTAATCGAAAGAATCTGGAGAAAAAGTGCCAATATAAAATCTGGTGTGACGTGCAGAAAATCGAGGACCCCCTTCAACAGCCTGCCTTGACGAAAGGAAAACAAAACTCCCAGCCAAAGCCCTAGGACCAAGCTGATGAATGCAGCGCCTAAAATAAACTTCAAGCTGGTGAAAAAGAAATGCGGCAGGGTTTCCCTCATGTCATAGGAGGTTTTTCCGGCAATGTATTCGAAGGTGTTGCCCTCCAGTACTTCCTGGAAAAAAAACTGAAGCCCAAGACCAACCCTCTTTGGATGCAGGAAAATACGCCCGTCCTCCTCTCCTATAAGAACAGGGCTTGATATAATCAGTAGAAATACGGTAATAAAAAAAAGCAGTATTCCAACTATTTTTGTAAAATTTCTCATAACAGGCTCCGTAGGAGAGGAAAATTTATAATCTTTTTTCGCTTCTTGCAATCACTTTTTTTCAGACATAAGCACATCTGAGCCTCAGA
The DNA here is from genome assembly GCA_964504785.1 of uncultured Sediminispirochaeta sp. Classification (GTDB taxonomy): domain Bacteria; phylum Spirochaetota; class Spirochaetia; order DSM-16054; family Sediminispirochaetaceae; genus DSBN01. The sequence continues at coordinate 5,849 of CAZDFY010000009.1, read as the reverse complement.
CAATTTATTACATTCATTTTTACATCTACTTTTGATGACGTAACTTGTACAGGCAGATTCAGATGCACTACAGTGCTTAGCATGTAGCGTACCGTTCTGCTATTGGTGCGGAAGGAAACCCTATGGAAAGAAAAGAAGTAGTGGGTATGACATTTCCGAATTTGATTGCTAAAACTTTGTCTGGCGACCAGTTTCAGACCTCCGATTACGCTTACTTGGTGTTACGATGAATAAAATCCTCGGCAGCTGCTTCTAGTGCGGTAAATCTTTCGGGGGCCATTTTGTCGAGCCAGGAAGTCATCATTTTTATTCGCGGATTTTTCTCAAACACCTGGCGATGCAGCTTCACGAACCGCCAGTAAAGGCCGTCCACCGTATCGCACCAAGGGCCCTTTGCGTAATTACTCATCTTCAATAAATAACGTGAAGAGGCCACGTAGGGTTTGCTAGCAAAACTTCCGCCGTCGGCGTACTGGCTCATCCCATACACATTCGGAATCATCACCCAATCGTAGGCATCAATGAACAGTTCTGAAAACCATTTGTACACTTCATCGGGGTGAATCTCGCACAACAGCATTAGATTCCCGATAACCATGAGGCGTTCAATGTGGTGAATATAGCCGTAGCGAAGCACTTTTTTTATGCTATCGTCGAGTATCGGAATTCCGGTTGTGCCTTGATACCAGGCCGAAGAAAGGCTGCGCCGGTGCTGAAAAAAGTTGTATCCTAAGGTGCGGGTAAGATACATACCCCGCACAAACTCACGCCAGCCGATGATCTGTCTTAGAAAGCCCTCTTTGCTCGGCATGGGCACATCATATTCAAGAGCAGCGTTGATCACCTCGCCGGGAAAAAGAAGACCTGTATTCAAGAGCGGTGAAAGCATTGAGTGAAACCCGAGTAGTTCAGATTGATGGATAGCATCCTCATAAGGCCCGAACTTTGAAAAACGATACTCTAGAAATGATTCGAGCCATTTCAAGGCTTGCACGCGGGAAGTTGGTAGAAAAAAGTCTGCCGGATCTCCGGGATTATCCGGAAAAAGTCGACTCACTAAAGGGGCGAGCTCACGGGTATGGGCAGTCCAGTCTGCTTTGGGAAGCGGAAGAAACTTAATGTCCTTCGGAAAGGGCTTTCGGTTCTCCGTATCAAAGGTCCAGCTTCCGCCCTCAGGCTTTGAACCGTTCATGAGGATGTTCATTTTTCGGCGTTGTTTTACATAAAAATCGTGCTGCCGCGGCCTGTCCAGCCTAGCAAGTTCACTTCGAGCGGTATCACCGTCAAGCAAAAAAGTCTTGCTCGGGCGAAAATAGAGAGGAAGACCAAGCTGAGCAGCATACTCCTTCAGTCGCCGCTCTATACTAAAATCATCCGGCTCGTAGGCCGCCAGTGCCTCTGCCTTTGACTGCTGCACCGCATCGCGCAGCTTATCAAAATAGCTGCGCGAATCTTCTATTTCATAATAATAGACCCTGTGCCGTCCCTGTAAAAAATCACGATGAGAGCGCATCCCACTGAGTATCAGGAGTAGCTTGTGCCGGTGGTATCGGTAGCGGCGGCAGAGGTCCATGTCCTCTGCCATAAAAACCGACATAGGAGCAGGTCCGAGGGGGGTATAACTGCCATGCCTCTTGCGTCTGCTGCCAGGACTTGCCGGTGTACCAGGTGTACCAGGGGTGTCCGGTGTGGTCGCTGCCGAGCCTGGTGACCTTGCTGCCCCCTCCGTGTGTGCCGGCTTTGCCGGTATATCCGACCCCAATCCTTCCAGCATACCGACCTTGTGATTAGGATAGAGTTGATTACCCATTACAATCAGAAGTATATGTTCCATAGTCCCCTACTCACGCAGCGAAGAGATTCAGTGTTTAATTGTATGCGCCTGGTCCATAAAATGCAATTTGGAAGCATCTTTTAGCTGGGTTTTAGCTATGCCTGTATTTTTTGCATTTTCTTCTCATTACCTGGTGATATAAATATGCAGGAATAAGACCGGGATAGAAGCAGAGTTGCGTCGCACAAAATCGAAAACACTCTTGACACTAATGTTACCATCTGGTAACATTAGACTGTACACAGCCTGAAACAAGAAGGTAGCTTTCAATGGCAAAGAACAGACATGAAACGGAGCAGCGACTGCTGCAGGCGGTAAGCGATATCGTACAACAACAGGGTTTTGCAGCCCTGGGGGTGAATGCGGTCGCGCAGCAGGCGGGAGTATCGAAAATGCTCATTTACCGCTACTTCGATTCGTACAACGGACTCCTCAAGGAGTGGGCCTTGCACCACAATTTCTGGGCTGAGGTAACGGACCGGACCCTCGAGCATATCGAGCAGATTCAAAATACGGAACCAGGGCCGGCAGCCGGGGTAGCTGATTCGCCGGAGAACAACAACCAGTACAGCAGTATGCTGCGCAGCCTTTTCCACGAGCAGACCGATTCTCTGAGAACGAGTACAATCCGCCGCGAGGTAATACGCTGGATGTTGGTGGAGGAGAACGAAGTGAGTCAGCAGGTAATGCAGCAGGTTGAAGCAATGGGGCTGTCGATTTCCCGGGCCTTTCGGGAGCGGATCACCTCCGAGCGGGATCTCGAGGCGGCGGTGGGATTGCTGATAGGCGGAGTCTACTATTTAGCCCTCATCTCGGACCGAACCAGCGTGTTCAATGGAATCGATCTGCAGTCGAATGAGGGATGGTCGAGAATAAAAGGCTCAATTGATCTAATTATTGAGCTTCTATTTGATACTACCAAGGAGTAAACAATGAAAAAGCATGGTGTTCGTATGGTGTTCATAACAGTGAGCCTGGCAGTTCTATTTTGGACTACAGCCGGGACCGTAATGGCTGAAGAAAGGCAGTCTGTAGATCTGAGTGTAGGAATTGTCCCCGGGGCGGAGTATACCCATACAAAGTGGTTTGTAATCATTCCGATGAAACTCACCCCGCAGATAGCAGTGTGGCTTGAATCTGCCGACGGGCAGTTCATTGGTACGATCTATGTGACCGAAAAGGCAGCCAGCGGCAACTGGAGGGGTGGAAAGGATGTCTCGCGGCCGGAAGCCTTGCCGGTCTATTTTCATCGCGCAGACCTCAACCGGAGCTCAAATGGCGCCGTCGATACTGTTTCCGGAGCAACTCCGAAAAAGGGCGATGATGACTCACAGACCTGGACCGGCAGTTTCTCGCTTGCAGCCGGAAAGTACCGGATTATGGCGGAGGTCAATTCCTCCTTCGACTATAATTCGAACTATCCCGAGCAGGATGAGAATGTAAACGGGCAGCCCTCGCTTGTGTATGCGGCAGGGTTCGAGATCAATGAATCGGGTAAAGAGTTGCAGGTAAGGGGCCAGCGGGAGTTCGATTTACAGCCCGTCGGTCATGGTGATCCCTCCGGAGAGAGCGGCGTGATAAGCCCGGGGCTCAGCGGCATGACCACTGCTTTAGAGATGCTGGATCGGATGTATGCTGCTGTGAATTGAGCCTAATAGGAGCCGAGCAGTTCTTTGATTTCCAGGCCCATGTCCTGCAGAGCTGCCTTGCGCTTCTAATTTTAGGTTTTATAGTAGTTCAGATAGTCGGCTCGAGTGACGACGTCGACTATCAATTTCATCTTCAGCTTCTAAGGGGTTGACTCCTAAATACAAATAACAGATACTCCAGTTCGGCGAATTCTCGGCAAGGATATCTTGGATCTCCCGGTACCAAAATCCAGCTTCTACCGCAGCACCAGCTCCTG
>CAZDFY010000009.1:0-2009 GCA_964504785.1 uncultured Sediminispirochaeta sp. | reverse complement strand
ATATCTTGGATCTCCCGGTACCAAAATCCAGCTTCTACCGCAGCACCAGCTCCTGCACCACCATCCAGATCCCCGAAACACCTACAAAACTGTAGACCAGCTTCTTCAAAAAGCGTTTCGGCAGCACTTCAAAGAGCTTCAGCCCCAGAAAAGTCCCCAGCCCTATCCCGGCCCAACCTGCAGCAATCAAGGGTAAGTGGACATACCCTACCGCCCCGCTTCCTAGGCGGATGACAATGGTACTGACATTGGAAATGAGAAAATAGGTCTGCAGGGTCGACAGGTAGCTTCGCTTATCCTTCGTCCCCGCCAGAAGGTAAATCGCCACTGGAGGCCCCCCGATCCCGAAAAGCCCGTTCCCCGCTCCTGCAATAAGCCCCATTCCCATCCCAGCCCTCATTGTGGGACGTACCCTGATCTGTTCACTGAAACTCACCGAAAAAACCGAAATCGCCACAAGGGCAAGGCCCAAAATAACGAGAAGGGAGCTGTTACTCATCCTTAGGGATTGAAAAGTCATTAACACCCCCACTCCAAGGGAGATTATCAGTATTGGCAGCATCACTCGCCAGGCTACATACCTGCGGTAACGCACCACAATCCAAAGGATACTCACCAAGGACACAATCTGATAAATCGCCACAGAAGTGGAAAAGGGCAGAAACATGGGCAGAAAGAGCATCGCAATCACCGGCAGCCCAAATCCCACATTGGACTGCAGAAACGACCCGGCCATAGATATCAGAAACAGGTAAATCATCTGTATAAACATCAGCACATTGTATCAGGATTCACCGACCGTGACCGACACTTGAAAATCGGTGCAAAAGGCAGTTCGTCCTTCGAATTCGCCTTCACAATCAAATATTGATTGCAGATTCTCAGAAATCCGAAGGTACAGTTCCTTCGAAATAGATACTTTGCCTGGAGCGGTAAAATTTTTTTCCAGGTGAGCAGCATAATTGATAGTTTCCGAGACAATCTGACCGGTATTTTGGGAAAACTTCAGTTTGCCTGTATCAAGTCCAATCCGTAGTGTAATTGCCTCATCTATTGGCAAACTGGGATTGACGTTGAATACAGATAGTGTGTTCTGTAGCTCCAGGGCAAACAAAACTGCGCGGGTAGGATGATCCTTGAAGGTAAAGGCAACCAGTCCCCCATCTCCAGACCAACTCCAGGTTCGCCCGTCATATACCGATAGAATTCGCCGCAGTAAACTCCAGAATTTGGCATACACCTTTTCTATCTTTTTAATGCCATACTTCTTTACCAAATCTGAATTGCCTACTATATCGATACTTGCTAGGGTTACCTCATAATTTTTGCCTTCCCTAAGGACTCCCCAGTTTGGCAGCTCATCCTGTTCGTCTTTTAGTTTCTTTATTCTTCGTTTTTTAAAATCGTAAATATAGCCGGATGAAACCATATCTTTCATGAAACTCTCGATACTATCAAAAGCAACGGTTTTCCCCAATAAATCACTGCCGTCCAGTTCGATGAGACACTTAATGAGGTCCTCTTCCTTTTTACTTGAGAGGCATTCATCGATCAAAGCTTCAGCAGCCTTCCGACGCGGAATGGTGATATGATCATCAATGCCAAGCTTTTCATGGGAATTGTAGCGTTTGAATAACATACGGCCGATTTCATCGATTTGATTTGGTTTTAAATGTTTTGTCAGCATTTCTGTCATATCGTTTATCAAAACCGGATCAAGCATGTACATCTCCTGTTAGTTGCATTGAAAGTATAATAGCACCAATAGCTAAAATATAAAAGTGATGACTAAAATGTTAATGCTAAAGTTTGTATGTTTGAATGGAAATTGCTGGAAAAATGAAACCCATCCCCAAAATTCCAATCACCTGCAGAGCCACCATGATGGCTACAATCAGTGCACTCTCCAGGAATAATAGAAATTAACGATATATATAAGAATCTGCTAACGCAGCGAAGAGATTCCGCCATCGATATGCAGCACATGACCGGTTACCAAGTCAGAATCA
>CAZDFY010000008.1:28797-62661 GCA_964504785.1 uncultured Sediminispirochaeta sp. | reverse complement strand
TTTGGCTCGGCGCTTTTTTTATGGTCCAAACCTTGTGGGTCCAAACCTTGTGGGTAAAAAGTTCAGCCGCCCGTGAGAGAAGAACTTTCGCATCGTACTACTATCTCATTTCTGCGGAAACCTCGTGTTTCACAGGATCCACATCTACTAGAGCATAGCGTCCTTCTTTGAATGCTCCGGGGTTGATAATATGGGTAGGACCGCTCATCTTGTGTCCGTATGACTCATGAATATGCCCTGAAAGAACCAACAGAGGCTGATGCTCTTGTATCCAGAAGGAAAGACTTCTGCTTCCGACATGCTTCAGTTTCATCGCCCGGTCGGCAACTGTATTATAAGGAGGCTGGTGACTGACAAGTACAAGGGGTAAATCTTTATCATCGGGTATTTCTGAAAGGGCCTCTGAAATCTCCTCCTCTGAAATTTCGTAGGGGGTATCAATCGGCCCCGGAAGAGCTCCACCAACACCTGCAAATTGAACTCCCTTTATTATTTCAGCCTTTGTACTCAAAGCAACACCCTCTTCATGCAAAAAAGATTCAATTTCACGGGTGTCACAGTTTCCCGCAATAGCCCTTACTTCTGTATGAAGGCGGCGCATTTCAGTCAAAGCTTTACGGGCTTCCGAAACACCTCCGAAATGGGTAATATCACCAACACAAATGAGCACATCCACCGTATCGGCATCCTTTTTAATTTTTCCGAGGGCATCCTCATTTCCATGCAGATCCGAAATCACCATCAATCGCATACTTATTTCCTCCTTTATGCTAAGAGTGAATAAAGTTTTTGCTCCATTTCCAGAATTCTATGTTCTTTTAATGAGCGCTCTACCCGGGGCATAGGATTCTCCAAAGTAGCCCGGATATGTGCAGGAGGACCATAGAGTACTATCACCGTATCCCCCAACAGCACTGCTTCCTGAATATCATGGGTTACAAATACCGCCGTACGCTGTTCCAGTTTCCACAACTTTTTAAATAATTCGATTAGGGAGAGCTTCAAATGTAAATCCAATGCCTGAAAGGGTTCGTCCATAAGCATCACCCCGGAGGGATACGCAAAGGCCCTGGCTACCGCAGCCCTCTGACGCATTCCTCCCGATAATTCATGGGGATGATAGTCGGCAAACTGATTAAGACCAACCTTTTCTAAAAACTCAAAACTTCGCCGAGAAACTTCCCCCGGTGGGAAAAAAGGGGTTACTACCAGTTCCACATTCTTCCTCACCGTTTTCCACGGCAGCAAACGGGGTTCTTGAAAGAGATAGCTGATACGCTCATCTCCAATCCCGCTTACCCCTCCCCGGTCAGGGAGAAGAAGGCCCGACATAAGGTTGAGGAGTGTTGTTTTTCCGCATCCTGAGGGGCCGAGAATTGCAGTCACATGCTGGTCCGGGACCTCCAATGAGAAATTGTCAAACACCTGTAAATCTCCGAAACTCAGACTGAGTTGCTTACACTGTATCGGCATACGCTTTGCTCCATGACATTGAACGGATGCTCATACTCAGAACCCACTGACTTGCAGCACTGAGTAGTATTGCAACCACCGTCCAGGCAAACACCTGCGCAGTTTCCAGGCTCATCTGGGACAGCTGCATTTCACTTCCGACCCCCCAATTGGGGATACTTAATACTTCCGCAGCTACCACAACCTTCCAGGTCAAACCAAGCGCTGTTTGGGCACCCGAAATCAAATATGGGACTACAGAGGGAACCGAGATATGCAGCAATCGGCGTGTAGCGCTTAAACCGTAGGCCCTTCCCATTTGCAGGAGTTTTTGGTCGGTTTGACGTATTCCCACAATAACGTTCTGGGTAATTACCGGAAATGCTATTAGAAAAGATGAAAAAATTGGAACAGTTCCGGTTTTGAACCACAGCAGGGCAATCAAAATAACGGACATAATAGGGGTTGTACGAATTACTGCAATGAGAGGTTTAAAGAGGGCATGGATTGGAAGGCTGATGCCGGCGGCAATACCTAGGACAATTCCTAGGGACAGAGAAATAAAAAAGCCGGAAAGTCCCCGGAATACCGTAAGGCCTACGGAATGCCAGAAATCATTGCTGTTCAGTAAAGCCCACAGCTCCCGGCCAACCGCGGGGGGCGGTGGCAAGATAATCGTTGCATCAATGACAAAAGCTGCTATCCACCATATTCCCAAAAGAATCGTAATTGCTGCACCTGAGATAATTAAGATATGATGCCGTATAAAACAATTTAATACTACTTTAACTACAATTGTACCGCCCCTCCGGGGGGCTCGCTGGCTATCTTCCCCGGAGGCGTATTTTTTATTTTTTGAGGTAGAACCCGTCATCCGGCAGTTGTCCCCCTATAGAAGCGGGATTGAAATCAAGTAAAACCTGTAGAAACCCTTCCATTATTCCCCGGGCCTCTGAAGAGTAAATATACTTAAGATTACAATTTGGTATTGCCGGTTTCGCAAGGGCCGCCGGCATTACATCGTACTTTCCAATTAAGTCCGCTGCTTCGGCGGGGTTGTCATTTACCCATTCAATTGATTCGGAGTAAGCCTTTAAAAAACGGTCCACCAATTCAGGCCGGTTTTCTGCAAGTTCCGGCCGTACTACCACAACGGTAATGGGATAAGTTGATTCCCCCCCCTGAATGCGCTTCCAGGCAGCCTGAAAATCGAGGACTTTCCGTACATCCTTCGCTTTTGCCTTTACCATGGTCACAAAGGGTTCGGGAAGTACAGCGGTATCTATTTTCCCGGAAATTAAGAGTTGGGCCAGTTGAGGGCCGCTGCTTACGGAAAAATTTACTTTCACGTCCTGTTTCGGGTCCATACCATGTTGAGAAAGAAGATAGTGCAACAAATAATCGGGCGTCGCCCCTTTTCCAATAGAGTAAACGGTTTTACCTTTCAGGTCCTCCCAATTTTTAACATCAGGGTCTCTGCTTAACCCATGAAGTACTCCCATTCCTACTACCGCTCCAAGCTTATAGCCGGGACCGGCGGTATACAATTTTGCAGCCATATTAGCCGGAAGCACCGCAAAATCGACCTCTCCCCCCGCCACTCGGGCAACCATTTCTTTTGGTGAGGGTAGTACCGTAAAATTTGAATCTCCAAGAGCTCCCAGTTCAGGCTTATCTTCAAAGAGTTTGATCATCCCGAAACCCGAGGGACCTTTTAATGAGGCAGCCTCAACTGTAATTGGGGGCGGATCTTCCGCCGACTCTTCTACTTCCTGCATTCCCCGTGCTGCAAGGTTTACAGCCCCAAAGCCAAGCAACAATGCTGCAATCAGCACGAGTGGTACTATGCGTCTCATACGTCTCTCCTTCACTTTACTGTTATTCGAAAATATCTCTTCTTGCCCGCCCGCAGAAACAGCTCATTGTCGACCAGTTCGCCGGAGTCAATATTCTCTTCGATATCCTCCACCTTGCGGTCGTTGATGCGGGCTCCCCCCTGGCTCACCAGGCGGCGAGCTTCGCTTTTGGAGCCGCATAGGTTGGTGCGGGCAAACAGATCCAGCACATTGATGCCGGCATTCAGTTCGGAGGCATCAATCTCCAAAGCAGGAATGGCATCACGGTCGGCGGATCCGCCGGAAGAAAATGCGGCCTTTGAGGATTCTAAAGCCTTATTTGCCTCTTCCTCTCCATGAATAATCTTGGTCTGTTCCCAGGCAAGCCGTTCCTTGGCTTTATTGATATCTTGTCCCTGAAGTTCAGCAAGCTCTGCAATTTCATCCAGGGGCAAAAAGGTAAACATCTTCAGAAAGCGCTCTACATCGGCATCATTGACGTTTCGCCAATACTGAAAAAATTCGTAGGGAGAGCAAAGCTCCGGATCAAGAAAAATTGCTCCGCGTTCGGACTTACCCATTTTTTTACCGTCTGCCCGGGTGATAAGGGGAAAGGTTAAACCAAAGGCTTCGTTTCCATCCATACGCCGAATCAGCTCGACACCGCTCACAATATTACCCCACTGATCATCTCCGCCAACCTGCAGCTTGCAGTTATATTCCCGGTTCAGTATCAAAAAGTCGTACGACTGCAGCAGCATGTAATTGAATTCGATAAACGAGAGTCCGCGCTCAAGGCGTTGCTTATACGCCTCGAAAGTCAACATTCGGTTGACCGAGAAATGCCGGCCGATGTCCCTGAGAAACTCTATATAGTTGAGCCCTCCAAGCCAGTCGTAGTTATTTACCATAACTCCCCGGTCCTCGGAAAAGTCGAGCAGCTTAGAGGCCCCCCATTTAATCGCCTTTTCGTTCTCCCGTATTTCTTCCAGGGTAATAATTTTCCGCATTTCGGTTTTCCCGGAGGGATCTCCTATCAAACCGGTGCCCCCGCCTACTACAACTATAGGACGGTGTCCGTTTTTTTGTAAATGGGCCATGGCATAAAAGGGCACCATATGTCCGATATGGAGGCTACGGGCGGTAGGGTCCACTCCAACGTAAAAGCTGACACTCTCCTCGCTCATTATCTCTTCTAAACGATCTATATCTGTGCACTGCTGTAAAAAACCGCGTTGTTTTAAATCTTCAAGTCCTGAAGCCATTCTTAGTCTCTCCTGTAGTTCTTTATTTCTTCACGTATTTTTTGGGCGATTTCGGCGACTGGAATACGTTCCTGTTTCATCGAATCGCGGTAGCGAATGGTAACGGTGTTGTCTTCTTTGGTATCATAGTCGACGGTGATGCAGAAGGGGGTTCCAATCTCATCCTGCCGACGATAACGGCGGCCGATGGCCCCGCTCTGGTCATAGAAGGTAGAATAATCTTCGCGCAGCTCTTTTTCGATGCTTTTGGCCAGGTCGGCAATTCCGTCCTTTTTCACCAGGGGCAGAACCGCCACCGTTACCGGCGCCACCAGGGGATGAAAGTGCATGACCGTCCGGGTCTCACCGTCATCGAGCTTTTGCTCTTCGTAGGCATCGGAGAGTACCATCAGTACCGACCGGGTCAGTCCGGCGGATGTCTCGATTACATACGGCACATAACGTTCCCGGCTCTGGTCCTCGAGGTAGGTCATGTCCTTCTTCGAGAACTCGGCGTGGCGGGCAAGGTCGAAATCGGTGCGGGAGTGAATTCCCTCCAGCTCCTGCCAGCCCATGGGAAAATAGAATTCGATGTCGAAGGCATCCTTTGCATAGTGCGCCAGCTCATCCGGCCCATGCTGATGGAAACGAAGTTTGTCCTTGCGAATACCGAGCTTGTCGTAATAATTTATGCGCTCGTTTTTCCAGTACTCGAACCACTCCTGGTCGTCCCCGGGTTTCACAAAAAACTGCATCTCCATCTGCTCGAACTCGAGGGTCCGAAAAATGAAGTTCTTGGTGGTGATTTCGTTCCGGAAGGCCTTACCTACCTGGGCAATCCCGAAGGGTATTTTAACACGGCTGGTTTGCACTACGTTCTTGAAGTTTACAAAAATACCCTGGGCGGTCTCCGGCCGCAGGTACACGATATTATCTTCGCTGCGGACCGCACCCATGTAGGTGGAGAACATCAGGTTGAAATCCCGCGGCTCCGTAAACTCGCCCTTCACTCCACAGACCGGGCAAGCCGCTTCCATATCGATTTGGTCGGCCCGAAAGCGGGACTTACAGTTCTTACAGTCGACCAGTGGGTCGGAGAAATTATCCACATGTCCGGAGGCCTCCCAGGTGCGCGGGTGCATCATAATAGCCGCATCGAGCCCTACAATGTTGTCGTGCAGCTGGGTCATCGCCTTCCACCAGAACTGCTCGATGTTGTTTTTCAGCTCTACTCCCAGCGGACCGTAATCCCAGGCGCCTGTCAAGCCGCCGTAGATTTCGCTGGATTGATACACAAAACCTCTACGCTTACACAGCGAAACCAGTTTTTCCATTGTTACTTCTGTTGTTACCTCTGCCATTATGAAACCTCGCTTTTCAATAGGGATAGTGCACGGTCGATTCGCTCAAGGGTCTTCTCTATTCCGAGCAGGCGTATCGATCCAAATAGGGGCGGAGATGTTTTACTACCGGTAATGGCAACTCGCACCGGCATCAGCATCGCCCCCAGTTTTACTTCAAGTTCTTCGGCTTTTTCCCTCAGGAGCTCCTCGGTCCGCTCCTCACCAACCGATTCGAAACCGGCCATCAGACTGCGGCCCGCTTCCAAAATTTCAATCGTCTTGGCGGCATCGAGCTTCTTCGGGATGAGCTCCGCCACATCGTACCCTTCGATCTCCTGAAACAGAAATCGTGAGAGCGGTACAATATCCGGCAGAAAATGCAGCCGCTCCTTCATCAGCGGCATCATCTCCTGAAGCATCTTCGATTGGGCATCTGTGGGCGAAGCGGCAACTATGTTTTCTTTCTGGAGATAGGGTAACAGCATTTCGATTAGCTCTTCATCCGATTTCTCCCGGATGTACTGGCCGTTGAACCACTCCAGCTTTTTATAGTCAAAGACCGCCGGGGCTTTGTTCAGCTTTTCCAGCACAAACAGCTCCTCCAGCTCCTCTTTTGTGAAAAATTCGCGCTTATCATCATAGGACCAGCCCAGCAGTGATATGTAGTTGATCAGCGCCTCCGGCAGATACCCCTGTCGGCGGAACTCGATGACCGAGGTTGCACCGTGGCGCTTGGAGAGCTTCTGGCCGTCCTTTCCCATAACCATCGGCAGGTGACAGTACTGGGGCGGCTTCCATCCGAAGGCTTCATACAGCAGAATATGCAGAGGCCCGGAGGGAATCCACTCCTGCGCCCGCATTATGTGGGTAATGGCCATCAGATGATCGTCGACTACGTTTGCCAGATGATAGGTCGGAAAACCGTCCGACTTCAGCAGTACCGGGTCGGGGGGAATATCCTTGTTCTTTTTCTTCATCTCGCCGAGCAGAATATCTTCAAAGACAGTAGTGCCTTCCAGGGGCACTTTAAACCGGACAACCGGCTGAATACCCTGGCGGCGGTACTCTTGCCGCTGCTCTTCGGTGAGATTGCGACAGTGCCGGTCGTAGCCCTGCCCCTTTTTCTCTTTCTTCTGCTCTTTCCGCAGAGCATCCAAGCGTTCTGAGCTGCAGTAACAGTAATAGGCATGGCCGCTTTCAATCAGCTGTTCGGCGTAGTCCTTATACACATCGAAGCGCTCGGACTGTACATAGGGGCCATAGCCGCCGTCCTTATTGGGGCCTTCGTCCCACTCTATACCGAGCCATTCAAAGGTATCATACAGATCCTGCAGCGCCTCATCGTGATAACGCTCGCGGTCGGTATCTTCCACCCGCAGGATAAAGGTGCCTCCCTGAGAGCGGGCGAAAAAATAGTTGAAAAGGGCGGTTCGTACACCACCGATGTGCTGCAGACCGGTAGGAGAAGGGGCATACCGTACACGTACACTCATATATTAAACCTCTTATAGCGGTAAGATATCTGATAAAAAGTCATGCAATTATACGCTTGCAGAAAAACAGGGTCAAGGAAGGAGAGCTTATGTCAAGAGAATACAGCAATTCAAAATTTGAAAATTTTAGAAAAATTTTCAAATTTAGAATGCTCACATTTTGTTTAAGATAAGTAAATTATCTTAAAGCTTTTGAGGTAATTCTAATTTTAGAAGTCTTAAGACTTCTAAAATTAGAATTACTGAAGAGAATAGATGTTCCGTCTAGGAGGGTTTATCAGGTTTATCCGGTGAAGCGTCTTGTTCAGGTTGACCCGTTACATCTGTTGTAGCTGTTTCAGCCGCGGCGGACCGGGTAAATACCCACTTAATAGCATCCTGAATCAGCGGAGTCATAACGACGACCGCAATATTATCCTTGCGCTTCTCAATACTTTTCTTAAGCTGCTCCTCGCTGGAATGCTGCTGAATTTCCTCTCGCTGCCGCTCCACTCGCCCCAACACCTCATCATCCAGGGTCTTAAAGGGATCAAGAGTATAGAGGACCAGTATCTTGAGCACCGGATCACGGACCTCATGGGAGAGAGCCAACAGTTCCTCCCGCCCTTCGGAGTGTTCATGCTTCATCAGCGAGCCAAAGGCATAGAGAAACCTGATCCACTGTTGATGGGGGACCTTTTCTTCTTTAAACTCATAGAAAAATTTCACCATATCGGCATGGTTTTTATGCAGGACCTTGGGCATGCCCAACTCAAGGGCGAATTTTTTTACAAGCTTCGGTCGCTTTGCACGCAGGTACTCCTCCAGAGGTTCTATTTTGCTTACATTTCCCGTTACAAAATAGGCGTTAATCAGGGTCTTTATGTAAGACCGGCGAGTATGGCCCTTTTGCATTACTTCCTGCTCCAAGAACCGGAGTAGTTCCTGCCAATTCTCAGATTCCAAAAGGGTGAAAAGCCGCCAGTTCATGAAAAAATAACCGTCTATTCCTACTATCACCAACAAGAAGAGCACGGGTAGATACCATGAGGATGCCCAGAAGGTACGCGAATATTCGGCACCGAGCATCATAAAGGGCATAATTATGACAACTGCAAAGGATAAGAGGATAAGAAGATTGAAAAGTAAAAAAATTAACTTAAATTTCACGCTTTTTTCTCCTATAATATATATGAGAGGAAGTATAAAGCTTATACTATCCTAAATTTTAAGCAAATATGCTCTTTCTGAAGAAAATGAGAGCATTCTAAATTGAAATAGTTTCGTTTCAACCTTAGAATTGCTTATATGAATGAGTGTACTTTATACATTTTAAGGGGTCAACGGTCACTTTTATGAAAAAGGTTACGGTAAATCAACTACAAGCAGACACATACATTGATGCTCCGGTTTATCTCGATCAGAAGTATATTCTGCTCTCACCCGAAACCCCTATTACTAAAGAACTTTTGGACCGTCTTGAAAAGTGGAACTACGAACAGGTACTTACCGACGGCCTGCCATCGGACGCCCCTCCTGCTTCGGGGGGTGTAAATTCTGAGAAATCCATGCTGGACCAGGACATCAAGGACCATGAAGCTGAAAAGCAAGCTACCGAATTTTTCAACACCATGGTTAAAAAGATGGACGATATTTTCAGTCACTTCCTCGATAAAGGACTCATATACCATGATAATGTAATTGAGTTAGCAAAAGAGATCATGGAAGAATTGAAGCAGAATAAGCGTTTTCTTCTCAGTGTATATATCCCCGAACGAAAAGATGTACACTATGTAGTCCCCCATGCAGTTAAAACTGCGGTGTTCGCCCTGGCGGTAGCGGATTTATTGAAACTACCTCCCCACAAACAGATCGATCTGGGCACAGCCTCCTTGCTGCATGAAATCGGTATGCTGCGCATTCCTCCAACGGTATATCAGCATGACCGTCAACTGAGTGAGAAAGAGCGCCAAACTATTATTGCTCATCCGGTCATCAGTTATAAAATTCTTAAAGAGGCGGATTTCCCGCCAACAGTGTGCATAGCCGTACTGGAGCATCACGAATACGTAAACGGTACCGGATACCCCCGCAAACTGAAGGGAGACGATATTTCTCTCTTCGGAAAAATAGTGGGAGTTGCTTCTGCGTACTCCGCAGCCACCTCTAAAAGGCCCTTCCGAGAGGGACATGACGGACATACCAGCATCATGGACCTTGCGAAGGAGATGGGAAAACGCTATGATGAGCGCATTCTACGCGCTTTAGTATTTACGCTCTCCTTGTATCCCATCGGGACTTATGTGCTCATGTCCAACGGCGCCCGGGGTGTTATAGTGAAGACCGATCCAAAGGAACCAAAACATCCGCTGGTACGTCTTCTTGTAAATGAGAACAATACCCCTTACCGGGATCGACCAATCGTCCAGCCCAAGGACAACGACAAGGTTGTCATTGAGCGCCCGCTTACAAAGAGCGAAGTAAAAGCGTTAAAACAATACATTCAGCAATAAACTCGTAACTACTGCTCCAGGGGCAGTAAATTCTATTAATGCTGGAAAGGAATCGATGTGCAGAATGAAAGCTACAACCGTAAATCGTAAAATTGAACAGCTGCTCCTTTCCCTGCACACGGAATCAGTTGATTCCCCCGACTATAAGGCCGCAGTTGAAGAGCTAAAAACCCTCATTACTACGCCGCACCTCTATCGAAATGCTACACACTTCAAGCTCCCGGAGGGAATTGCGGAGGAGTCCATTATTGTATCAGATGCATTGGAATCCGTTACAAACGGCATGTACAATCCGGAGATACTCAACCGCTTGCAGACTATTACCCCCGAATCCCCTTTTTACCCATGGAAATGCGCCGTGCCGGCGATACTCGCCTTCTATCAGTCCGACCGGGATAATATGCTCCAGTTACTTGAGAAAATCCCCGACACAAGCCCTCCTGCAGCGCTGAAAGCAATTTTACAGCGGTTAGGCACGAAAGAGACGGAAATACAGCTCAATTCCGCCTCCTCAGCGCTTGTTGAAGCTGTACGTGAAGATCAGGGATTCCTGGGAAGCGCAATTGAACAACTGCAGGAATATCTTGATTCCCAACTGGAAGAGGCCTTCAGTGAAACGTCTATGCTGTTGGTGCAGGACCTGCTTTCATCCTATCCTCAGGCCGCTCGCCGTTTGGCCCTGTGGAGTATGAAGACAGCCGCTGAACAGGAGTACGACTTAAGCTTTTTTCTCGGCCGATTCGAGGCAATGTTTGGAGAAGTGGAAGGACTCCGGCTTACAGCTATCGCACTTCACCCGGTAGAGCCGGATGTAAGTATTCTTTTCTGGTTGCGCTTTACAATCGGACACCTATCCTCCGGTTTGGTTTCCCAGACAGAATTGGCGGCAATTCTTTTTCTTGTAGGTGATATAATCAAAGAACTGAAGAGCGACGGTACCTTTGAACAACTTGTGGATACCCATGAATATTCGCGGGGATTGACCTCATTGGTAAACAAGCTGGTTGATGAAGTCCAACTTCACTTTCAAAACCTTGAATATCCCCTTGAACCCCTATTCAACTCATCAATCAAAAATACCTACGAATGGCTGCTTCAGCTCGCACGCATAGACTTCACCTCTTCTACCGACACGGGGGGGACAGAGGTTTCTATACCCCCTTCTATTTCAGAGAGTAAGGGTGTTCAGATCAACCAGTCGAAGGGATGTACAGGTCCGCGACAGCTGGAATTATTTTAGGAGTTCCAATATGAGTATTGATATACATAGAGTTCGGCAGAGAAAGGCCGAGCTCATGCAGCCGCAACCCCTCTCGCACTTAAAAGAGCTTGAACAGATCGTAGAACCTAAACCACATTATGTAGGACCCGGCCCCTGGTTAAAAGCAGTGAAGGCTACAGTGGAACAGGCGTCCGTTTCAAAAAAAGAAAAGAACAGGGGAGGAAGAAATGCACACAGTTGAGGTACATCTTGAATCAGGGGAGCTGCGGGAATATCCATACGGAACGAGGGTCAGCACCATTTTTGAAAAGGGCATGAGCAGCCGGGATACTAATCCGATTATTGCTGCATTAGTGAACAATGCCCTCACTTCCCTTTCTTATAAAGTTGAAATAAATGCTGATGTAAAACCCGTAAGACTTTACAGCCATTACGGCAACAGGATTTATCGTCGATCCCTCAGCTTTCTGCTTGCAAAGGCATCGCAGGAGCTTTTTCCTGACAGACACCTTATTATAGGACACAGCCTGGGCGACGGGTTTTATTACTATTTTGAGGGAAGGGCTTCAGTAGAGGATGAAGATATCGATCTTCTCCAACAAAAGATGCAGCACATTGTACAGAAGGCATTGCCGATTGAACGCAGAGTTCTTTCTTATGAGGAAATACTAACTTATGTAAGTAAATCAGGCTTAACAGCTACCGAAAAGCTTCTGAATTTTAGAAACGAGCCTAAGGTACCGGTATATACCTGCGACGGGTATGTTGATCTCTCCTACGAACCTCTAGTTGCAAGTACGGACCTTCTTTTTATTTTTCAGCTTAGAAATTATGCGCCTGGGTTTCTAGTGCGCTTTCCCCAGTCAAAAACACCGAACAAAATTTCAGAGTTTAGCGATAACCCCGTGCTGTTTTCAATATTTAAAGAATACAAGGCATGGGGAAAAATTCTCGATGTTAATTGTACCGGTCGTCTGAATGAACTCATTGAAAATCGGGATATTGCCCATTTTATCCAAGTCGCTGAAGCGTTGCATGAAAAAAAGATTTCTTTAATCGCCGATCAAATTCATGAACGCCGTGACAATGTGAAGGTGGTATTGATCGCAGGCCCCTCTTCATCAGGGAAAACAACCTTTACCCGGAGGTTGGCAATACAGCTAAGGGTTTTGGGGTTTAACCCGGTAATTATCGGCTTGGATGACTATTTTCTTCCGAAGGATTTAACCCCTATAGATGAAGATGGGAATCCGAACTTTGAAGACCTCCATGCTTTGAATATAAAGCTGCTAAACGAACACCTACTCTCGCTTTTTGACGGCCGGGAGGTAGAAATTCCAATCTTTGATTTTAAATTACAAAGACCCAGGGAACAGGGAACAAAGCTGCAGTTCAGTAACCGCAGTATTTTGTTGATGGAGGGGATCCACGGCTTAAATCCAGATTTAACCCCGAATATCCCGGAGGAACGGAAATACCGCGTGTATATTTCCGCACTCACCCAGCTCAATTTGGATGATCATAATCGAATATCCACCACCGATAACCGACTCATACGGAGGATCGTCCGGGACCATCAATTTCGCGGAAACCCGGCCTTAGGTACGCTGAATATGTGGGAATCCGTTCGCCGCGGAGAGAATAAAAACATATTCCCCTATCAAAACAAGGCAAATTCCGCTTTCAACTCCGCCTTGGACTACGAATTGTCGGTGCTGAAACCCTATGTAGAACCTCTCTTGAAAACAGTAAAACCCCATCACGAGGTCTATAATGAAGCCCGCAGGCTCCTTTCTTTTCTGGAAAATTTCAGTCCGATACCTCCAAACCTCGTACCGAACACATCGATTCTTCGGGAGTTCATCGGCGGGAGTATTTTTTATACATAAGCTGTTCCTTGGTCGGTCCCAATTCGATCCAGCGGCTCCAGGAACCACACTTTGTCGGGGCATCCAGCATCTTGGAAAGCATCTGCAAAAATTCATCCCGCGGTATTTCGTATGCTCCGAATTGGGCAAGATGATCAGTGTAAACCTGGCAATCCATCAGGCCGAACCCCTTTTCGGCAAGTGCCGACAAGAAAAATACAAAAGCTGTTTTAGAGGCGTTACTTGTAAGAGAGAACATCGATTCACCGAAAAACGCCCGCCCCAGGGAAACCCCGTAGAGTCCGCCAACCAGTTCTTCCTCCTGCCACACTTCCACCGAATGGGCGTAGCCTAGATTGTGCAAACGTTTATATGCCCGCTGCATTTCCTCTACAATCCAGGTACCCTCTTGTTCTTTCCTCGGCACACGTGCACATTCACGAATTACATCGGGAAATGCTTGATCTACTGTTACTGAAAATCTGCCCTTTTGTATGTCCTTTTTCAAGGATTTTGGAATATGCAGCTGCTCCGGAGTAAGAATGAACCGGGGGTCCGGACTCCACCAGAGTATCGGGCTTTCATCATCATACCATGGAAATATTCCCTGGCGATAGGCGGATAACAGCACCCCGGGTGAAAGGTTTCCATTCACCGCTACAATTCCAAGGGGAGAGGCTTCCTCTAGAGAAAATTTTAAATGTTGATCCTCATTTAGATACGGGATATCACGAAGATTCAGCATCGATAGTAATTTCTCCCTCGCGTACGTCTACCAGGGCTTTTCCCCCGTTCTGCAAGTCACCGAATAAGACCGCATCAACAAAGTAGTCCTTAATTTTTTCCTGAATAAGCCTGGCGATATTTCGTGCTCCGAACTCTGACGAATACCCGTTGTCTGCAAACCACTGTCGGGCCGCATCACTTACTTCGAGGTGAACCTTCTTTTCCTCTAACTGGCCCCTGAATTCCTGTAGTTCCTTATCGACGATCCTCAATACAATTTCATTATCCAGTCGATTGAAGGTAACAACTTTATCTAAACGGTTTCGAAACTCTGGGCTGAAAAGCTGGTCGACAGCCTCTTTTATGGCACTTTCCTTTACGTGACGCTCCCCGAAACCTATGAGGGGTTTATCCAGATCTCTGGCACCGGCATTGCTGGTCATAATTAGGACAATATTACGAAAATCTGCATGGCGCCCGCTATTATCGGTTAAGGTAGCATAGTCCATAATTTGCAACAGTACATTAAAAATATCCTGGTGGGCCTTCTCTACTTCATCCAGGAGCAGTACCGCATGGGGCTGTTTTCGCACAGCATCGGTGAGTAAACCGCCCTCCTCATATCCAACATAGCCGGGGGGTGAGCCTACAAGCCGGCTGACCGTGTGTTTTTCCTGGTATTCACTCATATCGAAACGCAGAAGCTCTACGCCGAGGGTTGTTGACAACTGACGGGCCAGTTCGGTTTTTCCTACTCCGGTGGGGCCTACAAACAGCAGGTTTGCTACCGGCCTATCGGTTTTTCCAAACCCTGCACGGGAGCGCTTTACCGCTTTTGCCACGGTTTCTACCGCCGTATTCTGGCCAAACACCTGCTTTTTCAGGTTTTCTTCTAAAAATTGCAGCTGTTCAACCTCATGTGTCGAAACCCGCTTTTCAGGTATTCTGGCAATTTTCGACACAACCCGTTCGATTACCTGTTCATCAATGACAATTGCCGGGGCTGGTCCTTCTTCCAGCTCTTCTTCCTGCCCTGCTTCCTGCCCTGCTTCAATAGGCTCTTCTTCCAGCTCTGCCTCCGGACCCTTTTCCTGCTTTGCCTCGGGGGCCCCTTCTGATTTGGATACACTCTTCGAATCGGGAGGGGGCTCAGGCAAAGTAGTACCAAACTGCCGCTGAAAAAAAAGCATCTGGGTATATGCGCCGGCTTCGTCAAGTACATCAATGGCCTTGTCGGGAAGATGGCGATCATTTATATATTGATCGGATAAATCGACAACCGCCTCCAAGGCGCTGTCCTCGTATTTTACCCCGTGGTACTCTTCGTAGCGTTCCCGAATTCCCTGCAGTATTTCCAATGTTTCCTCACGGCTTGTTTCCTGTACTTCAATTTTTTGAAACCTCCGTGATAAAGCTCGGTCCTTATCAAAGAACTTCTTAAACTCATCGTAGGTTGTTGCTCCAACACAGCGGATTTTTCCCGATGAAATTGCCGGCTTGAGCAGATTTGAGGCATCCATAGCCCCGCCGCTTACAGCTCCGGCGCCAACAATTGAATGAATTTCATCAATAAAGAGTATTACATTCTTTTCAGTCTCGAGTTCCTGCAGAACTTGCTTCATACGCTCTTCAAAGTCCCCCCGGTATTTAGTGCCGGCCAGCATTCCGCCCAGGTCAAGAGAATAAAGCTTATACCCTCTTAAGGATTTAGGTACGTGATTTTCCGCGATGCGGGCGGCCAAACCTTCAGCGATAGCCGTTTTACCGACGCCGGCTTCACCTACCAGCACGGGGTTGTTTTTCAGTCGACGGCACAGGACCTGGATAGTACGCTCGAGCACATCCTCGCGGCCAATTAAAGATTCCAGTTCTCCCTTAGTTGCTGCCTGGGTCAGTTCGCGGGTAAAGCGCTGAAGGGCACTTTTTTTACGACTGCGACCACCCGGTTTTGAGGTTAACTCCTCCTCGGAGATTCCCTCCGAACCAAATTCCTCATCTTCAAGTTCCCCCTCCTCCGGCTCTTCATGAAAATCTTCAAATTCAAGGTCCGATTCGGCAAAAATACCGCCATGACTGATTATACGGAGGAGGCTGTACCGACTTACTCCGGCCTTTTGCAAATAGTAGGAACCGAAGCTCTCTTCCTGATCAAACAATGAAACTAAAAGATCTCCTAAATCTACAACATCCTTTGAGGAGTGTTCGGTATGAAATATTGCCTGCTCTATCACATCCTGCACTCCGATGGTTTGGATCGGCTCTTTATCTTCAACTTCAGGTATATAATTTCCTAGGTATTCTTCAACATCTCTTTTTATGGTGCCGCTGTCTGCTCCACATCCTTCAAGCACATGCTGGACCGTATCAAAAAACAGAGCGGCATACAGAATATGTTCCGGTGTAAGATATTCGTTTCGACGTTCTTTTGCTTCAAGATATGCGGCGTTTATTACGCTCTGTACATCTTCCGATATTTTCATTCGGTGTATTACTCCTTCTCAATTACACATTCCAAGGGGTACTCGTTTTCTTTTGCCAGTTGTTTCACCTGGACCGCCTTTGTTCTTGCAAGGTCATAGGGGAAACGCCCTACTACTCCCCGTCCCTTTTTATGTACATCCATCATCACCTTTGTGGCCTCCGCCGCCGGCTTGTGAAAAACTTTCTGAATTACCCATACTACAAAATCCATAGTAGTATAGTCATCGTTGAGAAGCACAACCTTGAACAAATCCGGTTCTTTGGTTTTATGTTCCTGCTCCTCTTTAATACCGGTTCCAAGTCCTGGGTGCGACTCTTCAGACATTCTTATTCCTCTCAGATTAAAATTCCCTTTTCATCGTATGTTTAAAGAGTACTCATTACAAATTCAAGCGTCAACTGGTATATCCAGGTATTCTTATTTTACTATTCCGGCGGACCGTAGTAACCGATTTCCCCGCGTCCGCTTCTTCCGAAAATAGAAACCTGGGTTTCGACAGGTAAATAGGCCCTTCCGAAATCACTGTCTCTGTTCGAATTGTATGAAATTATATAGCGTCCGCTTTTTCTCCTATGAAGCTGCTCCGCCAGGGGTTTCACTCCGCTGGGATTATACAGATAGAGGCTGGAACCACCACTTTTTTCACATAAATATGATAACTCCGGAGCCATGCTTCCGTCTCCGTTCATAGTTACACAGTGAAAGGTTATATTATTATTTCTTAAATAATCAAGCAAGTGTATCAGCTCATATGAATCGAAGGCTTGTCCCGGTAGTGTGCCGGTTGAGAAAAATACGATAGAACGGCGCTCTCCAGCGGTAAGAAGAGAAGTTGCCGACAATCGAAGGCTTTGATCAAACTTCCAGTCTTCTCCAAACTCACCCGAAAGAGACGCTGATTTTATGCTGTCTGCAGTCCTCCCGCCTTCAAGCTGCAGGACCGGTTGGGCCCCCGCCCGGACTACATTGACACTTCCCTGCGGAAGCAGGGTTTCAGCTATACCCGCAGCGGCCTGTCCAATGCCTTCGGCATTCTTCTTCATAGCAGTAGATCCCTCAACCATGAGAGTTACTTCCGTAGATTGAAGCTGATCAACAGCATACTCCAGTACTGCATTCTCAACGGGATAACGGTCCTCAGTAACAAAGAAGTTGGTTCCCTCGAGGCCCACAAAGGGTTCTCCGGTACGTCTTTGCACGGTTATGTCCAGATACACCTTTGGAAAGTTTTCCGCGTTTATCTGATTGATTCTTACAAATAATCCGGAATACATGCGACTGAAATCGGCTTGCATCGAAATACTGTTCTGATTAAAATCGGCAATGAGCACATTATCATTTACATCACGACAGGCCGACAATATTTTAGTCCGTCTACCGTCGGGAGAATTGAGGGGAGAAAATGTACGGGTCTCAAGCTCAAGGAGCAGTACTTGGTCTTCATCCGCAATTAGCAGGTGCTCAGGGCTATAAAGGGAAATCCCCTCGGGATTTTCCATAAATTTACTTCTTAAAGAATCAATATAATTCCCGCTCTCATCAAACACATCCACGGCTGCACGATTTTTGTCGGCAACATAGATAAAATCGTTGTAAGCCAATATGCCCGTCGGTTGACGCAGTCCATCAAAATCATTGGTACTTTTTCCAAAGGAAAGAATAAAATTACCTTCATAATCAAACTTAGCTACACGACGGTTCCCCTGATCGGTCACGTACACATACCCATCCCGGTCGTCCGTAATATATTGGGGGCCCAACAACTGACCGGGGCCGGTGCCCGTCTCACCAAAACGCTTCTTTACCCGCCCTTCGGGAGTACAGTTTACTATTCGATCTCCGGAAAACTCAGTGATAAAGAGCCCCTCCTCCGGATTTGATACGATATCAAAGGGATGATTCAAACCCTCTATCCCCCCCCGCAGGGAACGCTTCAAACCGCCGTTTGCAGAAAATTCCAATACCTCATTAGTCGCAAAGGATACGGCATAAAACCCACCGGCTGATGTTGGGTGTACCGCTGTCGGACGTTTAAATA
This sequence comes from uncultured Sediminispirochaeta sp., assembly GCA_964504785.1. Taxonomy (GTDB): domain Bacteria; phylum Spirochaetota; class Spirochaetia; order DSM-16054; family Sediminispirochaetaceae; genus DSBN01. Next base: position 44,466 of record CAZDFY010000008.1, on the reverse strand, counting down.
CCTGCACGTCCTCCTTCACCCCATCAATTTGTTCAAACTCGACAAATTTTGGTTTTTCAGGGGGTATAGAGGGAAGCTCACGACGATACTTAAGAGTTTCCACCATTTGTTCCATGGCAGCCCCTAGGCCGTCGCTTTCAATTATTCTACTCCAGATATCGATTGCAGTTGAAGTAAAGCCGTTTCTATAATAGGTACGGGCAAGCCATGAATGTGCTAATGTAAAGTCCTGTTTGAAAGAGAGACTTTTCTCAAGTGAGAGTAGAGCTTTGTTGTACTCCCCCCGATGAAAAGCCCTCACGGCGAAACGAAACTCCCGTTCGGCATACACCTGGTCCATATCAATTGTACCGGAGGTCTCATCTCCGGGGCTTTCCTGGGCATTAATCGAGTGCATGCCTATTACACAAAACACAAGACAAAACAGAGTTAATTTCAACATCCCTTGCTTTGCGGACTGCTTTGTGTACATATTCCCCCCTCTACTCAAAGGCACCTATTTCTTTCGCCACCGCTTTAAGATGGCCCTTAATAATAGGATGATCATCGGAGATTTGGTAAGCCCTCTTAATATAACGGTGAGCTTCACTATACTTACCAAGCTTGTAGTATACCCATCCTAGTGAGTCCAGATACGCAGCTTGTTCGGGCTGCTTTCGCACAGCCTGTTTGCATAAATCCAGCGCTTTGTCGAGGTCGTTCCCCTCCTCAGCTTCAATATAACCGGTACTGTTGAGTACGTTCGCATTTTCCGGATCCAACTCCAGGGCCATGTATATGTATTTCAGACTCTCATCTTTTCTTTTTTGTTGAAAAAGCACATATGAGTATACCGAGTACACCTGGACCGAGGCATATCCTCCGTCAAGCAACTGTTTCAATTCATACTCCGCGAGAGAATACCTTTCGGTATGTGTATAAATAACCGCCAATAAAAGCCTGCACTGGTACAAATGCAGAAAATCAGGGTGTGTGGTAACCACCTGCTCAAGATAGAGCAACGCCTCATCATACTGTTCAGTCTGACTGTAGCACAGACCCAGATAGTAGGAAAGTTCCGGATTTTCCGCGGGGTCTTCATCTACCGAAAGAAATACCGCTAGAGCTTTTTGATAACGCTTAGTATTGTAGAGCCGTTTTGCAGTTTCAAAGGCTTTTCCCATATCATTCAACCTTAAACTGAGCTTCCTGATATGTGTGAATCACCTCGTGATTCATCGGATGAAGGTACACCGGAGAGATGGAGATTTTTCCGGCTTGCACCGCGTTCCAGTCGCTCCCCTCCTCTTCTTCCGCATGTATTGAATCTCCGGTAAGAAAATAATAAATATCTCCGTTCGGACTTTGGAAGGACTCAGCCTTATCGCTGTAAATGCGTCTCGATGGGTGGGTGATAGCAACATCATTTACCTGAACTGAAGGCGGGGGAAAGTTGATATTTATAAAATGATCGGAGCTCCACAGCTCCAGCAGAAGCTCTATATTGTTTCGCACAAACCGAGCAGCCTTTTCAAAGGGAAAGGGAGGTTTTAGCGGAGCTACAGAAACAGCGATACTGGGTAATCCGACCAGCGCTCCCTGCCGTGCCGCTGCTGCTGTTCCGGAGTAAATAATATCGGTCCCGAGGTTCGGACCGCGGTTAATTCCCGAGATAATTATATCGGGCTGCATCGGGATTGCTCCCAGCAGAGCATATAGAACTGTATCCGCCGGAGTACCGTCACACGCAAACCTTCGCGTGTCGACTTGTCGAAAACGGACAGGGTCCCTTAGAGTGATAGAGTGACTCATTCCACTCCGTTCACGGTCGGGGGCGGTCACCCAGACCTCATGCTCATTTTCCAGTTCCTGCACAAGAGCGAGCAAACCCGGACTTTCTATACCATCATCGTTACTTATCAGTATTCGCATTGATCCAATTATAAGATAGTTTAACCAGTTTTGAAACTGCTGTTCTACACAGCACCCTAAATTCTACACTTTAGAATACAAGATATGGGCCCCTCTTTCGGGAGAAATGATGTGATATACAGGATGAAACCCGAAAATATGCTCGTATTCGTCCAACCTTTGCTGATACTCGGAGAGGGAATCTTTATGACACAAAGTGAGAGTGCACCCGCCGAACCCCGGTCCGATTAAACGGGAACCAAAACATCCTTCAACTTCACCGGCCCGTTTTACCAGCCAATCTACCTCCGGACAAGAAACCTCAAAATTATCCCTCAAACTCTCATGTGACCGATGCATGAGCTTACCCAGGGCAGGTCCGTCCTCGCTATTTTTAAGCAGCTCTACACACTCAAGGACACGCTCATTTTCATTTACCACATGCATGCAGAGTCTGCGTGAAGCCTCTGGAAGCAAACCCATTCCCGCACGCAAATCCTGGTGAGTAAAATCACGCAACGACTTTTGATTGCCCCGATCACGGAGCAACTCAACACTGTCGTTACAGATTTCGTACCGTTCCTCAAGCTCTTCCTGTATACCGGTTTGCTTTACCCCGCTCTCGGTCAATACCAGAATAAGGTCCTTAAAGTTAATTGGGATAAACCTAAAATCAAGACTCCTCAAATCGATAAAAATGGCCTTGCCCTCTCGGGCATAGAAAGTGGTCAATTGATCGGTAATTTTTTCCCGCTTTCCAATAAAGGCCGTTTCCGAAAGATATGCCAGCTGTACAAGCTGAATATCTTGGAGCTCAAGATTAAATGCCTCCCGGGCGGCAAGAGCAGTGGCGATCCCCAGAGCTGCCGATGAGCCCAGCCCTACCTCCTTGGGAATTCTGCCCATTATACTGATGTTCATACCCTTAAATGTAGAACCTAACTGGAGAATTTCGAACAACACACCTTTCAAGTAATTTGCCCAGCGATCTTCACGCTTATACTTCAAATTTGCAATTGTCGTACGCTTTCTCTCATTCAATTCTATTGAGTAAAACCGTAAAGAGGTGTCGTTTCTTTTTGAAATTGCAACTTTTATGGATAAATGCAACCCCATTTGGATTACATACCCTTCATGAAAGTCGGTATGCTCGCCCATCAGGTTAACTACTCCCGGGGCTTCAGCAATTACTTCCGGTTCCTCTCCATATTCAGCTGCATGATGAGAGAAAATTTCATCCATTTATATACCTTAATCCCATATTTCTTGGGTCACTAACATAGTAAAAGAAATCCTCACCGAATGCAACAAAAAAAGGCCATAGGGTCAAAATGCCCAATGGCCTCTTACTTCGTACTACAACTCGATTTCTACTTGATGCCGTATTTGCGTTTAAACCGCTCAACACGTCCGGCGGTGTCAACAAGCTTCTGCTTACCGGTAAAAAACGGATGGCATTGCGAGCAAATTTCAACCTCAATGTCTTTGGCTGTGGAACGGGTCTGGATCTCGTTTCCACATGCACACCGGATAGTAGTGAGTTCGTATTTGGGATGAATTCCCTTTTTCATAATACTCCTCCCTGGTGCTATTTATAAGATATTCGCTGCCCGGAATCTATGAATTCCACAGAGAATCTCTTTTCAGTTGTTATCCAACAGCTTGAATATAACATATTCAATAAATGAATTCCAGTCTTTGGAAACGCTGCTAAAGGCACCAACAAGCTGGATCAATCATCCACCTAAGCTGGAACGCTTGTAACACCGGCATTCTTGTAAGCTGGAAAAAAGTCGATAAATATCGATCTTTTTTACTGGCCGTTGGGAGCGGTGTTCATCGACCGTAAGAAGGCTTCGTTGGTCTTAGTTTTACGCATCCTGTCGATAAGCAGCTCGATAATTTCCATATCATCCATCGGATTGATCACCTTACGGAGAATCCACATCTTGTTGAGCTCCTCTTCGGTGAGCAGCAGCTCCTCTTTACGGGTGCCGGAACGCTTGATGTTGATGGCCGGAAAGAGCCGGCGATCGGCCATGCGGCGGTCGAGATGGATTTCCATATTACCGGTCCCCTTAAACTCTTCAAAAATAACTTCGTCCATTCTGGAACCAGTATCGATAAGGGCGGTCGCGACAATTGTCAAACTCCCGCCGTTTTCAGTATTTCGGGCGGCTCCAAAGAAGCGCTTCGGCTTATGAAGAGCATTCGAATCAACACCGCCGGAGAGAATTTTTCCGCTGGTAGGTACGGTCTGATTGTATGCCCGTGCAAGCCGGGTAATTGAATCAAGCAGTATAACTACATCATGTTTGTGCTCAACCAGCCGTTTCGCTTTTTCAATTACCATTTCGGCCACCTGTACATGGCGACTGGCCTGTTCATCAAAGGTGGAAGCAATAACCTCGCCGTTTACATTTCTGCGCATGTCGGTTACTTCTTCCGGCCGTTCATCAATCAGCAGTACAATCAGAAACACTTCGGGGTGATTGGTAGTAATTGCATTGGCTACTTTCTGCATCAGAATCGTCTTACCGGTTCTCGGTGGAGATACAATAAGCCCACGCTGCCCCTTTCCGATCGGGCAGAACAAATTGATCATTCTGGTGGAGGTATCGCCGTTCGGCAGCTCCATATCAATTCGTTCCATGGGATACAGCGGTGTCAAGTTATCGAAGGGGACCCTGGTTTGAGCTACGGAGGGATCATCGGAGTTTACAAACTCAACCCGCAGCATTGCAAAAAAGCGTTCCCCCTCTTTCGGCGGCCGTATTTGCCCGCCCACTGTATCTCCGGTCCGCAGGTTAAAAAGACGAATTTGGGAGGGTGATATATAGATATCATCCGGTCCGGGAAGATAACTGTTCTCCGGTGATCGTAAAAAACCGTATCCATCGGGCAAAATCTCAAGCGAGCCGTAGGCGTGGATCTGCCCTCCCTGTTGCGTATGGGCCTTTAGGATTGAAAAGATGAGGTCCTGCTTTTTCATGGACACCATTGTGTCGCGGTTCAAGCCTTCCTGAGTGGCAAAATCACGCAACTGGGGGACCGACATTTTTGAAAGCTCATTAATGCCAAGTTTACCAACTGCTTTGTTTTCTTTGTTTACTTTTTGGTTGTCCTGCTTGTTGTCCTGTTTATTGTCCTGCTTATTATCAGACCTATTGCCCTGTCGATTATCTTTACCGTAGTTTCTATTTTTTGATTTGCGCTTGTTTATTCCCTGATTTTTAATTAACTCATCAGCCGAAGGGATATCCTGGTTTTCATCAACCACCGGATCCTTCGAGGCCTCTTCAGAGGCAGGAGCAACATCAGAAGCCGGCGCCTCCTCTTCCTGCTCTTGTTCGTTGTTTTCTTTGATTAGTTCTACTCTCACTTTTTTCTTTCTGGGTCGTTTTTTTTGTGAAGCAGTTTGGGTACTGCTGTCCGACTCCGACTGTGTCATATTCTCCTCACTTTCAGACTCCTGGTTCTTTTGATCTTGCGTTTCAGTGCTATCTTGAGCGTTTTCAGTTTCATCAAAATTGAGTGACTCTTGTTTTTTCCTGGTATTAGCCATCAGAAAACTCCGTTTTTACTGGGTTTTTATATATGATGTTCACATTTCATAAAAATTGATCTGTGTACGGAGGTTGTTTGGAAACAGACCTAACTATAGTGCCAGTGTTTCACCATGTCAAGACTTTCAGGTTTCCGCACCATTAACTCCGTTAACAGCAACGCTGCTACCGCAGCTCTACGCCGTACTATGTCCCTTCGGGTTCCGAAGGAAAAGTGAAAAGCCCTTGAGAAACCCCCGCGTAGAGCGACCGCAATCCACACGGTGCCCACCGGTTTTTCAACAGTACCGCCGGACGGCCCAGCTATTCCAGAAATGGAAACAGACACATCAGCGGTACTTTGGTCTAATGCACCTTTTGCCATTTCTAAAACCACGGCTGCCGATACAGCCCCTTCCGCCTCAAGAGTTTTCTTCTGAACACCAACCAGCCGCTGCTTCGCCTGGTTGTCGTAGGTGATAAAACCACCCCAGAAAACTTCCGAACTGCCGGAAATATTTGTTATCAATGATCCTATAAGACCGCCGGTACACGATTCAACAGAGGCCAATTGCACATCAAAGCGCTTTAGTGCAGTAAAAAGCAGCACCGCCGCTTCACTATCACCGGGCCTTACCAGGGATTCTCCAAATTCCTGTTGAAGCAGCTCAATAAAGGTTTCCCGCTGCTCCCCATTGCCGCCTACAAGGTACAGACTAATACGGTAGGGTTGAAAGCGCGTTCTCCAGCGAACACCCTCTACCTTGCCCCCGATCTTCACACAGGCATCCTCAAGCATCGCTTCGGGGATTAGAAAACAGCTTACCTCAGTCTCGACTTGCAGATCCAGGTGCAACTGCTCAGCCAAAACAGGCCGTAAAAGCCTATGAAACATCGGCTCAAGTTCGCGGGGCGGCCCCGGCAAGGCCGAAATCAAACACCCGTCAACCATCCCCCAAATACCCGGCGCGGTCCCATTTTCATTAGGAAGAACATGAAACCCTTCAGGTACCATTGCCTGCTTTCGATTTGCCTCCGCTTTAGACAGACCATAAAGGTCCTTTAATTTTTCCCACAGAGAGTCATCAAAGGCAAGCGTAAGATTCGCCGCTTCTGCTATAGCTTCCCGGGTAAGATCATCACTTGTTGGCCCCAAGCCTCCGGTTATCAGCACCAATTGATGCCGGCTTACCAAATAGCGGACCCCACGCATTACTTCGGGGTCATCCTGCATAAGCCAAATTCTTTTGACCTGCACCCCCATAGCACTTAACTCGGAAGCTAAAAAATGTCCATGGGTATCTTGAATCACCCCGGAGGTTATCTCAGTACCCAGTGATAGTATTGCCGCAGTAATTTCTTTGAGATCAGGCACTGCTTACCGTTTTCTTCAAAGTGTCCACCGGTGCTGAAAATATATCAACGGTATCCGGGTCTTTAATCATTTCGCACTTACCCTCGAAACTTACACCGTCTGATATGCGTAGTTTTCTAGTTTTTACATTGCCCACAAGTTGACAGGTTTCCAGCATCTCCACTTTTTCTTTGGCAATCACATTGCCTTCAACTTTTCCGGCAATAACAACCGCATATGCTTTGATATCAGCCACTACTTGGGCACCTTCTTCTACAAACAGAACTCCGGTAGATTCAATTTCACCTTCAAAATAACCGTCTATTTTTAACGCTTCAGTAAAATTGAGCTTTCCGAAGAGACGTGTTGTAGTACCTAATACCGTAGTAAACTCTTTCTCTCTTCGTCGACTGTAACTTCGTGCCATTTCTAGGACTACCTAATATATGTCTGGATTATTTTGTTTTCATCACAAAAACCCCGTCCCAATCCTCGGGAGGAGGGTTATCAATATAATGCTTACAGCGAGCATAGTACACTTTTGAAGGGCCGTCTTCAGAATCAATCTTGAGGGCTTGTGCAAAATAGTCCTTCGCCGCCCCAAAGTTCATTAACTTGTACTGTTTACGCCCTTCTGCGAAAAGATCGAGCACCTTTTGTTTATCCTCGGTTATCAACCCTTTACCTCTTTCATACTGTCTTCATTTTCCTGAAGCTGTATAAAATGCTCTCTTAGTTTTGAATCGAGTTCACGCAACGCCTTTTCATCGTCCCGGGCGTTTACATCCTCCAATTTCAACTGTTCGATATCTTGTTCCAGTTTTTCTATAGACGATTTTATTGTACCAATTTCTGTTTCAACAAATTTTATAAACTCATCTTTTTCAGTCTCTTTACTATTTTCAGGTACAAGCTTGCCGGCCATTGTCTCAATTTTAGAGACCGGTTGTTTTAATTCATCCAAAAAACTACTAAAAGTGTTAGATATTTTCTTGGATAAGTCAATCCTCTGCTGTTTTAGCACCATTTGGTCCTGCATCTTTCTACTTCTTAAAACAGCACGAATGCGGGCCAATACTTCGGAAAAATTAAAAGGCTTTGTAATGTAATCTTCAACACCAAGCTCAAAGCCCTCAACCTTATCCTTTACATCATCCATTGCAGAGAACATGATAATTGGAATATTTTTATAACGGCTATATTCTTCGTCATTCTTTAACAGACGGGTAACCTGCCAGCCGGACAACTTAGGCATTACATTGTCCAGAATTATTAAATCAGGCGTAAACCGGTCGACCTTCTCCAAAGCCTCCTCACCATCTTCTGCGGTGAGAACTTCAAAACCAAGCTTCCCCAACATCAACTGGAAAAAATCGAGATTTACAGGTTCATCGTCTACTATCAGGATTTTTGTCTTTTCGTCCATATCTTCATCTTCCTATAGAAATCCATGGTTGTCAATCGGGCAATTCGGCAATTCATCTTAAAGGCTTTAGTTAAATGCCGTTGCCCTTGATACGCTTTACCTTCACCAGCTTTACAATAAAACCACCGAATAGACCAGCAACTGCAAGTATAAGTGACGCGATCGGGAAATAATTACCCCAACGGGTATAGGGTGTAGTCCCTTCAGTGTACACCGGTACCTCACTAATCATATAATCGCGCTTGAAGGGCTCCATCATGTCGATAATGCGTCCATCCGGATCAATTGTACAGGTCATACCTGAATTTGTACCCCGAATCACACTACGGCGAACTTCGATTGCCCGAAAAACCGCCATAGCCATATGCTGCATCTGCGCTGCAACAGATCCGGACCAGGAATCATTGGTCATGTTTACTATAACCTCGGCACCTTCATGTACAAACCGCCTCGAAATATATCCAAATACATCTTCAAAACAGATAGGCGTAGAGAATTTCACCCCCGCCGCTTCGAACACAGTGTACTCGCTTCCCTTTTCCCAAAAATGATAATCATGTTCCACCAACAGCTTATGAAACCGCGGAAGTGTTTCTTCATACGGAAAATGCTCGGTGAAGGGCACCAGATGCGTTTTTCGATATATTTTTTTAAGCTCATTCTCATGATAGAGAAGGACTGCGTTATAATCCACCCTATTGTAACTTCCATCCGGCAATACTGGGGGAAGGTTCGGTTTATCAAGCTGCCCGTCATCGTTACCGGTCACAAAGGGCACCGGTTGATTGTGCATAAACTCGCGAAAGTCCTCTACAAGGGCGTAGCGCTCAGCATCGGTCCGGTATTTGCTGTGCCAGTCAACCCCGGGAATAAACGCTGTTTCCGACCATATTACTATTTCAGGATCATGCTTCAGGGCCTGTTCGCTTAGGTCCTTCAGAATATCAAAGTTCCTGCGATATGTGCGCAGCCCCCCTTCCCAGGAGTCGGCATTATGCTGGACCAGTGCAACCCGCCACCGGCGTTCATCGGAATAATCCTGCTGTACTGCAAATCCATAGATCAATGTCAGCAGTATGAGCCCGGCGTATACACCGGCATCAATTTTATGCGTCAAAACAAAAGCTTTAAATCCGCTCAGTCCATCTTTAAGGGCGTTACCAATATAGGCAGAAGTAAATACAACCAGCGCCGAAACACCCCAAAACCCGGTAATTGCGGAAATTTGAATGAACGGAATAAACTGATACTGGGAATACCCGATATTTCCATAAGGATAGCTAAGATAGCCCTTTGTCCTTAAATACTCATACCCAATCCATATTAGAATTTGCAACAAATAACCGTAACGTGGAAATAGTGTGTCAGCCGTTTTCAGAAGGGGAAATACTATAAAAAAGTATACCGCATAGATAGTCGGAACTATCAGGATAGCTAAAGGATGAAAAGTAGAAAGCCAGAAGTTAAATAGGGCATAACTTCCGAAGCCGTATAACAAACCATACACCGCCACTACTTTCCAGCTGCATCTATGCACCACCACAAATACTGGAATGAGTGCAATAAAGGCAAGCGGTGCATACCCGTTCTCCGACGTGAAGCTGGGAAAGGCAAGGGCAAACAGGAGAGCCCCGCTTATTAACAAGCCAAGTTCTTGCAATACCTTATTGACGGTAGTTTTCCATGAAGCTTGTGCTGAATTTGCCGCTTTCACTTTCAAGATTCCAATGCCGAAAGCTTAGTTTTCTCCCCGCAGAGGCCAGGCAAGCTGCTTGAGCTCTTTGCCGGGACGAAAAACCGCCACCCCGTGGGTATCAACCGGTACAATTTCGCCGGTCTTTGGGTTTCTTGCCTTTTCACGACCTTTGCGAGTACGAATTTCAAAAGTACCAAAACCCCTTAGCTCGATTACCCGGTCCTCTTGAAGGGCTTCTTTTAGTTCCTCAAAAAACTCATCAATGACATCGTGAATCTCATTGCGACTCACACTCAGCTTCTCATGGATTTGATCGATAATTTCCGCCTTTGTCAATTTCTTTTTATCCATGATCCGCCTCTCATTATAAAATTATTACGATTGAACCTTAAGTGCATTCAGTTTCTTTTGCATACGCGATTTTGTACGAGCTGCAGTGTTTTTATGAAAAACACCTTTTCGTGAAACACGGTCGATAAGTCGTTCTGCATCTGCAAACGCTTTTTGTGCTTCTTCAAGATTATTGTTCTTTACAGCCAACTGAAATTTTCTTTGTACCGTTCTTACTCCACTGCGGGATGCGCGATTTCGTAACCTGCGTTTTATGTTCTGTCGTTGTCTTTTCTCTGCTGATAGTCCTGCCAAGAGTCTATCCTCCGTTATATATCTAAAAATTATTCTTCCAATTTATGTGCGGTAGCACAAACTACCAAATTAATACCGTACTGTCAAGTAATTATATCATCAATCTTTATATTCCAACAGCGTGAAGTTTCATTCCAGCTGAAGTTTTCCTCAGGCGCATCGATCGTTCGTCCGTCTCTGGATTGTAGTTTTATTTTCTTCGCCAGAATATTTACTTCCGTTACCTTAAAATCCTCATTTTTTACTTTAATACGGTTTCCTTCCTGGGGCAAACGGGATTTTTCCTCTTTGTAAAAATCATATTCGTATGCAAGGCAGCACAGCAGCCGCCCGCAGGGACCTGAAATCTTCATAGAATTAAGAGACAGGTTCTGTTCTTTCGCCATTTTTATTGAAACTGGGTTTAGCTTATCGGTGATGCCGTTACAACAGTATTTACGACCGCACACAGCAAGACCGCCGAGCACCCTCGATTCATCCCTCACACCAATCTGCCTAAGTTCGATTCGCATTTTAAACACAGAAACCAGGTCTTTGACAAGTTCACGGAAGTCAACGCGGGCATCGGCTGTAAAAAAGAACAGTATTTTCGGCTCATCAACCAGGTAGTGGGCAGCTACAAGCTTCATATCGAGCTTGTGGCTTTTTATTTTTTCTCTACACACTTCCAGAGCTTCTGCTTCTTTCTCCAAATTCTGATAATAGGCATCTAAATCCTGCTTAGAGGCTCTGCGAACAACTTCCTCAGCTTCATTCATATCGTAGTTTTCAACATGACGTATTTGCCCAAGCACATACGCAAGATCTTTTCCATAACGACTGGGAACAACAACATGGTCTCCCTTTTCAAAGACTTCCTTCAGCGGGTTTTTACATATTTGTGTCTCATTTGAATGCACAAATTTGACCAGCAAAACAGAATTGTTTTCCGGGCTGTTCAAATTTTCTGACGATTCACCCTGAAGCTCCGACTTTTTCTCTCTGTCTTCCTCACTATCTTCCGGTTGATTGTAAGATTGAATATCATTATCGCTCATGCGTTAAACTCCTTCATTGCAGTAAATCTACGATCATCCCATTAATCTCATCTACACGCTTTAAAATGTCAAGCTGTGAAAATTGACTCTGAAGGATTCCGGAGGCAAGCTGTTCAAGCTTTTCGTTCACCACCTTGATGATAGTAAACTTTTTTTGCTTTTTCAGGGGATGATAACGGGCTCCCTCTATGTGCTCAGCCTGCAATGCATGTTTGGAAATATATTGCAGAAATTCACTGACCGCTTTTCGGTACCCCTTTATGTTGTCGAGGGAGGGTCTCTCTTTTAGCTGTTCTCCCCTACCGTGCAACTGATCAACCAGTTCCTCGATATCCGCATCAACATCCGCCGGATATTTCCCGCCTATAGGGGCTGCCTGGGCGCTCTGTTTCTCAGTTACAATTTTGGAGAAGGGCAGCATGCTTTCGGCGGATTCAGATTTTTCTTTTGATTTTGTATTTTTGAGCCATCTGTAACGGTTGTTCTTTAAAGGATCAATCGGTTCCATTATCCGGATTTGTAGAGCGGGTTGTAGCGATTGATTGACTGTCCGGACTCTTGTGAAGGATAAGAAGAAGTACTCAGACCATCAGCTTCCTGTTTTTTCTTTTTATCTTTAAAACTAAGTATTTTGCAGCGTCCGTTTAATACCACACCATCCTCAACCAATAAGCGTGGTGTAGCAATATTACCAATTACCATACCTGTAGAAAGCACTACAACTTTCTCGGTAGAATAAATATCGCCTTTCACTACTCCTCCGACAACTACGGTGCCGGCATGAATTGAGCACTCAGCCCTTCCGTTACGACCAATTAGTACTTTATCGGCCTTTTCAATATTACCTCTAAAATCACCATCTATTCGAAACAAACCGTCCATGGAAATGTCACCGGAAAAGCTGGCCCCTTCTCCAATAATAGAGTTGATAAAAACACCATTCAAATCAAGTTGTTCACTCATGAGCTTTCCGTATTGTTCGCATTATCCGCGTATTATCGTAAATCAGCTTGTACATTCAGAAACCGTTCAGGATCGACCACCTGTGCACCGATGCGCACTTCAAAATGGAGGTGCGGCCCCGTCGACATCCCCGTGTTACCCATAGTACCGATTTTCTGGCCCTGTGTCACTACATCACCCTCTTCAACATACACATTATCCATGTGCGCATACTTGGTTGCAAATCCGTAAGCATGCCGGATTACAATGTAGTTTCCAAAGCCCATTGGTTCATACTTTCTTTCTATCACTTTACCGTTAGCAGCCGCAACCAAATCAATCCCCCGCCTATAGGCGATATCGAGCCCCTTGTGCAGGTACCATTGTTGCGTAAAAGGGTGGACCTCGGGACCAAAATAGTTAGTTATCCGACCAATACCACCGGTAACAGGCCAATATGTCGGTAACTCAACCAGTAGATCACCCTGGGATTTAAGCAAATTTTGTACTTTCTCTAAAGATTCTGTTGAAGCCTGCATAAACTCTTTTAAATTACGCAGCTCACTTACTTCTCGCATTATGCCGTTATTCTGTTCTTCAAGGTTGATAAATGAGGCCAAATCACCGGCCGCCGCGGTTTGATTGTCCGCTCCCTCTTGGGATACCCCAAAAGAACCAAGTGTATCCACCAAAGACTTTTCAAAATCCCGTGATACCTGCCGCAATTCGACAATTTCATCCCGCACCATTTCCAAATTTGCCCGTGTATTTTTTAGATTAGACTGATTCTGGGTCAACATATTTGAAAGCCCGGTAAATCTGGTTGAAAAGGTGAAAAAAGCTGCTAAAAGCCCAAATAGAAGAACACCAAAAAAGATAAGTGAAAACACGGAAATTCGAAAATTAAAAATTTTTCTCTCTGAATGGGGTATCAGCATTACCGTAAAACGCTGTTTACCCAGAGAGATGAGTTTTTGTATACTTCCTGTTACAGCAGAAAATATGCTGGAGAAAATACGTAGTATAAAATCGAAAAACCTATTTTCAACCTTTTTGTATTGATTTGCCGGGGACATTATTACTCCTCAATGTGCCGCTTACTGCAGTAAACCGATAAAAGGTTACCACGCCTCAAAAAAATTGTCAAATACAATTGACCGCTCCTATTTTTCATGCTATGGTGCTCCTATATTAGTAGAAAGCCACACAAAATCTTAATTAAATCGGACAAAGAACTATGCATTTATTTGATACCCATGCACACATTGGATTGATTAATGAAGATCCAATCGAACAGCTCTTAATCGTACAGGAAGCGAAACAATCGGATGTAAAACATATCATGAGCATCTGTAACAGCCTCTACGATTTTTTTCAGGTATACGAAAACCTGAAAACCGCAACCCACGTGTACCACAGCATCGGTGTCTCACCATCCGAAGTCATCAACCCCGGCAGAGACTGGGCCCTCCAAATCGAAGAGGGCAGCCGGAAAGACCGGGTAGTCGCTCTTGGTGAAATCGGTTTGGACTACTATAGAAAATTCGGCAATAAAGACAGTCAAATTGAGCTTTTTATTCACCAGCTGGAGCTTGCCGACCAACTTGACCTGCCGGTAATAATCCACAACCGTGAAGCCGGCGAAGATATATTGAATATTTTAAAGGACAAGCTTCCCCGCCGGGGCGGAGTACTGCATTGCTACTCCGAAGATTGGAAATATGCCCAGGAAGCACTTACATTAGATCTCTACATCTCCTTTGCCGGAAATGTAACCTATAGAAACGCAAGAAACCTGCACGAAACAGCAAAAAATATGCCCCTGGACCGTATGTTAATTGAAACCGAAAGCCCCTTTATGGTACCGGCAAAATACCGCGGTAAGCGAAACCGCCCCTCATACCTCGGGGCTACAGCCGAATTTATTGCAGAACTACGGGAAATGCCCCTTGAAGAAGTAGCGGATACACTTTACAACAACAGCCTCACCTTTTTTGGTATTGAAGAATAAACTTAGATTTCGGCTGAGACTGCATGGAAAACTCACTTTATCACAGTATTCAACTGCCCGGCTTAACATTGCCGGGCAATCTTTTGTTGGCACCCCTGGCCGGTTATACCGACAAGGCCTTCCGTGAGGTTGCCCGCAGCTACGGTGCCGACTTCTGTTACACCGAAATGGTTTCGGCAGAGGCAATTGCCAGGGGAAACCAAAAAACCATAGACCTGATGGAACGGGGCGAACAGGAAGACCTTCTCGGTATCCAGATTTTTCTGGCCGAAGCAGACCAGGGCGAGCGTGCTCTGCCGGGCATACTTAAGTGTTCACCGAGCCTCATCGACATAAACTGCGGCTGCCCGGTACCTAAAGTGGTGAAAACCGGTGCCGGTGCGGCCCTTATGCAGGATCCGGATAAGATATACACCCTAGTCCGACGGCTGTCCACATTAACCGATGTGCCTGTAACGGTTAAAATTCGTTCCGGATGGGATGAATCGTCCATAAACTTCCAGGAAGCCGGTAAAGCGGCGGTTGAAGGCGGCGCTGCGATGGTTGGGCTCCACGCCAGGACCCGTATCCAGGGCTATTCAGGCACCGCCCACTGGGACCATATAGCCCAGCTGGCAAAAGCCCTGCCGGTACCGGTTATAGGTTCCGGAGACCTTTTTAGTCCACAGGCGGCGGAGGAAATGCTGAAACAGACAAAATGTGCGGGAGTTATGTTCGCCCGTGGTGCAATAGGGAACCCGGTAATTTTTCAGCACACGCGAAATTTCCTTTCGCCTGAGCGGGACGATACAATAGCCGACACACTAACTGCCGGACCAGCCGAGCGTCTGCGCATCGGGTACCGGCACCTGCAACGTGAACTTTATTATAAGAGTGAAGACCGCGGGTGTGCAGAAATGAAGAAACATTTAAGCGCATACACCAAAGGGCTTCCCGACGGTTCAGCTTTGAGAAATGAATTGATGAGATGCACCTCAGGAAATTGTTACCGACTCACCCTGCAGAGATATCTGCAGCGCCATTTTGGTACAGACCTGCCTGAGATCTCCTAATAAATTACCGATTATGTACCAGTAAAAAATGAATACCTGTGGCATCTAGTAACGGTCTTGAGAAGATTTAT
>CAZDFY010000008.1:26030-28697 GCA_964504785.1 uncultured Sediminispirochaeta sp. | reverse complement strand
TACCAGTAAAAAATGAATACCTGTGGCATCTAGTAACGGTCTTGAGAAGATTTATTTAAAATGTAAGAATAAGAAGTACCAGCGAATTCACCGACTGTGGAGGTTCATGTGAAAGTTCTTATACTCGGATCCGGAGCAAAAGCACACGCATTAGCGTGGGCCCTAGATAAAAGTCACTTGATGACCGGCCTTTATGTGGCCCCCGGCAACTCCGGCACCGCCGATATCGCCGAAAATATCGATTCAGTTGATCCGAACAACCCATCGGAGATAGTTGAGCTCTGTACATCCCACTCAATTGATTATTGTCTAGTAGCCACCTCGGCTGCCCAGCACAACGGGATGGTAGAAGCCCTAAAACAAGCAGGGATCAGTACTTTTGGGGCCTCAACAAAAGCAGCCCAGCTTGAGCAGGACCGTTTATACGCCCGCAGCTTCATGAAGAAGTACGGGATACCGACTACCGATGCCGAGGTTTTTTCAGATTTTGAAACGTTTAAGCACTATATTGAAGAACATGAGGGACAACACCTTGTGATAAAAAGGAACCACCCGGTTTCCAGCTTAAATGTATTTGATTCTTGTGACAGCCAAAGATTATTAGACTTTGGTAAGGACTTACTAAAGGAAGACACCCTTTTAGTAGAACAATTCGAAGCGGGTTACAACCTTTCCATTTCAGCCTTTATTGATGGAAAACACCATCTTATTCTTCCCCCGGCAAGCGATTATACAAAGGCTCTAGATAACGATACCGGTGCCATTACCAACGGTATGGGGGCTATCTGCCCGGTCCCGATATTATCCGAAAACACATATTCAAAGGTTCTTACAGAGATAATTGAACCTAGTTTGGAAGGGTTACAAAAGGAAAATCTTAGCTACAAGGGGGTGTTCTTTTTTAGTCTACTTATACAAAAGGATGGTGCAAAACTTACATCCTACCATGTAAAAATGGGAAACCCCGAGGCCCAAGTTCTTTTACCTCTTATTACATCCGACTTTGGAAACCTACTGCGTGCAATTGAAAATGAAAGCCTTGATCAATTTCACCTGGAGCTTTCAAACAAGTCTGCCGTGGGAGTAGTTATCGCCGGTGAAGGATATCCCGAACATACTCCCGATACGGAGGTAGTATCCCTTGATTTCATCTACCCCGAAAGGAAGATGCTGTTATTTCATGGTGCCACCACAAAAAATGGAGACGGAAAAATCCGTACTAAGGGGGGACGCTGTTTTACCGTCGTCGGGCTGGGAGAGAACATAGTAAAAGCAAACTCCCATGCCTATGAGGGAATTCAGCGGGTGGATTTTCCCGGCGCCTGGAACCGCAAAGATATTGGAAATAAATTCTTTGAAGAATAAGGACCTCTCTTAAAAAGAGGATTTTTCTTAAAAAGCGTTCAGTGCGAAAATTACGAACTCTATTTACTCCTGCCGGCGCAACTCATACAGGACAATGCCGGCGGCTACAGAGACGTTCAAAGAGTCAACATGGCCTCCGGTGGGAATAGTAACTACCTGATCACACTCTTCCAGTATCAATGTGCTCAGTCCTTTTCCCTCGGCCCCCATTACAAGCACGGAACGGGGGTCAAAATCGGCATTTTGCAGCATTGTGCCCTGAACATCCGCTCCATACACCCAAAAGCCGGCCTTTTTTAGTTCACCGAGGCTGCGCCGGAGATTTTTTACCACTACTACGGGTATATATGCACTTGCCCCGGCGGAGGTTTTATTGACGGTGGTATTCAATTTTGCACTTCTCCGTTCCGGCAGCACCACCAAATCCACATTGAACTGGTCTGCACTGCGCAGTATAGCTCCAAGATTCTGAGGATCGGTTATTCCATCCAAAATCATCACCACTGCTTTCTGTCGGTTTTCGGTTTCTAAGGATTGTAGAAAATCACCAACATCCTTGTATTTCCTTCTTGCCGGCTGCTGCAGATATACGGCCCCGCGGTGTTCGTTCTCCTGCCCCGCCATCTTTGACAGCGCTTCATCACCCTCACGCTTTACGGAAATACGCTTTTGTTCTGCAAGCTGTACAAGGGTATCTATTCGTGTCGAGCTGCGGCTCACATACAGCGTCCCCCCGCCCTTCCCCGCCTTGAGGGCCTCTTCAATAGCATGAAATCCACATACTGCCTTTGCCATTACTGTTTTTCTCCGTTTTTCTCTTTGTCCGGGGCATATCTTTTTTGGACATCCATTTCGCCGTCAAAATTAGAATCTTCTTCATAATGCAGGATGTACACCCCCTCTTCCAAGTACACCTTGATATCTATCATACCGTCGGAATTAGAATCAATCGCCCGTTGTTCCAAAACTCCACTATCATATATATAGAAATCATCCATTTTTCCGTCATGGTTGTAATCCAGGACCTCCATCTCTTTCTCGCCATCTACTCCGGTCTTAACAAGGTAATCAATTTCTCCGTCGTTGTTGGAATCCAACTCAAGGGCCGGTTCGGTATCTTCAAGCTCGTAAAAAAAGCTTACCATTGAATCGATGCTTAAATCCTCTTTTTCTTCCTCAGCCGACATAATCGGCATTCTTACCGCCGAAAACAGCAGTATCACGCTTATTAGTGTCAGTAACCGTCTTTTCAGCACACCTTACTCCTGTAGTGATGTCCACCTTATTAAAATAGCTGTATTA
>CAZDFY010000008.1:12209-25930 GCA_964504785.1 uncultured Sediminispirochaeta sp. | reverse complement strand
AATAGCTGTATTAAAATAGGGGTGGCAAAGATCTTACTTTTCTATTTATCGGCCATATTCTCAGAAAAAAAAACGCCGATTACCTTGGCAATCGACGTATTTCTTGTCGTTTATTTATTCTACCTAATGAAACAGCGCTACTGTGCACCAAGCTCAGCCAGGGGAACCGGAGAGGGGCTCTTATTTTCACCTTCCAGTTCCGAGAGTTCCTTGAGAAGCTCTTTTCCACGGGAGGACATTTTTTTCGGTACTTCCACCCTCACTTTTATATAGAGGTCTCCTCTTCGATTGCTGTTATGCAGGTGGGGCACACCTTCATTTTTAAGCCGCAGTATCTTTCCGTTTTGCGTACCGCTCGGGACTTTCACCTTCACCTTTTTCCCTTCAAGGGTCGGGACCATTATTTCCGCTCCCAGAGCAGCCTGGGTGAAGGTAATAGGTATTACACAATAAATGTCATTTCCGTGCCGCTCAAAATACTCATGGGGTTTTACCCGCACATATACAAACAGATCACCCGCCGGTCCACCGTTCGGACCCGCATCTCCCTGTCCTGGAATATTGATTCTCTTTCCGCTCTCAATTCCAGGGGGAATAGTGACTTTGAGCTTCTGCGGTTTCGATATTACACCGTTCCCTTTACACATGTCGCAGGGATTTTCAATGATGTACCCCTCCCCGTTACAGGTCGGGCACGGAGAAGCTATTGAAAAGAAACCGGAACTTCTGCGGACCTGCCCGCTTCCACCACAGGTGGGACATACTTTACGCCCGCTGCCGGTTTCGGCACCGTTACCACCACAGGAAGGACAAGTTACATGCCGCTCATAGGATATCTCAACCTTTGTCCCAAAGACGGCATCCTTGAAGGAAATATCCAAATTGTAGCGTAGATCGGCACCCCGCTGGGCGGATGTGCGAGAGGAACCACGGCGTCGGCCACCTCCGCCGCCTCCGCCGCCGAAAAAAGAACCGAAAATATCGCCGAAATCACCGAATATATCTTCAAAATCACGGAAAGCCGAGGAAAAGTCCTGGGCTCCGCCGCCGCCTCCGCCCATGCCTTCGACACCGGCAAAGCCAAATTGATCATATGCCTGCCGTTTTTTCTCGTCGCTGAGCACTTCATATGCCTCGGAGGCCTCCTTAAACAGCTCTTCAGCTTTAGAGTCCTCCGGATTGCGGTCCGGATGATATTTGACTGCGAGCTTTCGATATGCTTTTTTTATATCCTCCTTGGAGGCACCCTTCGGCACCCCCAGGACTTCGTAGTAATCTCGTTTAGCCACAGTTCAACTCACCCTTTAGTTTTTAGACTCGTCTTCGTCAACAACTTCGTAATCTACATCTTCTACATTCTCATCACTGCCGCCTTCAGAGCCACCGGAGGCCGAACTTCCTTGGCCGGATCCTGTTTCAGCCCCGCCGGCTGCGCCCTCCGGTCCAGCAGCTCCGGCTGCACCTTCCTGGCCCTGACCGCCGGTCTGTTTATAGACCTCTTCAGCCAGCTTGTAGGAAGCCTGTTTGAGTGCTTCCATTTTGGACCGCATCTCTTCCAGATTGTCGGCTTCCATCGCCTTTTTAAGCTCATCCTTTGCAGCTTCAATCTTCTGCTTTTCCTCGTCTCCGATCTTATCACCGTAATCACTCAGCGATTTTTCAGTAGAATAGATCAAGCTGTCGGCTTCGTTTCGAACTTCAACTTTCTCCCGGGCAGTTTTATCTTCTTCCGCATGTTCTTCGGCTTCTTTGACCATGTTATTGATCTCATCTTCCGACAGTCCAGAGGAGGACTCAATGCGGATTTTCTGTTCTTTTCCAGTACCAAGGTCTTTTGCTGATACGTGAACAATACCGTTGGCATCGATATCAAAGGTTACCTCGATTTGAGGCACACCCCTTGGCGCGGGGGGAATACCTACCAGGTCGAACCTGCCGAGGGTACGGTTTTGGCTCGCCATTTCACGCTCACCCTGGAGTACATGGATCGATACCGCGTTCTGATTGTCCGCAGCGGTGGAGAATATCTGGCTCTTGCGGGTCGGAATTGTAGTATTACGCTCAATTAATTTGGTAAATACCCCTCCGAGAGTTTCAATACCAAGCGACAGGGGTGTAACATCCAGAAGCAGCACGTCCTTGACGTCTCCTCCGAGAATACCACCCTGAATAGCAGCACCCATAGCCACTACTTCGTCGGGGTTTACCCCCTTATGAGGATCTTTGCCGAACAGCTCTTTTACCGATCGCTGCACAGCGGGAATACGGGTACTACCGCCTACCAAAATAATTTCATCAACCTGATCAGCGGTGACTCCTGCATCTTTCAAAGCACTCTCACAGGGCCCTTTGGTCCGATCGATTAAATCGCTGATCATCTGCTCAAACTTTGAGCGGGTAAGGCTGTACTGCAGGTGCTTCGGTCCCGCAGAGTCGGCCGTGATAAAGGGAAGATTGATTTCCGTCGTCTGAGTACTGGACAACTCAATCTTGGCCTTCTCGGCAGCCTCTTTCAGTCGCTGCAAAGCCATTCTGTCCTGACCAAGATCGATCCCGTGATCATTCTTAAAGTTCTGTACCAGCCAGTCTATTACACGCTGATCAATATTATCACCACCAAGGTGGGTATCACCATTGGTTGATTTTACCTCAAAAACTCCGTCGCCAAGCTCAAGGATAGAAATATCGAAGGTACCACCACCGAAGTCATATACGGCGATTCTCTCTTCCTTATTTTCCTTTCCAAGTCCATAGGCCAGAGATGCGGCGGTTGGTTCATTTACAATCCGCTTCACATCCAAACCGGCAATTCGCCCGGCGTCCTTGGTTGCCTGACGCTGGCTATCGTTAAAATAGGCCGGCACTGTTATTACCGCCTCTTTCACTTCTTCGCCCAGATAATCCTCTGCGGTTTGCTTCATCTTTTGAAGCACCATAGCCGAGATTTCCTGGGGAGAGTACTCTTTATCCTGCGCCTTTACACGCACCTCGCCGTTGGATGATTCGTTTGTGTGATACGATACCATCTGGATTTCCGAGGGAACCTCGGAAAAGCGGCGTCCCATAAACCTTTTAATTGAGAATATGGTATTCTCCGGGTTGGTCACTATCTGGTTCTTGGCAGGCTGCCCAACCAACCGTTCGCCTTTATTTGTGAAACCTACAATGGAAGGAGTTGTACGCTGTCCTTCAGCGTTCTGAATAACAACAGATTCATTTCCTTCCATTACAGCTACACAAGAGTTTGTAGTTCCAAGATCAATTCCTATAATCCGTCCCATTATAGATACTCCTCTTTATTATTTTCTTTTCTATTCATTAATTAGAATGGCTACTGCCATTTTTTCGTACTGTTACGCGCGCGGCCTTTACTCCGCAGTGGTGTCGTTCTCAGCCTTTTGCTCATCCCCGACACCATCTTCTTCACCCTTTTCTTCATCCTTCTCCTTGCCGGACTCAGGGGCGGGAACGGCAACCTTTACCTTTGCATGCCGCAGCACCCGGTCGTTCAGCATATACCCTTTCTGATAATCTTCGGCAACGGTTTGTACTTCCACCTCCGGGGACTCTTCCATGTTGATTGCTTCATGCATCTGCGGATCAAACTCTTTGCCCTCACTTTCTATACGGGTGAGCCCGTATTTACGCTCGAGCATATTTACAAACTGGTGCTCAATCATCTTGATTCCAGAATGGAAACTATCAAAATCCCGGGATTCTTCCGACGAGCGGATCGCCCTCTCAAAATCATCAATAATGGTAATCAAATCCTGCAATAAGTTTGAGTTTGCATATTTTATTGATTCCTGTTTTTCCCGCTGCATTCTTTTACGGAAGTTTTCAAAATCGGCCTGTTTACGGAGATATTGATTTTTCAATTCACTGTTCTCCGCTTTAAGCGCCTCGACCTGTTCCTGCAGCTCTTCAATCTGCTCCGCCTGTTTTTTCACTTCAGCGGACTCTTTTGTATCTTTATTCACATTTTCTTCACTCGATGCAGTATTCGACTGCTGTTCTTTCTCTTTTTTCTCTTTTTCTTTTTGCTCTTTCACTTCATTCTTCGTCTTGCTCACCCTTACATCCCTCTCATTGACCGTAGTATGTAGTATGTCTGAGTTATAATATCAGATTATATCGATACTTAGATATGTGTTTTCTTTACGTTCTGTGTTAAGATACTAATCCGATATGTAGAGCGTCAAGTTTTTTTTACTTACGGGGGATTATCTCAAGAATAAGTTCGACTTCTCCCTTTGAAAGCTTGGTAGCCCTTACAATTTCATCAACACTCCAGCCTTGATGGGCCAGACGGGTTACCACATCACGGGCCCCCATTGAGGGTGCGCCCTCCTGTTTACGGGAGTCCTTTCCACCCTCTTTAAGCAAGGTTCCGAGCAGTTTTACCTGTTCCTTTGCCTGGGAATTGATCTCCTCAAGACGTGTTTCAGTACGGGCCAACCACTCACGGGCTTTCTGCATACGTTCCGCCCGTTCTTCTGCGTCCTTAAGAATCGCATCCATTTGCTCCATCTGCTCTATAGCCTGGTCAACTTTGTCTTTATTATCAGCAAGCTTCATAATTCTACCGCTTACCTCATCAAGCTGCTTCGGCACTTCCGCGGTACGGTCTTCAAGAGATCCAATGTTCTTCTCCAGATCATCGATTTTCTGAAAACTCTTATCCACCTGCTGAATTGTACTGTCGATTACGCGTTGACGATTCTCGAGGCGTTCATATTTTTGTTCCACATTCTGTTCCAGCTCTTCAAGGTTGCGAATAGTGGCCTGAATATTCTGAAGGGTATCATGACTATCAGTTACCTGCTCAAGCTTCATATCGATAGTTTGTGAGATGTTGATGAGCTTTTTAAAGTCACCCTCCATCTCTTCAATACGCTGTTTTTCATTCATAAAACGATTCAGCTTGTTACCGACTTCTTCCCCCATCTTCTTTATGGACATAAACTTCTTCTCGGTTTCCCTAATTTCACCACTGAGGGCCTGTACCCGGGTTATCTCGCCCTTGAGGTCCTCAATATTCTCCTGAAGTGTATCTTTAAGGGAGTCAGCTCGGTCGAAAATCTTGGTTTGGGCAATAAAGTTCTTCTGCCGCTTATCTATTTCCTGCAGGTTTACCTCCAGGGTGGTATAGCCTTCCTCAATTTTACCGAAGAGTTTCTTCTGCATCTGCTCGGTTTTATCCTTTGTGTCCTGAGAGACTGAACGAAACTCCTTGATTTTCTTGTCCAGATCCAGCTGGAGCTCTCGGTTTTTCTTCTGAACCTCAAGCATGAAGTTCTCATATTCACGGTTAAAACTGTCGAAGGCAGCATCGGTTTTGCGCTGCAGTTCTCCCTCAAGTTCCAGCACCCGGTCGGAGATTTCCTTCAGCTCATTCTTTAAGCGGGTCCGCTCGTCCTGAGTCTGCAGGATCAAATCATCCCGCTGACTCTCAAATTCGCTCTTGAGCACCGAGATGGTATCATCTATCTCCTTACGAATATTCTCATAGCGGGTACGAAGGTCCTCATCCGCCGACTGAATTTGCTGTTCGATCTGAGTGCGCCATACGTTCAGCTCCGATTCCGTGGACTCAATCGTGGAATCTATGGTGCTCCTCCGCTCGTTTACGCCGGCTTCAAGTTCATTCAGGACGTTTTCCAGCTCGCGCTCGCTCCTCTTAAGCTGCGCCTCCTTTGCGGACTGGTAATCGGCAAACTCTTTTTGGAAAGCAGCCTGGGTTTGCTGCTTGGCAGTTTCTATCTCGCCCTTCAAATCACCTTCAAGCCCCTCAAGCTGCTCAGAGGTATGCTCCATACGTTCCTGGATACGGTCCTGAAAACTCTGTACCTGGTTCTCAAATTTCTCCTGCTGAGAGTACACACGATTTTGAAGCTCCGTCAGCCGTTCCCGAAGGGCATCACTGTATTCATCTTCAACCCGTTGGCGTTGAGTATCCTGCTCTCCTGCCAATTCGGAGAGGCGATTTTCCAGCTGTAATTTCCATTCGGAAAAGCGCTCATCGAGTTTTTCGGACCGTCCCTCCAGGTCTTTATAAAAGGAGTGCTCGAATTCCTCAAGTCGGGTGGAGACATTTTTTGCCGCCTGATCTTTCAACGCTGCCAACTGGTTCTCTACCTCAGCGAGAGCATCGTGGACCGCCTGTATGTCCGTCTGGGCCTTTTCCCGCTGTTCCTCCCGTTCCTGTTCCAGCTGCTGTTCAAATTCCTGGAAATCACTTCGTATGCGTTTGGTAACTCTATCCATTGCCTGACGGAGGTTTTGATCAAGTGAATCGATATCCTGAGTTGCCTCTTCCATCTTCGTAAAACGATAGTTCATCTGCTCTTCGTACTCGTGGATCTTTTTATCGAGGCTATCCAGCTTCTGTCGCACATGTCCGTCCGCAGCAGCAGTCTCCGCATTTAAATCGGTATATTTTTGTGTGAGGGATTGAGAGAAATCCTCATACTGCTGTGCAAGATGGGTATTTTCTTTTTCAAACTGTTTCTGTAATTCCTCCGCCTGCTGCTGAAAGTTTTGTTCCGTCTCTTCAAGGGTTCTGTTGATATGGTCTTTCAAATTGGAGAAGGCCTCATGTTCAAGAGAAACTCCCCGTTCGGCAGCCTTCTGCAGGGCATCCTGATATTTTTGTTCAATACCGTTCACCCGTTCATGAAAAGCCGAAATCTTCTCCTGTATTGTTTGTTCAACATCTTGTACATTTCCGTTCAGGGAACGAAGTTCTCCCTCGATCTGTTCGAGCATCTCATCGCCTTGTGCTTTAACCTTATCTTTTGTCTCCCCCAACTGTTCGGTAAGCTGTTCCTGAAGTTTCTCTCCCGATTTCTCAGCTTGATAGACCTTTTCATCGAGCACCCGCTGGATCTGCTCAAAGGCATCCTCGGCAAACTGTTCGCGGCGCGTTTCAAGCCCGTCAATATGGCTATTGAGTTCCGTCAGGCGCTCTTCATTCATGAGGAGTTTTTCGTCGAGGTTCTCGGCAAGTTTTTTTGCATGGGCAAAGGCTTTCTGGTTGGTCTCTTTCAGGGTTTTCTGGTTGAGGGAGTTGAACTCCTGGGTAATAGCGGGAAGCCGTTTTTCAAGGTGCTGTATGCGTTCCTGGGTCCCGTTGAGCCGGCGTCCAACCTTGTCTACAAATTCCGACTCATTGTGCAGACGCTGCAGATTCTCGTCGACTTTTGTGGTCATATCTTTTAATTCGGAAAGTGCCTTATCGTATTCGGCTATACGCTGATTGATCTGCTGCATAGACGCGGCTCGGTTCTCAAGCTCTTCCTCGGATGATTTAATCCGTTTGAGGATCTCTTTGCCGGTTTTCTGATGCACATCCAGTTCGATCCCGAGGTTCTTTACCTCGGAGGTTTTACTTTCGACAAAACCGTCCAGTTCTTCTTTAATTTTTTCTGAATAACGCTTTATCTTCGTAAGTGATCGATTGTTCTTATCCAGCTGACGATACACAGCAAGAATTACCAATACAATTAAAAGAGTTAAAATATTTCCCAAAGAAAACAGCATTGTTCCCACTCCCAGTATACACCTTATGAGTAATTGTTACCCAGGAAGCACAAGTTGTCAATTATTATCACTGTACTATCACTGTACTATCGCTGTTATCCAGGCAATAGCGACCCGGCAACTACACAGAAGGCGGATTGTTAAAGACAAAAGACCACCGTGCCAAAATTCAACGTGCTAAAGATCACCTTGAAGGTTTGCCCGCATACTCAGCCAACACACGAGTACGCAGTTCGTAGTAGTTGGAAAAGACTATATCCGCCCGTCCATTTTCTCCGCGCATGCTCAACCAGGCGGTTTTCATTCCCACCTCTGATGCTCCAACTATATCATAGGGATATGAATTACCAACATACAGAATTTCTTCAGGCGCAAGCTCAAAGCGACGGGCCATTTGAAGGAAAGGTATGGAATGCGGTTTTAGATATCCAGTTTCTTCAGAGGAAAGACTACAATCAAATATATCGTCCAATTTTAAAAACTTCAGCTTGTTTGTAATAGGAAAGTCGGAAAGGGCCCCCAGCATCAAACCACTTCTCTTAAATGCAAGCAGTGTTTCTCTTACCTGCCGGAAGGGCTTGATGCAGCGAAAAGAGTGTTCCCACCTATTGTACAAATGCCGTTCCATTCGATCACGGGCGACATCCTTTGAAATACCAAGCTTATTTGCCAGTAGTTGGGCCTGGATATCATGCAAGGACCCGTCATATTTAGTCTGACGCACCTCTTTTCTTATTTGTCCAAAGTAGACCATCAAACGGGGAACTGTGAGGAGCGAGGGTAAAGAACAGAGAAGCATTTGGTAATTGGGGTAGAGAGTTCCATCCACGTCGAAACCGACCGCTTTTATCATTCAAGCTGCTCCTTACAAGTGCATCACACTAAATTGGCCTATTATTCATTACCTGTTATTCTGCGGCGCGGATCACGATCCGAGCTTTCCCCTGTACCGGTTCCGAGTTCTGTGGAGCTTCCGAGAAGGCCCATGTCCGAACCGCCTGCTCAACTTTCCTATCCACATCAACACTACCGGAAGAGCGGAGTGTTTGCAAGTCCGTGGGCCTTCCATTTGGAAAAAGTACAAAACCTACCATCACTTCTACCCGCCCCGGTACTTCGGCCAATTCCTCCTCCGAAAGCTGGGGTAATGAGTATTTTTTGAGAGTTCTGTTGGTACGGTCGCCTTCAAGCTCGACATCCACCCGACTGCTTCCTTCCGAGGGGAAGGGCACAGGCCCGGTGGCTGATGATTCGCTTCCTGTTGCATCTCCTGTTTCACCATCTGTTGCATCGCCGTCGCCCCGAGGGCCCTCCTCCCCAGCCGACTGTACCGATTCCAGATCCTGCATCAGTTCTTCTGAAAACACAGAGGTCTCCCGGTCCCTCTCTTCAGCCTCCGGTTCACGCCCCGATCTGTCTGGGCGGGGAGCTTCCTCTTCACCATATACAATCTTGGACCCTTCTGAGTGCTGTTGCTCCTCCTCAGGGGTCACTGCTCTCTCCTCTCGGCCTTCCCTGGCACGGGAGGCAGGCACTTCTTCCCGGGGCTGTCGAGAGGGGATTCGCCTACGCTCCCCTTCAAAGGCATCGGGGTTGGTACCGGAGGGGGAGGGTATAGTCCATTCCTCCTCAGCTTTCTCCTGCCGGGGCATCTGTTCAGAAGGGGTCTCCCTGGTGGATTGCTCCCCCGTCCTCCCCCCTGCAGCCTCCGGCTCCTGCGAGGCCGCAGGAGGTGCCTGTTCACGCTGTGCCTCCTGCTCCTCCGGGACTTCAACAGTCTCGGGGCTTTCCGGGGGTTCAACTGGTTCAGAGGGTTCAGGGGGCTCAGGTGGCTCCTCCTCTTCCGGAAATTCCCTGGGCGGAACCGGTTCCTCCGGTACTTGTTCCGGTTCAAAACGCACCGCCACCGGACCCAGCCGCGTATCGGAATCAGATTCCTGGTCGAGATCCACCAAGCCCAAAAGAAGCACGATAACCACGTGAATAGCAAGGGCGGAGATTATACTGATTAACTGTCTATCCCGTAGGGGTGACCGCATTACTCCTCTTCCCGCATCCGCAAATTTACCCCTTCAAAACCGTGCCGGCGCAGGGTATCTAAAACCCGCACCATCAGACTGTAAGAAACACTCTGGTCCCCTTCTACTACTACAGTCTGCAGGTTCTCCAATTCTTCACGCTGAGAAAACTGCTGGAGTGCTTCTTCGAGGTTTTCCAAACTATATTTGGCTTTATTTAAATAGATTTCGTCTTCCTCCGCAATTGTAACAACCAGGCGGGTCATGACCGTCGGTTCAGCACTTGAAGACTCCGGTAGGGTAAGTGAAATTCCCGGGGTAAGAATAAAAGTGCTTGAAACCAGAAAAAATACTACCAGCTGAAAAACAACATCGATAAGCGGAACTATCTCAACTGTAGCGGTTGGTTTTAAACGCCGTTTAAATTGCATTTTTATTCCTTCCCTAACAGCACAACCAGGTCATTTACACGATTTTCCAGACGAATGATGATATGATTTACCTTGTTCACTAAAAAGTTATAAAAGGCTACCGTTGGAACTGAAACAATAATTCCCGCAGCGGTAGTTAACAGTGCCTCTGAAATACCGGTTGCCAGCAATGCAGGGTCCCCTACAGCTCCACCAAAACTTCCCAGCACTCCAAATGCTTTGATGTTGCCGGTTACGGTCCCCAAAAGACCCAGAAGCGGTGAAATATGAGCAATCGTTCCCAATGACGTGAGGTACCGTTCCAAATGGGGAATCTCAAGATTAGCGGCGCTCATTATAGAGTCTTTTATTTCACTTTGTGAGAAGTTTCGGTTTTCAATTCCTACCTTCATAAGATTAGAAATCGGTGAAGGATTATTCTCACAAATATCAATCGCCTCGTCATAATGATGTTTCTGCAGAGTTGCTTTCAGCCGGCTGATCAGTTTTTCCTCATCAACCCTTATACGCCGAAAAAAGAGAAACCGCTCTATAATTATTGCCGTTGCCACTACCGAAAGCAGCAGAATTATTATCATAATAATTCCGCCTTTTCCAATTAATTCCATATACCTACCCTTCCTTCTTGCTTATCAAAATCATGCCCCTAGTTTTACAATGAAATCTCTGTTTTTAGGGTAACATTTAAACCACGTTGTTCGTACTCTCCCCACCAGGGCCTTCCATCCTCATAAAAAGACGCTAAGAGATCGTTACCTTCAATCACAAGGTTGATCCCCGCTGATAGAAGATAACTCATTTTCATTTGCATATAGGGGAGTTCCCCTAGTTCGTATTTTCCATCCAAAGAAGCTGCAAAGCCGGAGTCTCTGTTGGAATACAGAACCTTCGCCTTTATAAGATGATTCGGACGTAGTTCTTCTACTTCATCAAACAACTGGCCCTTCCAACCACCCTCAAGGGTTACCCTCTCAGACGGAAAATAGGTTAGAAGCGTTTGTACATCTAAGAGCTGTCGCTCGTCAAGGGTAAAGGGAAACAATCCTGTATCAGTATCACGCTGCTCAAGATTAACGGGGACTATAGTACCCTGCTGCAGCTTCCAATCGGCACCGGCGCTTACCCGCAAAGCCGGATTCGGTGTATACCCTAGATTCATGTACCCCTCCCATCCGTGCTGTAGGTTAAGATCTTCAGCGGTGTCAAGCAAGGGATATGTGTCCCACAGGTCCCTGTACAATAACTGGCTCACCGAATACCCTCCCCCCACACGGTACTGGAGGTCACCGGCTACACCCTCCAGTTCAAGGTTCCACGGTATCAGAAAACTGTTTTCAGTATCCCAGTGCCCCCCTCCCCGGGCCTTTATGTCGAAACGATTAAAATAGAGCTTCATAAGCAGATCCCCCCAGCCCTGATGCAGATACCGATCATTGGGGGCCTGCTGATAACGATACCCTCCGGATAATCTTATATAAAACCTCTCATTCTCGTACATTCCAGCGCCCAGAGATTCTAAAAACAGTTCATCAGCCTCATCTTGCATACCAATAAGCTGAGAACCGGAATGGGCGGTCCCTTGCAGAGAGAGTGAGAGGGGGGAATCAAAAGTACGGGTATAATCCCCGCTTCCCCTTATAAATCTATGGATGACGGAATTCGCCGAATCAAAATCCTGTAATCCGGTTTCAGTTTCAAAATAGGAGGCCTTGGCCGTACCGCTGTTTTTTCCACCTTCCATTTCAACTTTTCCGGACAATTCCTCCCGCCGGTCAAAAAAACCGGTACCGGCGGCATTATTACCGTACCCGTCTATTCCTTCATGGGAGAAACGAAATTGATAGAGAGGCATTTCTCCCCTTTTATAAAGGGCGATATCACCTATGAGATGATTATCAGATCCGCCCCCTATAACCCCTTCACTGAAAAAGGCCGCCGCCGGTTGAGCAGTTTCTTCGGGCTGCCGGGGGCGTGTTGTGAGAAGATCAGGGGCCGACGGCTCCAAAGCTCCCGCCTCGGGGAGTAACTCTTCTATAGTCGGCAGTGTGATGATATCTCCCTCGGGTAGTTCCGTTTCAATACTCTCCTGCTTTATCGCTGAATACTCCAACACCACTGTAGGGAGTTCTACCTCCGGCTCATCCGGCGCTGCCCCCTCTTCTGTGGACTCCTGGGCATACAACCCCCCGAGGGAACTAGCTAATAGTACTACTCCACATAGCAACAATATTTTTACCGTACATATACGCATCAATTTCTCCCCGTCTGCTCTAACAGCTTCTGTGCTTCCTTTACCCACTGGGTGTGGGGAAAATCAGTCTCCAGTTTTCTGACCATCGATCGGGCCCCCCGCATATCACCGGCAGAGTGGGCACTCCGGGCTGCCTGCAGTAGAGACCTGGCTACCAGGTCGTCATCCCCGGACCCCAGTACTGCTGCTCTCCCATAAGCATCCGCCGCCTCCTGCCACCGACTCTGCTTGTTGTAGTACTCTCCTATTAGGTAGTAGGCCTGGGCTGTGACTTCCGGGGCCTCATTCTTATATTCAGTAAGTTCACGTAAAATGTCATATGCTTGGTTGTTTTTTTCCGTGTACTGATACAGATACATGCGGGCCAATTCAAGGGCAGCCTTGCGTCCCTCCACGGAATCCAAACCGGACTCCTCTAAAATAACCGATAGCTCCGCCTCGCGTTGACCTTGACCGCTTATGATTCTCTTGAGAGTTTCAACCTTTTGACGGGCTTCCTCGGCCTCGGACTGTTCGGGGAATGAGGAAATATAGCGCGTGTAATAGGAAACGGCACGCTGGTATTCCCCGAGCTCCGTATGCAGACGGGCAAGTTCAACCAGGGTATCCGCATAAAAGGAGCTGTTCCTATATTCTTCCACCAGCTTTTCCCACAAAAGGACGGCCCCATAGGGTTCATCCGACTTGAGAGCGGCCATTCCTCCCCAATACAGGGACACATCAATCAGGTTTCCCCTAGGATAACGGGTACGATGCTCGTAATACGCATCCCGGGCCATCTCATACTCTTCCTCCTGGTAGAGAATATCCCCCCTCCGATAAAGGGCGTCCTCGCAGAGGGGGCTGGTGGGATAGCGGTCCGCCAGACGTTTATAGGCCTCAACCGCCTCCATAGGTTTTCCCCGCATATGCAGCAGCCCCGCATATTCGTACATTGCATCATCGGCAAAGGCCGAATCCGGGTGCTCCTTGTACAGGGTTTGATACACCATCAAGGCATCCTGACTTTTTCCCAGGGCCGCGCTGCTTTTTCCATACATAAATAAACCCCGCTCCTGTTTGGATTCGGGTATATCCTGTCGGCTATAGCGGCCAAAGAACTCCTGGGCCTGCATAAAATCACCGTCGGCATATGCAGCCCAGCCTCCCAGGTACTGCGCCTCCACCGCTTTTTCATGCTCCGGATAATCTTCCACCAAGCGACGAAACCATCCCAGAGCTTCGGCATAATCCACCTGTTTATACTCGGCCCATCCACTGAAAAAATAGAATCCGGGAACTAACTCATCCAGTCTCGCCGATTTTAATTTCTCCGCAGATAAGGTGCTGAAGACCTCGCCGGCGGATTGATATTTGTCTTCCTTTAAATAGGCCATTCCTCTTATATACTTAAGTGTAAATAATTCACCGGAATTCTGGTCTAAGGAACCGCCCTCTACCAACCCGTCGGCTGTAGTGTCGGCTGTAGTGTCGGCTGTA
>CAZDFY010000008.1:0-12109 GCA_964504785.1 uncultured Sediminispirochaeta sp. | reverse complement strand
GGAACCGCCCTCTACCAACCCGTCGGCTGTAGTGTCGGCTGTAGTGTCGGCTGTACCGTCGGCATCAGAGGTATCCTCATCTTGTGAAGCGGTGATCTCTTCTACCAAATTATGAAGCTGGGAAAAACGCTCAAATTGGAAATAGAGCTTTCCTAAATCCACCCGGGCCTCTACATCATTTGGATACCGGGGCACATATTCCTGCAAATCATCCAGTGCCGCTTCAAACTGGCCTAGGTCCGTATGTAAACGCGACCGCAATCTGAGCAACTCACGGTCGTAGGCTCCGGTGAAGCCCTTTTCAAAGCTTTCCTGTACCACCTTTAAAGCCGCCCGATAATTCTCAATTCTATAAAGAGCATACGCGTAGAGGTAGTGTGCCTGCGGTACATACTCGGAGTCGGGGTACTCAGCTAATAAAGACTCCAGTACCCGTGCAGCGGCGTTCCACTCTTCCCGAGAACTCTCCAGACGTCCAAGGGCCAACAAAAGCTCTTCCCTTCTGTCTGAGGAGATATCCATGTATTCACGAAGAAGCTCAACAGCACTCTCTATCTCTCCCTCCCGCTCCATTATATGGGAAAGATAAAGCGGTACAAGACCGTCGATTTTCTCCTTCGGCAGGGTACGCCAAATTCTGCGCAGATAGCTGCGCGCAAGATCGTAACTACCTGATTTATAGTGTTCAATCCCCGCCCGCAAAAGAAATTCGGCAAGAAGAGAAGGATTACCGGATAACTCAGTCTGAGCCTCATCAAAAATTTCCTGCTGAAGCTCTTTTTGCTCAGTTTTTTCATACAGTATGTACAGGCGTTTATAAGCCACTGTCTTTAAATTGTCCCCGGCACCTAAAAGATCACGGTAGAGGGGTTCCGCCCGGCGGTACTCCCCCTGCAGAAAGAGGGCCTCCGCCCTATAAAGACTGAGCTTTTGGCGAATTTCTACATCGAAGAGTTCTATTTGTAAATTCTGATACACAGAAAAGAGCTCATCAAAGCGTTCGGTTTCTACCAACAGAGAGGTAAACAACACAACCATCTGGGGGTTCCGCATCGGAGAATCATACAGTTGATACAATTCTTTCACCGAATCAAGGGCTTTCTCGTACTCCTCAATGCTTCTCTCGCAGAGGGCTTTATAATAGAGGGCATCACGCGTTAATTCCCCGGGATTACTCTCCAAAAATTGTGCAAAACGGTCCTGGGCCTGTTCATACTCACCCAAATAGTAAAGACTATACCCCTGCCAAAAGGGAATATAGCGGTAATAGCGTGTGCTGGAGTAGCGCTGGGAGACACGCTGCAGTTGTTCAAGGGAATCATTATAACGGCCGACATATGCATATATTACGGCTTCACGGAACTTTGCATCCGGAATATATTCCGAATCAGGATATTCTTCCATCAGCTGTCTGTAACGTGAAAGTGCAAACTGATAATCTCCACTCTCAAATCGACGCTCCGCTTCCTGGAAAAGCCGCTGCTCCTGGGCAGATATTTCAACTGTACATACTACAACACAAAAAAATAGGAGGAAAATCTTTTTCATATCTCTCAAGATAATTCAGTTACGAGGTATTTTCAATAATTTTAACGTTTGAACAGTGGTTCCAAGCGCATATTTGCGGGTTTAAACACCCCCGGTTGAGGTACACTCACCAAATGAACGTATTCACCCTTGTATCGATCCGTAAAAGAGGCAATCGATGTCTCATCATTACTTTCAAGTATTTTAAGCTCCAACCGCCCCTCTTCATCCAGCCATGGGAAAAAAACTGCTACATGCAGATGTTTTCTCAGCTCAAATTCGCTATGGACAAGCACGTTCACGGAGCCTAAATAAAAACGACCGGGATTTTCCTTCGCAAGCTCGTACATCACGGTCTCAATCTTTGAAACCGGATACCCTATATCTTCTTCATATTCATGATACCTAAGAAAATTAACATCGGCTGCCTCTGGATTTTGATTCGCCTGCCCGGTACCGTTATCGATAGGTTCCAAGGCCCTATACGCCTCCAGTGCCAGATTTCGGGTCCAGTCAAGTCCGAAATAGGGGTCCTCTACATCTTCAACCTTTCGGCTCCACCGGTTTCCACGATACTCCGGGTGGGGCCGTTTTAGGACATCAATAGATAAAAGTTTTCCCGTAACCGGATAAAGGACCGAATCGACTACCCATTTCGCAAAACCGGAACAGTTCAGCCCCCCTTCACCGGTTTGTAGTTCACCGTTCTTTATCAGCACATACTTGCCCTCTGAATTGATTGCCCCATCTTCAGCATCCTTAAGCTGTTTCAGATACGGCTTTAGCTGCTCGTAGAGATCATCAACAGTTGTAAGTTCCGGCGGTAAAAAATCACCCCTGGGAATATAGAACTCCCAGTCAATATAACCTACGGTCCGCCGCACAACTTCAGAGAAGGGTAAGCGGGCAATTTTTTCAAGGGGGAGATGGATTTTTATATCCGTCTGCATTTTTCTCCCACGCAAATACACATCAATTATACTACTCTTTTCATTATCCGGAAAAATGCGGATGAAACTGCCCTCTTCACTTTTGTAGTATATTTTTATCTGTTCAAGACTGCCGTCTCTTTGAGACCGTTTTATGATATAACTGCCGGCCACTGCATCGCTGAACTCAACGGTATGACCATGATAAAAACAGAAATACACGCTCCCCTTCTGTTCTTCAATGAAAAACTGTACAGGAACATCATAGCCCGGTTCATTCTCCATTGTTTCCATGATTTCCCGGGCCTTTTCAATCGGCCCCAAAACCCGGTCTATCAGCTGAGAACGCAAATAGATATTCTCTGGGATTTCCGAAGCTGTGTGGGCCGCCGGATCCGGTAATGAAAAAACAGGAGAAGCGATAAAACTCACTAGTACTGCTATACTTAACGTATGAAGCCTGGACATACTCATATACTCTCTATATCGACCTTTTGGTCCGATTGGCTAAGGCGTCTTCAAGCTTTTTTTGCTGTTCCCGGAGCCTTCCCTGAAGTAGAAGCAGTTCATTTCGGATAGCGGTAATATGGGCGCGGGTATTTTTTTCTTCCGAATATAACTCTTCCCATATTTTTTCCTGCACCCCCGCCAGGGTAAACTTTTTTTCATGCAGTAAATACTTAATCCGAAGTAAAAGGTCCAGTTCCTGGCGAGAGTATACCCGTCGCCCAGCTTGGTCCTTGCGGGGAGAGATAATCGGCAGCTCCTGCTCCCAGTACCGCAGCACATGGGGTTTTACCCCGAGAAGCTCACAGACTGTACCAATCTGATACCCCGTCATGTTTCCCCCCGCCTAAGTCTGATGGCCGGATCGCTCCCTTAGTTCAACCGATAATGGAACGTGTGTAAATCCAAGCTCTTTCCGGATACTATTGGTCAAATACTGTACGTATGATTTTGGAAAACCCTTTTTCCGATTTACAAAGATAACAAACTTTACAGGACTGCTGCCTACCTGGGTAGCATAAAAGACCTTAAAATGGCCGTGGGAGCTTCTGGGGGGCTGGGTATGGGCGACCACATCCCTAATAAGCTCATTTACAACGGGAGTATCAATACGACGGTTCAGTTGTTTCCATACCGAATATACATTGCTCAGAAGCTTCTCTACCCCGTCACCGGTTTTCGCGGAGACAGGCACAATTGGAGCAAACCCAAGGATCGGAAAAACAAAACGTACCCTGTCCTGTATAGCCTGCATCTGGTTCTTTATCTTCTCTACTTTGTCCCATTTATTCAGGACAATTATGATTCCCTTTCCCCGTTTTACCGCTTGTTTGGCAATTTTTTTATCCTGGTCGGTAAGTCCTTCCTCGACATCAATAAGCAGCAACACTACATCACTGTCTTCAATGGTCTTAAACGCACGGTT
This sequence comes from uncultured Sediminispirochaeta sp., assembly GCA_964504785.1. Classification (GTDB taxonomy): domain Bacteria; phylum Spirochaetota; class Spirochaetia; order DSM-16054; family Sediminispirochaetaceae; genus DSBN01. The sequence continues at coordinate 8,221 of CAZDFY010000008.1, read as the reverse complement.
CACCGAGTAATACTCAACCGACTCCTGCACCTTTTTCTTACGCCGGATTCCGGCGGTATCCAATACCTGGAAAAGAGTACCGCGATGCTGAAACCGGCCTTCAATAACGTCTCTGGTGGTCCCGGGAATATCGGATACAATTGAAGATTCCTCACCAATCAAATAATTCGCGAGGGTAGATTTCCCGGTGTTCGGTTTACCCAGTACGGATATTCTGATGAAAGGATCTTCATCCTTTGCATCAGCTTTAGCCGAAAAATCAACAACCTCTTCTATTTTCTCTTCCAGATCGTCAAACCCAGTTCCATGGGCGGCGGAAATTCCCACTACATGTTCAAATCCAAGAGAATAATAATCCCACAGAAGGGTTTCCCTCTGCTGATTATCAACCTTATTTACAACTACTATGAGCTTGTCGGTGTAGGAGCGTATTTTATCTACAAAACTCTCGTCTTCTGCGGTATATTCATTTACATCAAGCATCAACAGTACTAAATCGACATCCCTCAGCAGCGAAAGAAGCTTCTCCCGCACCAATGAGTCGATGTCTACCGCATCTACCCGATAGCCGCCGGTATCGATTAACTCTACCCTGTGACCGGCGATGACCGCCTGTTCACGGACCGCGTCTCTGGTAACTCCGGGGGTAGGATCCGTGATAGCTCTGCGTTTTCCAACCAAACGATTAAAAAGCGTTGATTTTCCTACATTCGGGCGTCCAACAACGGCAATTCTTATTCCCGAAGTCTTATTGTATGAGGTCGAACCGTTCATTCATCCACTTCCTTACTAGTGTGTCTATCTCCGGAGCTGATTTCATCTCCATAACAATGCCGGCCAGCTCTTCAGCCTCCGACATACTTACAGAGCGGATAATCTTTTTCACTTCGGGGATGGTAAATGCGCTCATGCTAAAAATATCAAGTCCAAGTCCAAGCAGGAGTACTGTTGCCATAGGGTAACCGGCCATCTCACCGCACATACCGACGGGAATACTGGCGTTATGGGCACTATCAATTACAATTTTTAATAAGCGCAAAACTCCGGGATGAAAGGGTTCATATAAATAGGCAATCTTTTCATTACCGCGATCTACTGCAATTGTATATTGTATTAGGTCATTTGTACCAATAGAGAAAAAATCAACTTTTTTAGCCAAAAGATCGGCGGTAAGAGCAGCTGAAGGCACTTCTATCATTATTCCAATAGGCATATCTTCTTTAAAGGCAATTCCCTCTTTTTTGAGTTCCCTTTTTACCGTTTTTAGCACTTCAAGCACATTATCAAGTTCTTCAACCCCTGAAATCATTGGAAACATGATCCGCAGATCGCCGTATACCGAAGCACGCAGCATGGCCCTTAGTTGTGTTTTAAAAAGGTCTTTTCTTGAAAGACAAAACCTCACAGCCCTCCAGCCAAGAATGGGATTTTTTTCGTCCAACCCCTCTAGACCTGGAATAACCTTATCCCCGCCAATATCAAGGGTCCGCAGGGTTACACCACCCTTTCCCTCCATATCACGAAGGACCTTTGAATATTCTTCAAACTGGACTTCCTCCGAAGGAAACCCCCCGGGCTGCAGAAACAGATATTCGGTCCGATAAAGACCAATCCCGTCCGCTCCATGTGAAAGTACCGATTCTGTTTCATCGGGGACCTCGATATTGCCCTTCAGGGCAATTCGCTTTCCGTCCTTTGTCTCCGCGGTCAGTTCATTGAGAGTAAGCAGCTGCATTTCCCGTCGCTGCCACTCCTTCATTTTATGCTCGTATTTTTTCCGAGTTTTATCGTCGGGCTTTAATATTACGGTGCCTTCGTTCCCATCAACAATAGCCTCATCTCCGTTACGGGCATATTTGGTGATAGCCGAGATACCAAGCACAGCAGGGATCTCAAAGGAGCGGGCTAAAATTGCGGTATGACTTGTTTTACCCCCCATGTCCATAGCAATTGCCCGCACGGCGCTGCGATTCAGAGTCAAAGCATCAGAGGGAAGCAGGTTATGTGTTACCAACACCACATCATCTTCTATATCCACCAGGGAAATCCGTTCCCGATACACCAAATGATTGTGTATTCGCTTGGCAACATCGTGAATATCAATTGTCCGCTCTTTAAGATAGTTATCCTGGGAGGATTCGAGCATTTTTACAAGTTCTTTCGCTGTTTTATACAACACCCACTCTACATTCATCCGTTCGGACCTCAGATTATCCTCAATCCTTTTGGTAAACTCCGGGTCTTTTAGCATAAGTAAGTGTGAGTCCAGCAGACGACTCTCCTCAGTACCCATAGTGTTATTCGCCTGTTGCTGAAGAGATTTTATTTCATCCCCCGCTTTATCCGCAGCGGAATGAAACCTTTCTAATTCAGCCTCAACATCTTCCGAATTAATCTCATATTTGGGTATCTGAGAAATCTCATCAAGATAAAGAAATATTTTACCAATATATATCCCCGGCGAGGCGGATATACCTTTAAACGTTTTCATTGTGCCCTTACTATACGAAGTTTTTACCGCACTGTCAAATTAGTAAGATGCCCGTATACAACTAATAGTCAAACTTTGTCATCAGAATGCCGATAGAAAGGGTGGAATGGGAAAGAAGAAAAAAGCATCATTAGGTTGTCTATTTTGGATCGCACTCATTTTACTTGTCTTAGTGGTTTTCTTTTTTAACCGTGAGAGAATTAATACCGTCATAGAGGAAACCGGTTTTAAGGACTACGTGTTTAAAGAGCAGCCGCAAGAGCCGGAGGTAAAACGGGTAGAGCCTGAAAAAGAAGACCCCTCGACCACACAGGAAAAGGACGAGAAGGAAGAAGACCAGCAGGATGAGAGCATAAAGCTTCAGGACTCGCCCAAAAAGCCCGATTCAGAGGTCGATTCGGATGAGGAAGATGAAAAAGAGGGTGACGACCAGGATGTTGAAATCACCGTTGATAAAGACACTCCCGATGAGGCGGAAAAACCGCTTGTCGATAAGCGCATGCGAAAATCTGCACTCTATTTTGTAGAGGTAAATGATAACGGAACTATAGAACTAAAGAAAATTATCCGACCGGTTTACTACAATGAGTCTCCCCTCACCGAGACTTTGAAAGCGCTGCTTGAGGGGCTCACAAGTGAAGAATTAAACCAGGGACTTCTAAATCTCATCCCCCAAAATACCAAAATTCAAAAGGTGTGGGTAGAAAACGGCACTGCCTATATCGATTTTAACGAAGCCCTTCGTTTTAATCAGTTTGGAAAAGAGGGGCTTCAGGCGGAACTCCAGCAGATAGTATATACAGCAACGGAATTTCAAACGGTTGACTCGGTTCAAATATTGATCAACGGCAAGAAAAGAGAGTATTTATCAAGTGAAGGAATTTTTGTCGGCAAACCACTCAGCAGAAATGATGTATAACTAAGAAATGGGAACTAAAGGCTTAGGTAAAGTAAAAACTCTCGATTTCCCTTTCTACCGGTTATTGGAGAAGGTAACACAGAGCGCACTAGTACACCTTCTTCAGCAAGTCGTGTATTTATATCATCTAAAATACGGTATGCTTCATCCTCAGTCGGTACCACACCATTAAAACCTTCAATCTGCCGGGGTTGCGCCTCAAATTGCGGTTTAAGTAGCCCAACCATCCATTTTTCAGTCGTTAAATGTAAAATATGAACTGCCGCTCCTCGCAATGAACGAAAGGATAAATCCGCGACGGCAGCACCAGGAGAAGGATCCAAGAACTCTATATCCATTATATTTGTTCTCTCCGATACTATCACCCGACGGTCCTGACGCAAGGAGTAATCAAGCTGATTATACCCTACATCCACAGCATGCACCCTGTGGGCCCCGTACTGAAGCAGGCAATCGGTAAAACCTCCGGTTGAAGCACCTGCATCAAGGAACACCCGCCCTTTCACCGGGAGTCTCCATTCTTTAAGTGCAGCCTCAAGCTTCAAACCACCCCTGGACACATATTTTCGCTCATCAAACTTCAGTTCAGCATTTTCCGATACAAGAAACTGAGGGTCTCGATGATGTTCTCCATTTACTGAAACTTCGCCACAAAGAATTTTTGCGTACAGTTCCTTTTGTTCAATCTCAGGAAATTTGGATTTCAATAGTTGTAGGAGGGCCTTTTTTTTCATCTTTCTAAAAACTAAGAAAACTATACGAGTGATTTTTGAGAAATTCTTTCTATTTTTGTGGCCTTCCCAGTTTCCACATCAATAGAAATTTTGACCCCTTGTATAACCGCGGGAGTATCAGAGACTTCCATTTTAAGAGGCATTTGGCTCAGCGATCGCTGTACGGATATTTTCTTTGAGCTGCCGATTACGCTGTCATCGGGTCCGGTCATACCCATATCGGTGATATAGGCAGTTCCCTTGGGTAAAATTTTCTCATCTGCCGTTTGAATATGGGTGTGAGTTCCAATCAATGCACTCATTTGCCCATCAAGATAAAAGGCTAAGGATTCCTTTTCCTCGGGAGATTCGGCATGAAAATCAGTCAATATTACCTTCGTATGAGAGTGTAACTTTCGGACTAGTTCTTTTCCCGCTCGAAAAGGGCAGTCTATTGAAGGCATTTGCTCACGCCCCTGAAGATTTAACACAGCCACCGGATTGGATTTTATATTCACAACTATATACCCTTTTCCCGGGGTTCCCGGGGGGTAATTTGCCGGTCGCAATATGGGCTGTTCCGAATCGAGCATCTTAAGAACCTCTCGATGATGCCATATGTGATTACCGGAAGTAATCACATCTACACCGGCCGAAAAGAGTTGTCCTGCAATTTGTTCGGTTATTCCCAGACCTTCAGCGGCATTTTCGCCGTTGACTATTACGATATCAGCCTTGTATTCTTTACGCAATGAAGTGAGGCCGGTGAAAAGGGCCCTTACCCCGGGGGTGCCGAAGACATCCCCGAGGAGTAGAGCCGTAATCTTATCTGGCATATTCGATAACCCGAGTCTCCCGTATGATGGTTACTTTTATTCTTCCGGGGTACCGCAACTCAGCTTCAATCTTTTTGGCTACTTCCTTCGCCAGCTCTTTTGCCTTTTGATCATTTACTGAATCGTTATTTACCATTATTCGCAGTTCACGTCCAGCTTGAATCGCAAAAGCCTTTTCAACACCCTCAAAGCTTTCGGAAATCTGTTCAAGATTCTCTAAACGCTTTATGTAGTTGTTTAAGGTTTCACGACGTGCCCCTGGCCTTGAAGCGGAAATTGCGTCCGCTGTTTGCACAATAATCGATTCCACACATGTAGGTTCGACATCGTTGTGATGAGAGAGAATCGAGTTTACGACCCTTCCATCCTCACCCATCTGTTTAGCAAGCTCGGCACCCAGTTCAGCGTGATTACTGTCACTTTCGGTTTCAATTCCCTTTCCGATATCGTGCAGCAGGCCGCCACGCTTGGCCATCTCCCGGTTCGCACCGATCTCTGCAGCCAACATCCCTGAAAGGATTGCTACCTCTTTCGCATGGGCGAGTACATTTTGTCCGTAACTTGTACGATAATGCAGCCGCCCAAGGGCCCGTATTCCGTCCTGGCTGACGTTGTGAATACCGAGGTCAAAAATGACCTTCTCGCCCTCTTCGTAGATGATCTGATTGATCTCTTTGCCGACCTTCTGGACTACCTCTTCAATCCTAGCGGGATGAATTCGCCCGTCCTGAATCAGTCGCTCTAATGCTACCTTTGCAATCTCTTTACGCACAGGATCAAAACAGGACAAAACTACTGCCTCAGGGGTATCATCGATGATAATATCCACCCCTGTTAAAGTTTCAAGGGTCCGAATATTACGTCCCTCTCGCCCAATTATCCTGCCTTTCATTTCATCGTTGGGCAAACTCACAGAGCTGATCGACACGTCCCCGCTTACTTCTGTAGCCAGGCGCTGAATTGAGGTTACAATAATGTCCCGGGCCTTTTTCTCACCCGCCGCCTGTGCTTCCTGTTCAATTTTATTTATTACAACTTGAGCGTCATGTTCGGCTTCTTGCTTCATTGAATTTATAATGAGCTCTTTAGCCTCATCTTTGGTGAGTCCCGCTATTTTTTCAAGTTCGTCCCTCCAATGCTCCTCTTGTTGTAATAAATATGCTTCTTTTTCTGTTAATTTCCCCTCTCGGTCTGATAAAGCATGCTTCTGGTTATCTACATCAACCTGTTTTTTCTCCAGGTTCTCCTCTTTTTGTAACAACCTTCGTTCAAAACGTTGCAGTTCATTTCGTCTTTCTCGAAACTCCCGTTCCTGTTGATTGCGTTCTTTCAACAGCTCGTCTTTAGTTTCAATGAGAAGCTCCCGCTTTTTTGCTTCGGCTTCCTTTATCGCCTCCTGCTTAACACGTTCTGCTTTCTGTTCTGAAGAAGAAAGCTGAAATCTGGCATATAGCCATCTTATTGTCCATCCCAGAATCAAACCAAAGAGAGGAAGCGTTATCATTAAAATAAGTGACATCGCCTTCCTCCACCTTTAGATTAAAGTTCATCATATAGTTTGGTTATGTATATGTCAAGGATTATATCAAAGAGATACTAATTTTAACTTTTTGGAAGTTTTCGAAAAAGTAGTTTTAACTACATTTGAGATAATGAGTTAAGGATGCTTTCTACATCAGGATGAGCACTCTTTAATCCTAAATATAAGTACACATCACTACCCTGAAAAACTGCGGGAACAAATAAAACGGAATTTATGTACTCACGGTCCCGTTCACTTACTATCTCCCCTAGATATTCTTTTGCCTCATCAAGATCAAACATCACCGGCTCACGGCCTTGAAGAAAGCGTTTATAAAGAACATCATTTTGCCGCAAAACTATGTTGGAACTATGCTCCTTATCAAAACCTACGGAGTCAAAAATAATCCAATTCTCATTTTTCCTTGCCAGAATTGCCGCATAAAGGGCCCCTGTCCTCTGTGAAATCTTCATTAGTGATTTCAGCATTCCAATTTTTCCGCTTCTGAATTGTTGTAAAAAAACATCATACTGGAAACCAGCTTGATTTAACAATTCTGACCCTGCAGGCTGAAGGGGCCTATCAATAGAATCATCACTTTGCGCTGTTTCTTCATCTAATGTAAAGGACAAATCAACATCACCAAACCCAATAATACTTTCCAAACTTGAATCATCCGCCTGTTCAGGTTCGGACGAGCTGTCTCTATCCTTCTCAATGACTGAATCTATAAGATTTTTCAATTCCCCATCTTCGTACTGGGGAGAATTCTCATAGGTAGAAGAATCAACCTGAAAAGTTCCGTCCTGATACACAATTGCTTCCGACTTATCCTTATCATTCCCCTTCATACCAATAATATCTTCAATATTAAATTGATAAATTCCTTTTTCTATTTCCAGCCCTTTATTATAGCTTGATACTTCCCCTTGCCCACTTTCTTCCGACAGTTCTTCAACTTCTTCGACTTCCTCTAGTTCATCAAGTTCATCAAGTTCATCAAGCTCTTCAACTTCCTCCAGCTCTTCAACTTCTTCTAAGTCATCAACCGTTTCAAGTCCCTCGACCTCTTCATTTTCTTCAGGTTCTTCCGATTTTTTCCGCATTGAATCTATTTTGTTTTGCTCTTCATTTGTATCATCCGGAGTATGCTGTTCATCAGCCATAGCTTTCCCCTCCTCCAGCTCATCCGAGAGTTCTTCAACCTCATCGATTTCCTCTTCTCCTGAGCCAACTACTTCTAAGAACCCTTGTACAGGAACAGCACTAAAATCAGATACTCCGGCCGAACTATACCCGTAGTATGTATCATTCGCCACATTCCGCATCTGAAAATATGCACTCTCTTCTTCACCCTCTTTTTCACCCACAGCTTCCAATTCTTCAATCGCTTCTTCGTTCTCAACTTCTTCTAATACAGATTCTGTTTCTGTTTCTGTTTCTGTTTCTGTTTCAGAGTGTTCGATTTTATCAATACTGTGAATTGCCCGCTCTTTTTGCTCCTCAGAAAAAGATCCCCAATTTTCAAGATCCGCATGAATAATATGGGTTATATCTGTTTCCAATACTTCCCCAGTTTGAAAGCTTTTTAATTTGGCAGGTATTTCCGATTCTTCTGGTTCAGCTTCTTCTACCTCTTCAAGCTCTTCCGGTTCAAGTTCTTCAGGTTCCCCTTCTTCTGCCTCTTCAAGTTCTGCGGCTTCTGCAGATTCTAAATCTTCGGCCTCTTCAAGCTCTTCA
>CAZDFY010000007.1:54953-65184 GCA_964504785.1 uncultured Sediminispirochaeta sp. | reverse complement strand
CCACAGGATTTGGACCATTAAATTTGCATTTTATGTGGGATTCTTTCAAAATATACTGGTGGAAGTACCCCTGTAAAAAGTAGTCTATTATTTCTTAAAAAGAGGGCATATGAGACTATATACACGAAAACTGTATTTCATTGCGGCGGCGGTTGGAATTTTATGCATAGGCGGTCTGCTTAGCTTATTGAACGGATGCGCCGAGGCGGAACCAATAAAAATAGGTTTTTCAGGTCAATTAACAGGAATTTATTCGGATTTAGGGGTGCAGGGGCGAAATGGAGTACAAATGGCCATTGAAAATCTGAATAAGGCGGGTGGAATTAATGGGAGAACCCTGGAATTAATAGTAGAGAACGATGAAAACAGTATAGAAGGTGCTCTTAAGGCGGATAAGAAGTTAATTGAAGAGGGGGTTGTAGCGATAATTGGGCATATGACCAGCTCTCAAACCCTGGGTGTTGAGAAATTTATACGGGACCAAAAAATACCCTTAATCAGCCCAACCGCCTCTTCACCCTTATTAGAGGGAAAGCAGGATTATATTTTCAGATTAAATCCTTCGTCGGACAGGTCGGCGGCAGTGATGGGAGAATATGCGTACAAGCATCTTGAAGTAACGCGGGTTGCTGTGTTGTATGATAGGAATAACAAAGCCTACTCTCTTCCCTATGCCCAGGGATTTGTACACTCCTTTAGAGAGCTTGGAGGAAAAATTCCGCTGCAGATCGATTTTTCTTCAGAAAAAGAAGTAGGGTGGGCCGAAATTATTAACCGAATTGAAGAAGAAAAAGTAGCTGCTGTTGCTATTGTGGCGTCAGCGGCGGATACTGCTGCCTTTGCCCAGGAAATACGGCAGCGGGACAAAGAGTGGAAAATATTCGGCTCGGGCTGGGCCTATACACAGAACCTTATACAGTATGGGGGCCGGGCTGTGGAGGGGCTCATGTTTACAGACAGCTTTAACAGCGAAAGCACACGTCCCGCCTTTAGGGAGTTTAAAGAACAATATAGTAGTAGATTTGGGCGGCCGCCGATGTTTGCTGCGGCTCAGGGGTATGAATCTGTCCTGTTTTTGCGGAAAGGACTGGAGAGTCAATCTGAGTATGGAGGAAATTTAATTGAGGCGCTGCAAAATATTAAAAAAATTGAGGGACTTATGGGAACTCTCTATTTTAATGAACATAGTGATGTAAGACGGCCCTTTTTTATCAGTAAAGTTTCTGAGGGTGAGTTTACGCTTATTGGTTCGATATGATCAATAGAGCGGAAGCACAACATCAGGGTGTGCCGGCCAAGGGGCTTAAGCAGATAATACGGGGCAGAATTTTGTTGGTTCTTCTTGTTGGGGCTCTTTTTCTGGTAATATTATTCAGTATCTCCCAGTTTTTAATAAATATACGCGCATTTAGAGAAAGTAAATTTGAACTAACCAGGTCCCTTCAACATTCAATAATGTGGCAGATTAAAGATGCCGACGAGACTATTCGGTTTATTAGGGAAACCTGCAATAAAAATAATGAACAGTGTAAATCGGCATTAATTTCTGCATATCGAATACATTCCTATTTTACCTCTCTTATGCTACTGGACCGGAAGGGAGAAGTAAGGTATGCGGAACCTGAAACACCCTTCACCAATAATTATTCCGCCTTGATGAAAGATGGGTTCAACTCTCCCGGACTTTTTTCAGAAATATCAACTCCCTATGTAGAACCAAAATCAGGAACAGTAACGGTAGATTTTAAACAACAAACGGATAGGGGCAATTATGTAGTAGGACAGCTGGATGTATTGTTTCTTCAGGGTATAATTACAAAGGCATTGGAGGGCGGCGACGGTTCAAGAAAGCTGATTATCACGGATTCATATGGAAATGTTCTTGCCCACCCTGATTTTTCAAAGGTACAGCAGCAAGTAAATATCGGAGGAAGCAGATTAATAAAAGAGCTACAAGACGGCCCATTGGAGGGCAGCGGTTTTTATAAAATTCTGGGGTCATCATATTTCTTGGTGAGCATCAGAATACCCGAAATAAATTGGTTTTTAATAGATGCAACCAGGCTGGACTCATTAATTTTTGAGTTAGGTAAGACCTTCACCTTAATTCTAGGCCTGTTCTTTTTCTTTATTCTAGTATGGAGTTTTTTTGTCGGTAATTTGGTAAATCGAAAAATTGTAGTTCCCTTACATCAGTTTATTGCGACGCTCTACCGTTCTACTGAAGAAGAATATCCGGTACCGGTACAGCATCAAATCTCTGAGTATACCGAGTTTATTGAGTTGCAGTATGCCTTTAATAGTATGTCGAAAAAAATTAGAGAAAAGGAAGGGGAGTTAAAAAAATTCCAGGAAGCGGTACAACAGGCGGGATTTGCAATCTATATTACTGATAAAGAGGGGTATATTGAATATGTAAATCCTGCTTTTGAGAGAACCACAGGGTATACACCGGAGGAGGCGATCGGCAGAAGAACGAGCATATTAAACTCTGGACAAATGGAACAAGGGTATTATGAAAACTTGTGGTCGACCATACTAAACGGGCGAATATGGGAAGAGGAAATATTTAACACCCGCAAAGATGGTTCGACCTACTATGGATATCAAACTATCGCACCAATAGTAAATGATGAGGGGGAGATTGTAAATTTTGTAGCCTTGCAATCCGACATTTCGGAAAGAAAGAGGGCTGCACAAAAGCTTCAGGAGTCCGAGGCCTTGTACAAAAGTCTGTTTCAGTTGGCCGCCGATGCAATTATGTTGATTGAACCCCTGTCCGGAAAAGTGGTGGAATTTAATGAGCGGGCATATCATAATCTGGGGTACACTGCTGAAGAATTTAGAGGAGTACATCTTCAAAGCATTGAGGCAAATGAGACTCCGGAAGAGACAAAGCAGCATATTAAGGAGATAATGGAAACCGGGTATGGTAGTTTTGAAACCCTGCACAAGACAAAAAATGGGGAAAAACGAAATGTAATTGTAACGGTAAGTGTGATAACATACCAGAACAACGTGCATTTGTTGTCGATTACCCATGATATTACCAAATTGAAAAAAATTGAAACCCAACTCCGGAAGGCAAAGGAAGATGCTGAAGCGGCTAACCAGGCAAAAAGTGATTTCATTGCAAATGTAAGTCATGAAATCCGAACACCTATGAATGCCGTATTAGGATACAATCAACTCTTGTCTTCTCTTATTGAGGCCCCCCAGGCCCGTTCATACCTTTCGGCAATTGAAAAATCGGGAACTGTATTGCTTGAACTTATCAACGATATTCTTGATCTTTCTAAAATTGAAGCCGGACGCTTATCTTTGGAATATGGCGAGACAAACCTGCGCCGTATTCTCCAGGATATCGAACAGATTTTTAGCTTAGAAGTAGAAAGAAAAGGACTTGAACTGCACAAAGAGGTTGATGAAGAGGTGCCTGAAATAGTGTTGCTGGATGAAGCCCGGATTCGTCAGATTTTACTAAATTTATTGGGCAATGCCGTGAAGTTTACCGATGCCGGTATGGTGGGGGTACGTGTAAAAAGTGGATCTTATTCTGAAGATGATGAAGAGGTAGATCTACACATTCATGTGTTTGACTCGGGGGTAGGTATCGAAGATACGCAGCTGGAGCGGATATTTGAGGCCTTTCGCCAGCAGGAGGGGCAGAGTACCCGAAAGTATGGAGGAACGGGGCTGGGGCTTTCTATTACTAAACGCCTGGTAGAAGCGATGAACGGAAAGATCGATGTGCAAAGTACAGCGAATGAAGGGTCCACTTTCTCCGTCCATTTTTTCAACGTGCGGGTAGTGCAGAAAAGAAGTTCCCCCCCCTCTGATCTTGAGGGTGCAAAGGCGGAACTTTCCTCCCCGGCAGGGGTCCCATTGGAGCTTGACGCAGCTGTGCTGTTGGGGGGTATTAAGAATCCTGATGAATTCGTTACACAAATCGAAGAGGAGTTTTATCCGCGTTGGAAAAAGGTGCGGCCAGCCATGTTTATAGACGATGTTCAGGGCTTCGCTGAAGACCTTTATGCGTATGCTTTATCCAGTTCCGCAGAGTATATAGCTCAATATGCTCGCAACATACTAGAGGCCTCAGAGAAATTCCAAATTGACCGGATTGAAGGGTTGATGGATAAATTCGAGGACCTGGTGACCAAGCTAAAATCCTGAGTCCAGCTCGGGGGAGTAGGCAATACAGCGGTTTCTCCCTTGATTTTTTCCGGCATAAAGGGCCAGGTCGGCCTCTTTTATTACAGTTTTACCTGTTTTCTCTTCGCTGAAGCTTGAAACACCAAAGGTCATAGTAATTTTTAGTGTGAATTCTTCACAAGTATATGTACTTTTTTCAATCTCAGTTCTGATTTTTTCAGATAGGGTAAGGGCCCCATCGGTTTCCGTATCCGGCAGCAGCAGCAGAAACTCTTCGCCTCCCCATCTTCCAACCTGGTCCTGTTTACGGACCATAGACATGAGAATTGAAGAGACTTGTTCCAGAACTATATCACCGCACTCATGACCGTAGCTGTCATTCACCTTCTTGAAATAATCTATATCGGTGATGATAATAGAAAAGGGTAGTTTATTGCGTAGTGAGCGATCGTATTCGTATTCTATAAGGTCGTTCATTTTACGCCGGTTGAAAAGTTTGGTGAGGGCATCCTTGGTTGCTTTTTCATAGAGCCTCTGGTTCATCTCTTCCAGTTTTTCCCGATAGGCCTTAAGCTCTATATGTGTACGGATCCTGGCGAGGAGTTCTGCGCCGTAAAAGGGCTTAATAATATAGTCCACAGCTCCAACTTCAAACCCCCTCACAATGCTCTCTTTGTCGATTTTTGCCGTCAAAAAAATGACGGGGACCTCTTTATACTTTGGATACTCTTTTATTTGTGTACATGTTTCGAAGCCGTCCATTTCGGGCATCATAACATCTAATAGAATAAGGTCGTAATCCGCGTTTTGAATTTTTTGTAAAGCATCCCTTCCTGATTGGGAAAAGGAGATTCTATACCCCACTTCTTTTAGATGAGAGGCGACAAGTTGAATATTCTGCGGATTATCATCTACAATTAAAACAGAGCGGTTTTTTGGGTCTATGTGTTGTTCTTTCATTGCTTCTCCCTTTTGTATAGTAATGAAAAAACAGTGGGAAAGGCAAGGAAGTGTTTTTCACCGGTGTTTTTCACCGTGAGAAGTGTTCGGGGCTAAGCCAAACGTGCCGAAACTAAATTCCGTAGACCGACAGAAAGTTAATTTGCTTTCACAATTACGCGTGATAGGATAGGGTAAGGCTATGAAGCAGTTTGAATTTTCCCAGGTAACAACCCGCGGTGGTGACAAGGGGGAGAGCAGCCTCGCAAACGGCGAGCGGCGGAGAAAGGATGATCTTGTTTTTCATGTTCTTGGTACTGTTGACGAGTTGAACTCCTCTCTAGGAGTAGTACGGGCCTCTTTAGATAAAGAACCGGCGAGGGGAATCTACTCGGCCCAAGAGCGACTTCAGATAATCGGCGGGATGCTTGCGGTACCAAAGAGCTCCGATCAATACGAGCGAATACGTAAGATAGAGCAGAAGGATATTGAGGATCTTGAAAAGAGGGAACATCGAATAATGAAGCACACCAAAGTTCCCGAATGCTTTGTGGTGCCCGGCGAGTCTTTACAAGCAGCACATATTCATGTAGCCCGTGCTGTGTGTAGAAGGGCGGAAAGATGGATGGTAAGCTGCATACGCGAAAGGGGGCTGAATCAACTTATTCCTGCTCAGCAATATTTGAACCGGTTAGCCGATTACCTTTTTATTTTGGCACTGCAGGTTGAAGAGGACCACCAATAAAATTAGAGGAGAGTGTGTATGGACAGTTATAATCTTAAGGATTTGCCGGCCCGTGAGCGGGGTGAGGGGATTCTATTACGTACAGTCCACGGTGAGAAAATGACCATTGCGTACTGGGAGTTCGATCCGCAGACCAATTTACCGGAACATTCCCATCCCCACGAACAAATTGCGATGCTCCAGGAGGGGCGTTTTGAGCTTACTGTTGATGGAGAGTCGCGGGAGCTTCAGCTAGGAGAAGTTGTGCGGGTCCCGCCGAATGTGCCCCATTCGGGCCGTTCGATTACCTACAGCAAGGTAGTAGATATCTTCTCTCCGATCCGGGAAGATATGCGGGAATAAAGCATATATGTGTTTTCCCTACTATTTTGTAGGCTAAATTCATAAAAACTACGATTATGTAGTCATTATACCTTGTTTCCCACTTTTCTGTGGGTAAATTAATCTATAAAAGAGTCCCCTGAAAAAAGCGTTAACAGCTTATTGCGCTATTTTTAATTCATTGCATAACAAGCATTTGAAAAGTACACCCTGGAGTTTGGCACCCTTTTTTCAGGGGACTCATAAAATACATAAAAAATATTTTTGTGATTTTTAACTCCTTTCTGTAATTATATTTAAAAAGAAAAAGCCCACTTATTCTTCCTTTATAAGCGTGTATGGCACGGTCTTTGCAATAGTAAGGTAACACGCATAAGGAGGAAATTTTATGAAGCGATGGATGAGCTGCCTAGGTGCCGCAATGATATTCGGACTGGGTACAGTAACACAAGCGGCGGCGGAGGAACCGGCCCTCAAGGCGGTGGTAGACCGTTTTGAAACGGCCTTAGATATGCTGTGGCTTATTTTAGCGGCGGTACTGGTGTTTTTTATGCAGGCCGGCTTTGCTATGGTGGAGTCAGGCTTAAGCCGGGCTAAAAACGCGGGAAATATAATGATGAAGAACCTGATGGACTTTTCCGCCGGTGCGGTAGCTTTTTGGGCCCTCGGGTGGGGGCTTATGTACGGGGCTTCGGTGTCGGGTTTCATTGGGAGTGATCAGTTTTTTCTGAGTGGGGCCGATAGTGCTCTGTACCGCGATTGGATGTTCCAGGTAGTATTTGCCGCTACTGCTGCAACTATCGTCTCCGGGGCAATGGCTGAGAGGACCAAATTCGGCGGGTATTTAATATACAGTGTGTTCATATCCGCTTTAATTTATCCTATATCGGGACACTGGATTTGGAACGGCGGATGGTTGGCGGAGCTGGGGTTTCATGATTTTGCCGGAAGTACCGTGGTGCATTCAGTAGGTGCCTGGGCTGCATTGGTCGGGGCCTTTTTCCTGGGGGCCCGTAAGGGAAAATATGTAAAGGTAGAAGGGAAAATCAAAGTACGGGCCATTCCCGGACACAGCATGCCCCTGGCAGCGCTGGGAGTGTTTATTCTCTGGTTTGGATGGTACGGCTTTAACGCAGGCAGTACCCTATCGGGGACCGACCCGGATATTGCTCATGTTGCGGTGACGACCACTTTATCGGCGGCGACCGGGGCTATTGGGGCGATGGTAACTTCCTGGTTATGGTTCGGAAAGCCCGATCCCAGTATGTCCCTCAACGGAGCCCTGGCTGGTTTGGTGGGAATTACCGCCGGTACCTGGGTGGTGTCTCCCCTTGGGGCCGTCATTATCGGTCTTGCTTCGGGGGTGATAGTGGTGGCCTCGGTCGAGTTTTTTGACAAGGTGCTGCACATAGATGACCCGGTCGGCGCCGTATCGGTGCACGGGGTATGTGGCGCCTGGGGAACCCTGGCGGTCGGTCTGTTTGCCGATGGGGTAAACGACCCGTCGATTACAGGTCTGTTCTACGGCGGAGGGGCCGGTCAACTGCTTGTTCAGTGTATAGGTGTGGCCGCAGTATTTGCGTGGGCGGTACTAACTGCGGGCATTTTATTCGGCACCTTGAAGGCTGCGGGAATGCTGCGGGTAGATGAGAAAGAAGAGCTCATGGGACTGGATATCGGTGAGCACGGAATGGAATCCTACAGCGGCTTCCAGATTTTCAGCAACATGTGAGAGGAGGAGACAACATGAGATTAATTATTGCCTACATTCAGCCGCACATGCTGAATAGTGTGAAAGAAGAACTGTATAAAGCTGAAGTGTATAAGATTTCGGTTACCAACTCACTCGGCTGTGGACAGCAGATGGGGTACACCGAATCGTACCGGGGCGTGGATATAGAGGTGAATCTGCTGAAAAAGACCCGTATAGAGATTGCGGTCAATGAGGCCTTTGTCCAGCCGACGGTTGATGCGATTATTGCCGGAGCCCGCAGCGGGGAAATAGGAGATGGAAAAATATTTATTGTACCCCTGGAGGAGGTAATTCGTATCCGCAGCGGGGAAACCGGTCACGAAGCAATCGGTTAAGTTTCAAAACTATGCACTGTTCCAAGTGCCCGCGGGTTTGCATATTGTGCGGCTCGGGTCACTTGCGGCTCGGTGGTGCGAGAGGACGGCGGGCGTGAGCCCGCCGTCCTCTCGATTACTACCCTTTGGCTTCGAGTTTAAGCCTCGAATTTAGGATTCAAATTTCTGCACAAAGTCTCGGATGCGTTTTTCATCGATGTTCTCAAAACTGGTAGTGGTACCGGAAACCTTTTTAAGCAGAAAGCGCTCGAAGAAGTTCATCTTCTCGAAGTACAGGGCACCGCCGAGCACTCCGGTCGTCTTGGCGTGTTCCACCAAGACCTGAGGAAAATTCTTTCCAAAGTAGTCCAGGGCATGCTCTTCGGGGGCAAGGCAGCATAAAAACAGTCCCACCGGCCGTTGGAGCAGTGAATCGGTGGCGTGGGAACAGTAGCTGCGGACCTTTCTATTAATGGAACCGGCATGGATATTGCTCCCTATCAGGACCCGATCGAAATCCTCCGGATTGGGGGCTTTCCCCTCCCCTAGGTTTACGTCGGTCACTTCGCCGGTTAATTCGCTCCGCATCACTTGAACACATTTTTTTGTGGCCCCGTACTTTGAGTTATATACTATTAATGTATGCATAAGTATATCTCCCTTTTAAAAGGTAATAATTTCGTACCCCTGCTTTAAATAGCGTTCCATGCTCGGATGAGCGCTCATGTCGTCGCACAGCGGCAAATTGTTCTTTTGGGCTATATCAAGAGTTCCCATCTGGTAGGAACAGGCTCGGCATACACAGTCGAGCAGGCCCTTTTCGATGCACTCAAGGTACATCTTTCTGAAGGGCGCATCCTCTTTTTCAAAATCGGCAATGAGCTTTGTCGTGCTGCCTTCCATCACCATTTTGACCTCATACCCCTTGCTGTGTAGGTCGAGTGCATTCAACAGAACATGCACAAAACACATCATCTCGCCGTTAAATGCAAAAAGGCAATATTTCTTTTCCATCCTTCTCTCCTTTTATATTGGTGTCTTTCGGGTTGTCGGCCGAATCAGAGCCCTTAGGGCCGCTCGGCTGTTATTCAATCTCAACCTTCAGGCGCTTGTTGATTTTCCCCTTGCTCTTGTGTCCTACAATCTTGAAGGTACCTATCTCTTTAGTGTTGGCCACGTGGGTCCCTCCATCGGCCTGCAGATCGAGGCCGTCTATCTCGACCACCCGAATTTCCTGTAGTGAATCCGGAAGTAGATTAATTTTTGTACGGATAAGATCGGGAATCTTTTCAGCCTCCCCTCTGGGAAGTACCCTGGCATGGACGGCACGGCCCTTTTGAATTTCGTTGTTTACCTTTTCCTCTATGTCGTGTACCAGATCGGCGGAGAAGTTTTCGAACTCGAAATCCATGCGCGCTTTTAAGGGATCCATGTTGCCGCCGGTTACCTGGGCGCTGTAGTCCCGCCATACCACCCCGCAGAGCACATGCATTGCCGAATGGGTCCGCATCAGCTGGTAGCGCCGTTCCCAGTCGATTTTTCCTGTCACCTGGCTACCGACTTCCGGCACCTGTCCCTCCACATGGTGAAGAATACGGTCGCCGTCTCGTGAGGCCTTAGTCACCGCAACACTTACCCCGCCGAACTGCAGCCGGCCGGTATCGTTCGGCTGTCCGCCGCCCCCGGGAAAAAATGCAGTTCTGTCCAGCACCACGGTACCGGCTTCTGAAACGACATCGGTGACCACTGCCTCAAACTCTTTTAGATAAGAATCACTGTGATATAACATTTCAGTCATAAGGGCTCCTTTCTCTTTACTTTCAATCTTAATGATCAGTAAGTAACAATGCTCAGTATAGGACTGCAAAGCCCTCGGTGCAACCGGAAAACAATTTTAGTATCAATGTAGGATCAATTTTAGAAGCCTTGGCGTTTAAAAAAACTTCTTTTTTGCTTCTGTTTGGTACTTTTCTTTCGTGCAGTGTGCAGTGTGCAGTGTGCAGT